>JBPPMV010000596.1:0-16478 GCA_051306235.1 Mycobacterium sp. | reverse complement strand
CAATCCTGGTTCGTCGCGCGGGTCTCGTTGCTGCCCACACTGATGCTGACCATCCCGTACACCGTGCTGCTGACCTTCACGTTCAATATCCTGCTCACCGAGTTCGGCGCCGCAGACTTCTCCGGTACCGGCGCTGCGCTGGGCACGGTGACCCAGATCGGGCCGATCGTCACGGTTCTGGTGATCGCCGGCGCGGGCGCCACCGCGATGTGCGCCGACCTGGGTGCCAGGACCATTCGCGAGGAACTCGACGCACTGCGGGTGATGGGCGTGAATCCGATTCAGGCTTTGGTCATTCCGCGGGTGCTTGCCGCGACGACCGTGTCGCTGGCGCTCTCGGCCACCGTGGTGCTCGTCGGCCTCACCGGTGCCTACCTGTTCTGCGTTTACGTGCAGCACGTGTCGCCGGGCGCGTTCGTCGCCGGGCTGACCCTGATCACCGGGCCGTCCGATGTGATGATCGCCCTCGTCAAGGCCGCGCTGTTCGGGCTGACCGCCGGGCTGATCGCCTGCTACAAGGGCATTTCGGTGGGTGGTGGACCCGCGGGTGTGGGTAACGCGGTCAACGAAACCGTGGTGTTCACCTTCATGGCGCTGTTCGCCATCAATGTGGTGGCGACCGCGGTCGGCGTACGGGCGACGATGTGACCACCGTGATGGGCCACCGCCTGCGCCAAAGCGTCGGCAGTGTCGTCGACGGCTGGAACCAGGTCGGGGTCCAGACCCAGTTCTTCGGCCGCACCCTGGCCTCCATCGGCGACGTCTTCGTCCGCTACCCCAAGGAACTGGTCCGGCTGATCGCCCAGATGGGCCTGGGCAGCGGTGCTTTGGCCATCATCGGCGGCACCGTCGCCATCGTCGGGTTCCTGACCGTCTCGACCGGCGCGCTGGTCGCAGTGCAGGGTTACAACCAGTTCTCCGAGATCGGCGTCGAGGCGCTGACCGGTTTCGCGTCCGCGTTCTTCAACGTGCGACTCATCGCGCCGGCTACCACCGCGATCGCGTTGTCGGCGACCATCGGCGCCGGCGCCACCGCCCAACTCGGCGCCATGCGCATCAACGAGGAGATCGACGCCCTCGAAGTGATCGGCATCCGCAGCATCGCCTACCTGGCGTCCAGTCGCGTCGTCGCCGGCGTCATCGTGGTGGTCCCGCTGTACTGCGTGGGTGTGCTGATGTCGTTCTACGCGGCCAAGTTCGGCACCACCATCATCTACGGGCAGTCCAGCGGCGTCTACGACCACTACTTCGACACGTTCCTCAACCCCATCGACCTCATCTGGTCCTTCGTCCAGTCCATCGCGATGGCGATCGTCATCATGCTGGTGCACACCTATTACGGATTCACCGCCAGCGGTGGACCGGCGGGTGTGGGCGAGGCGGTCGGCCGGGCGGTGCGCACCTCACTGGTCATCTCGGCGTTCGTCGTGGTGATGATCTCCCTTGCCGTGTACGGGCAATCCGGCAACTTCAATCTGGCCGGTTGACATGGCGACATCGACACGAGGAAAAGGCATCTCGCCAGGGTGGTGGACCCTGGCGCTGGTGGTGTTCGTGATCGCCTCCATCTGGCTGTCCTACTCGCTGTTCACCGGTTCGCTGCGCAGTACCGTTCCGGTCACCCTGACCTCGGACCGTTCCGGTCTGGTCATGGAGACCAATGCCAAGGTCAAGATGCGCGGCGTCCAGGTCGGCAGGGTCGTCGCGATCAGTGGCGGCGATTCCGAGAGCGCGTCACCGGTCAAGTTGCGCCTGGACATCGACCCCGACCAGATCCGGTTCATCCCGGCCAATGTCGGGGCCCAGATCCGCGCCACCACGATCTTCGGCGCCAAGTTCGTCGACCTCGTCTACCCGGACAGCCCGAGTTCCGAACGGCTGCAATCGGGTCAGGTACTCGAATCGCTGAACGTCACCACCGAGGTCAACACCGTCTTCCAGAATCTGGTCGGGGTGCTCAACCAGGTGGACACCGCCAAACTCAACAGCACGCTGTCGGCGCTGGCCGAAGCGGTCCGCGGGCGCGGCGAGGTCATCGGGCAGGCCACCACCGACGCCAATCAGGTGCTGCTCGCGCTCAACCCGCGCAGCGAGACCATCCGGGAGGACTGGCAGGCGCTCAAGGGTTTCAGCGATGCCTACTCCGATGCGGCCCAGGGCATCCTGGCCACTCTCGACGCGGCCAGCACCACCGCGGTCACGGTGAGCACCAATGCCCGTCAACTCGACGCGCTGCTGCTGGCGACCACGGGCCTGTCCAACACCGGAATCGAGCTGCTCGCGCCGAACCAGGCCAACCTGATCAAGGCCGTGAACACCCTGCAGCCGACCACCGACCTGCTGCTCAAGTACAGCCCCTCCTACACCTGTCTGCTGACCGGCGCGAAATACCTGCTGGATCACGGCGGTTACGAGGCCACCGGCGGTAACGGCAAATCGTTCATCCTGGACACCAGCCTGATGCTGGCCGACGACCCGTACCGGTTCCCGCAGAACCTGCCGGTCGTCGGCGCCAAGGGCGGCCCCGGTGGCAAGCCGGGCTGCGGCTCGCTACCCAGCGTCGACGACAACTGGCCGGTGCGCCAGCTGATCACCAACACCGGCTTCGGCACCGGCGTGGATTGGCGGCCCAACCCGGGCATCGCCTTCCCCGCCTACGGCAACTGGCTGCCCGTCACCCGGGCCGTCCCGGAACCGCCGAGCATCCGGAACACCTTCGGCGGACCGGCAATCGGACCCATCCCGTATCCGGGTGCTCCGGCCTATGGCGCCCAGCTCTACGCACCCGACGGCACCCCGCTGTGGCCGGGTCTGCCGCCGGCACCGCCGCCCGGTGCGCCACGCGAACCGGGCCCGACGCCCGGCTCGGAACCGTTCGTGGTCACCGCGCCCGGTGTGCAGCCGACACCGCTGCCGCCGCAACCGTTGCCCGAGTTCGCCGCACCGTCGTTCGCCCCACCCACCCCGTAATGCACCCACCACACCGGTAAGGAGAAGCAACCAGTCATGAAAGACAATCTGGGAGGCGCCATCTGGCGTCTCACCATCTTCCTGGCAGTGTGTCTGCTTGGTGTCTTCGGACTGTTTGCCATCTTCTCCCAGCTGCGATTCGGTGAGACCGAGCAGGGTTACCGCGCCGAGTTCACCAATGTCGGCGGTATGGAGCCGGGAGACTTCGTGCGGATCGCCGGTGTCGAGGTCGGCAAGGTCGGGGATATGAAGATCCGCGATGACGGCACCGTGCTGGTCGACTTCACCGCCGACGAATCCGTGGTGCTCACCGAGGGCACCCGTGCGGTGATCCGGTACGACGACCTCATCGGTGGCCGGTACCTGGGCCTGCAGGAGGGTGCCGGCGACACGTCCCGGCTGGACCCGGGCGCCACTATCCCGTTGGCGCGCACCGCACCACCGCTGGATCTCGATGCGCTGATCGGTGGATTCCGGCCGTTGTTCAAGGCGCTGGAACCCGATCAGATCAACGCACTGTCGGGTCAGCTGATCAGCGCGCTGCAGGGCCAGGGCGCCACCATCGGTTCCTTCCTGACCCAGACCGCGGCGCTGACCAACACCCTGGCCGACCGTGACCAGCTGATCGGAGAGGTGATCGTCAACCTCAACACGGTGCTGGGTTCGCTCGGTGACCAGAACGAGCAGTTCGCCAAAGCCGTTGACGGCCTGTCGGAACTGATCGACGGCCTCGCGGAGCGGCGCACCGATATCGCCAACGGCGTCGCCTATGTCAGCGAAGCGGCGGGCAGCATCGCCGATCTGCTGGCGCAGGCCCGGCCGCCATTGGCGAAGACCATTCAGGAAACCGATCGTGCCGCCGGCATCGTGGTCGCCGACAACGAGTACTTCGACAACCTGATCAATACTCTGCCCGATGCCTATCAGGCGTTGGCGCGGCAAGGCATCTACGGTGACTTCTTCAGCTTCTACCTGTGCGATATCGTCCTCAAGCTCAACGGTAAGGGCGGTCAGCCGGTGTATGTGAAGGCCGCCGGGCAGAACAGCGGGAGGTGCACCCCGCGATGAAATCTTTCGGTGAACGCAACCAGTTCGTCGTCGGCGCAGTCGGTCTGGCGATCGTCGCGGCGATCATCGTCGGTGCCCTCAACTACGACAAACTGCCGTTCCTCAACAGCGGCAAGAACTACTCGGCGTACTTCGCCGAAGCCAGTGGGATTCGCGACGGTGCCGCCGTGCAGGTGTCCGGTATGCGCGTGGGCTCCGTCTCCGGTGTGGAACTCGATGGCCAGCGGGTGCTGGTCAGCTTCAAGATCAACGACGATGTGCGCATCGGTGACCGCAGCGAGGCCGCGGTCAAGACCAAGAGCCTGCTGGGCACCAAGTACCTGGAGGTGACTCCTCGCGGGGACGGCTGGCAGGACGGCACCATCCCCGTCGACCGCACCACGCCGGCCTATCAACTGCCGGACGCGTTGGGCGACCTCGCCTCCACCATCAGTGGGCTGAACACCAACCAGCTGTCCGATTCGCTGCGGGTGCTCTCGGAGACTTTCGCCGATACCCCACCGGAATTGAAGATCGCGATCGAAGGCGTGTCCCGGTTCTCCGAGACGCTCAACGAGCGCGACGCCGAGTTGCGCGGGCTGCTGGGCAATGCGAACAAGGCCACCACGGTGCTGGCCGAGCGCAGCGACCAGATCGTCTCGCTGGTCCGCAACAGCAATGCGCTGCTGGCCGAACTGCAGGCGCAAACCGCTGCGCTGGATGCGATCTCGGGCAACATCTCCGCGCTGAGCCGCCAGCTGCAGGGGTTCATCGCCGAGAACGATGAGACCATGAAACCGGCGATCGAGAAGCTCAATGGCGTGCTCACCATTCTGGACAATCGCAAGGAACGGTTGCAGAAAGGGCTGAAGCTGTTCGGTGACTACGCGATGTCGCTGGGCGAATCGGTGTCCTCGGGCCCGTTCTTCAAGTCCTATGTCGCCAACCTGCTCCCGGGTCAGTTCGTCCAGCCGTTCATCGATGCCGCGTTCTCGGATCTGGGCCTTGATCCCAATGTGCTGTTGCCCTCGGAGCGCACCGATCCGCAGGTCGGCCAGGCCGGCACCCCGGCGATGCCGGTGCCCTACCCGCGCACCGGTCAAGGTGGCGACCCACGGCTGACCCTGCCCGACGCCATCACCGGTAACCCCGGCGACCTGGGTTGCGGCCCGCCCGGGATTCCGCTGCCCGGCCCCACCGGTTGCTACCCGTACCGCGAGCCGATCCCGGCTCCGCCACCGGGCGGAGCGCCGCCGGGGCCGCCCGCGCTGGCCCCGCCGGGGCTCGCGTCGACCCCCACGCCTCCGGGCCCGGTGTTCGTGCCGGCCCCGGGTGAGCCGACGCCGCACGGATCCGGCACGCAACCGGGAGCGGCGCCCGGGGGAGTGACGCCATGACATCGCCGTCGAAACCGCGCACGCGGATAGGTCTGGCACTGGTGCTGGCCGTGCTCCTGGCCGCCGGTGTATTCGTGGTGCTCCGGGTGAACGACGCCATCAACCGGGTCAATGTCGTCGCATACTTCGACAGCAGCAATGGCATCTTCGTCGGTGACGATGTGGTGATCCTCGGTGTGCCGGTCGGCCAGATCGACAAGATCGAGCCGGAACCGGAGCGGGTCAAGATCTCGTTCTGGTACGACGCCCGCCACAAGGTGCCCGCCGATGTCAACGCCGCCATTCTGTCCCCGATGCTGGTGACCTCCAGGGCGATTCAGCTCACCCCGAGCTACTCGAGTGGTCCGGTGCTGGAGAACGACGCCGTCATCGAGCAGAGCCGCACCGTGGTGCCGGTCGAGTACGACGATGTGCGCGAACAGCTGCATCGCATCACCGAGACCCTGCAGCCCACCGAACCGGGCGGGGTCAGTGAGCTCGGCGCGTTCATCAACACCACCGCCGACAACCTCCGTGGCCAGGGTGCGGACATCCGCGCGACGTTGGTCAAACTGTCCCAGGCGATTTCAGCGGTCGGTGACCACAGCACCGATGTGTTCGCCACGGTCAAGAACCTGTCGATCCTGGTCTCGGCCCTGCAGGACAGCACCGACGTGATGCGGGCGCTGAACCAGAACCTGGCCTCGGTGACCGGCACGCTCGCCGACAATCCCGACGAGGTCGGCAATGCCGTTCAGGATCTCGCGGACACCGTCGGGCTGGTGCAGAACTTCGTCGCCGACAACCGCGAAACCCTGGGCACCACATCGGACAAGCTGGCCGGGGTGACCCAGGCCCTCAACGACAGCCTCGGTGACGTCGAGCAGTTCCTGCACGTGGCGCCGACGACGTTCCAGAACTACATCAACATCTATCAGCCGGCGCAGGGTGCGGTGTCGAGCGTGCCGGTGATCAACAACTTCGCCAATCCGATCACCTTCCTGTGTGGTGCGGTGCAGGCGGCGTCACGGCTGGGCGCCGAACAATCCTCGAAGCTGTGCGTGCAATACCTGGCGCCCATCATCAAGAACCGGCAGTACAACTTCCCGCCGATCGGCAACAATCTCGCGGTCGGCACCCAGGCCCGGCCCAATGAGGTGACCTACAGCGAGGATTGGATGCGCCCGGATTACATCCCGCCGGCCGGGCCCGCACCGGCCGCGCCGCCGGCCGACCCGATGAACGCCGCCCCTGCGCCGGGCGGGCCGCCACTGGCCGCCGAGGTGCCGATGGCCACCAATCCGGGTGACGGACTGCCCGGGCTGATGGTGCAGACGGGACCGGGATCATGATGACGTCCGTTCGTGCTGCCGGCGTGCTGCTGGTCGTCGCTGCCGCCGCCACCGGTTGCCAGTGGAAGGGCCTGAACTCGGTGGCGCTGCCCGGTGTGGAGGGTGTCGGGCCGGGCTCGTACACCGTGCAGGCCGAGATGCCCGATGTCGATCACCTGTCCCCGAACTCGCGGGTGCGCGTCGACGACGTCACCGTCGGCAACGTGACGAACATCGAACGCCGGGGCTGGAACGCCCTGGTGACCATGAGCCTCAACGAGAACGTGGTCCTGCCCGCCAACGCGACCGCGACCCTGGGCCAGACCAGCCTGCTCGGATCGCAACACATCGAACTGGCGCCGCCCGCCGATACCGCGCCGGAGGGCCGGCTGAAGGCCGGTTCGGTGATCCCGCTGGAGTCCAGTGGTTCCTTCCCGACCACCGAGCAGACGCTGGCGGCAATCTCGTTACTGCTCAACGGCGGTGGGGTCGGTCAGGTCCAGGACATCACCACCGCGCTCAGCACCGCCTTCACCGGGCGTGAGGATGATCTGCGCAGTCTGATCGAGCAGCTCGACCTCTTCATCGCCTACAACAACGACCAGAAGGACGACATCATCGCCGCCGCGGAGAGCCTGAACTCTCTGGTCGGCCAGGTCGCCGAGCAGAAGCCGGTGGTGGACAAGGCTTTGCAGACCATCCCGGACGCGCTGCAGGTGCTCAAGGACCAGCGCGAGAGCCTCGCCGAGGCACTCGCTCAGCTCGGCAAGTTCAGCGCGCTGGCCGCCGATGCCACCAGTCAGACCCGCGAAGCGTTGGTCGCAGAACTGAAAGCCCTTGGCCCGACGCTGGAATCGCTGGCCAACGCCGGTCCCGCGCTGACGCGGGGGCTGAGCTTCCTGAGCACCTACCCGTTCCCGAAGGAAACCATCACCAACTGGATGCGCGGGGACTACGCAAACCTGACGCTCATCGTCGACCTGACCCTGAGCCGCGTCGATCAGGGCCTGTTCACCGGCAGCCGTTTCGAAGGTGACCTCACCGAGCTGGAAATGCAGTGGGGCCGCACCATCGGCCAGCTGCCCAGCCCGTACACCGCGGTGAATCCGCTCGTTGCGCCGTACCGGTGGGATCAGGGGCGATGACATGGTGCTGACCAGACGGATCCTCATGCAGATGGCGGTCTTCGTCGCCATCTCGATCATCGCGATCGGCATCATGGCCTTCGGGTACATGCGGCTGCCGAACCTGCTCTTCGGTGCCGGGCACTACCGAGTCACCCTCGAGCTGCCCGAGACCGGCGGCCTGTACCCGCGCAGCAATGTCACCTACCGCGGGTCCCAGGTGGGCCGGGTGGAAGAGGTCGGTCTCACCGACCGGGGCACCGTCGAAGCCAAGCTGTCGCTGACGTCGGACGTGCCCATCCCGGCCGATCTGGACGCCGCGGTGCACAGCCAGACGGCGGTCGGCGAGCTGTTCGTCGAGCTGATGCCGCGCAGCGGTGACGGTCCGGACCTGCGCGACGGGGATGTGATCCCGCTGGACCGCAGCACCGTGCCGATGGATGTCAACACTCTGCTGGACGCCACGAACCGTGGGCTGCAAGCCATCCCGGGCGATAACCTGCGCACCGCGGTCGACGAGGCCTACCTCGCGGTCGGCGGGCTCGGGCCGGATCTGTCGCGGCTGGTGAAAGGTTCCACCCAGCTGCTCATCGACGCACGGGCCAATCTGGATCCGCTGACCACGTTGATCGACGAGTCCAAGCCGGTGCTGGACACCCAGACCGACACGTCCGGGGCCATCCGGGCGTGGGCATCGAACCTGGCCACCATCACCGGTGAACTACGCGACCATGACGACGCGGTGCGCGGACTGCTGGAGCGCGGCCCCGGTGCCGCCGAAGAGGTGCGGGCGCTGCTGGACAGGTTGCAGCCGACGCTGCCGATCGTGCTGGCCAACCTCGTCAACATCAACCAGGTGCTCATCACCTATCAGCCTGCGCTGGAGCAGCTGCTGGTGCTGTTGCCGCAGGGCACCGCCACCACCCAGGCCACCGGTACCGCCAACCGCAACACCAAGCAGGACTACAAGGGCGCCTACCTGAACTTCAATCTCAACCTCAACCTGCCCCCGACCTGCACCACCGGCTTCCTGCCCCCGCAGCAGCAGCGTGCGGCGAGCCTGGAGGACTACCCGGACCGGCCGGCCGGCGACCTGTACTGCCGTGTTCCGCAAGACGGGCCGTTCAACGTGCGTGGCGCCCGCAACCTGCCGTGCCTGACGGTGCCCGGTAAGCGCGCCCCCAGCGTGGCCATGTGTGAGAGCGACGAGAATTACGTCCCGCTCAACGACGGCTACAACTGGAAGGGCGACCCGAACGCCACCATGTCCGGGCAGGCCATCCCCCAGCTGCGACCCGGCACACCGCCACCTGCGGAAACGGCCCCCGCCCCGGCGCCTGAACCGCCGGCGGTCGCAGCCGCTGAATACGACCCGGCCAGTGGCACGTACGTTGGACCGGACGGGCAGGTGTATACCCAATCGAACCTGGCCCGCACCGCGAACGAGGAGCAAACATGGCAGACGATGCTGCTACCCCCACCGGGGAAGTGAGCGAGTCCGCATCCGAACCGGTCGAAGCCGCCGCCGTTGAACCCGCTGCCGATGTCGAGGATTTCGACGCGGTAGCCGACGATGAAGCAGCTGTTGCCAAACCCGGAATGTCCCATATCCGGCTGGCGACGATCGTCGGACTCGTGGTGGTGGTCGCGCTGGCCGGACTGGTCGGCTGGCTCGGCGTTCGTGCCTACGAATCACAGGGTGTCGAGGCGCAGCGACAGCTGTTTCTGCAAGTGGGCAGGCAGGGCGCGATCAACCTGACCAGCATCAACTTCGAGCAGGCCGAATCCGATGTCCAGCGCATCCTGGATTCCGCGACCGGCACCTTCTACGACGATTTCCAGCAGCGCGCAGGACCTTTCATCGAAGTGGTCAAGCAGGCGCAGTCGAAATCGGTCGGGACGGTGACCGAGGCGGGCCTGGAGTCGGAGTCCGACAATGAGGCGCGTGTCCTGGTCGCGGTGACCGTGCAGACCTCCAATGCCGGTGCGGCCGAGCAACAGCCGCGGCTGTGGCGGATGCGCGTCACCGTCCAGGATGTGGGCGATGAACAGGTGAAGGTGTCCAACGTGGAGTTCGTGCCGTGACCGAGAAGAAGACCGAACCCACTGTCGATGCTGATGCCGTCGAGTCCGATGCCGTCGAGGTGTCCGATACCGAATCGGCCGCCATCGAACTGGATGCCGCATCCGAACCAGGTGAGGTGTCCGACGTCGCCGTGACCGAAGCAGCACCGACCAAGCGCTCCATCGAGTGGCCGCGGGTGCTGGCCTACGGCATCCTGCCCGGCTTGGCACTCGTGCTGGCGCTGGGCGCCGGATTCCTGAAGTGGCAGGACAACTCGGTGCGTGACGGTGACACTGCCCGTGACCAGTCCGTCCAGGTCGCCAAGGACAGCACCGTCGCGCTGCTGTCCTACCAGCCCGACACCGTGGAACAGCAGCTCTCCGATGCCCGTTCGCTGCTGACCGGCGAGTTCCAGGGCGCCTACACCGAGCTGACCACCGATGTGGTGATTCCCGGCGCCAAGGAGAAGCAGATCTCTGCGGTGGCAACGGTGCCCGCCGCGGCATCGGTGTCCGCCGAGCCCAACCGTGCGGTGGTACTGGTGTTCGTCAACCAGACCGTCGTCGTCGGAGCCGACGCGCCGACCGATACCGCCTCCAGTGTGCGCGTCACCCTGGAGAAGGTCGGGGACCGCTGGCTGATCTCCGGTTTCGACCCGGTTTAGGCGGCCCGCGGTGACCGGTCAGATCGACGTCGTCACCGATGACGTCACGCTGCGCGCTCTCACGTGGGGTGACTGGGAGGCAACCGATTCTCCGGTTGCGGTGTGCCTGCACGGGTTCCCGGACACCGCGCACGGCTGGCGCGAGGTGGCGCCGAAGCTGGCCGACGCCGGCTGGCGGGTGGTGGCCCCGTTCATGCGCGGGTATGCACCGTCATCGCTGTCCGCCGAGGGGAGTTACCACGTCGGCGCGCTGATGGACGATGCGCTGCGGGTGCTCGACGCGGCGGGTCCCACCGGACGTGACGTCATCATCGGCCACGACTGGGGCGCCATCGCCGGGGCCGGGCTGGCGGCCATGCCGGACAACCCGTTCGACAAGGCCGTCATCATGTCGGTGCCACCGTCGGCGGCATTCCGCCCACTGGGCAAGGTACCCGATGCCGGCCGGCTGGCCGCGCAGCTGCCGCGCCAGTTGCTGCGCAGTTGGTACATCATGTTCTTCCAGTTGCCCTGGCTGCCGGAGCGTTCGGCGGCGCGGGTCGTGCCCAAACTGTGGCGGGACTGGTCGCCCGGATACGACGGCACCGATGACGTGCGACGGGTGCTCGACGCCATCGGTGCGCCGGCGAACTGGCGGGCGGCGCTCGGTTATTACCGGGCGATGGTGCGGGGCAGCCGTCCGCCTGCCCGTTACGACGAACTGCATGATCACTGGCTGTCCGCCCCCGTGCTGCCGACGCTGTATCTGCACGGTGGAAACGATGGTTGTGCCGCACCGGATTACACCGACTGGGTGCGGCGCGTACTGCCCGCCGGAAGTGCGGCGCATGTGGTGGACGGCGGCGGCCATTTCCTGCAGCTCGATCAGTCCGCTGCCACCGCGCAGCGCATCCTGGACTTCATCGGAAGTGGCCGCTAACCGGCTGACCGCGGTCGACGCCCAGATGTTCTGGATGTCGGCCAGGATGCCCAACGACACCTTTCTGCTGTACGGATTCGACGGGGTGCCCGCCGATCTCGACGCCGCGATCGATGAGCTCGTCACCAATGCCCGTACCAGCCCCGATCTTTCGCAGCGTATCGAGGACGACTCGAGGCTGCAGTATCCGAGCTGGGTGCACCACGATGTGAGCGCCGCGCAGTTCACCGTGCATGATTTGGCAGACCCGTCGTGGGCGGGATGCCTGGCCGCGGTGAGCGCGCTGGTCGACGATCAGCTCGATCCGTGTGAGATACCTTGGCGGGTACATCTTTTCGCGGGTGTTCTCGGAATCCCCGGTGTCGCGGGGGCGGGCACGGTCGCGGTGCTGCAGATCACCCATGCCCTTGGCGGCGGTGGCCGGACCTGCGGGCCTGCCGCGGTGATGTTCGGGGGATCGGCGGTGGTCGCACCGGTGACGCCGGCATACGCCAGCCCGGCGTCGCTGGTGTGGCGCAGCGTGGAAGCCGCCCGGGCCCATCGCCGGCTGGTGTCCGATACCGAGGCCGGTCGGGTGCCGCCACCCGCGGCGCCGTGCGTGCCGCTGCGGACCAATGACAACCCGACAGGTGTGCTCGCCATGCGGACCGTGGTGCGCGACCGCGCCCAGCTGTCCGGCCCGACGGTGACAGTCGCTGCGCTGGCGGCCATCTCCGAGGCGCTGGCCGGTCAACTGGGCGCGCTCGGTGTGCAGCCCGGCGCGTTGGGCGCCGAGGTGACCATGGCCAAGCCCGGACCGCGCCAGGCATACAACCATTTCGGCACCGTCGGCGTCGGACTGCATCCGGGGTTGCCGGTCCCGCAGCGCCCGGCGGCGATCGCCGCCGATCTTGCGGCCCGCCGGGAGCGCGCGGCGCATCCGGCGATGCGGGCCTCGGAGCGCGCGTTCCTCGCCACGCCTGCTCCGCTGTTGCGTTGGGGGATAGGCCAGTTCAATCCCGCCGTGCGTTCGGCGACGGTGACCGGCAACACCGTGGTGTCCAGCGTCAACTGCGGGACGGCGGATTTCACGCTGGGCGGCGGGCCGGTCCGGTTGGCCGCGGCGTTCCCCGGGTTGTCCCCGATGGTGGGATTGACCCATTGCGTGACCGGGGTCGGCAGCACGATCTCGGTCAGCGTGTACGCGGCCGAGTCGGCGATCGGCGATATCGACGCCTATGTGGACCGGTTGGAGTCCGCGCTGTCGTGATTTGTGGAGTTTTACCCGGAATGGTTACGGCTAGAACTCCTCGAATCGTGGGCCTATAACACCGCGGTGGCGGTGAGCTCCAGCAGCTGGTCGGGATGGATGAAGCCCGAACACCCGATCCACGTGCTCGTCGGTCGATGTTTCCCCACCCACTCCCGCAGGATGGGAAGGCATTCCGACAGTGCGGTGAGGTCGGTGGCGTAGATCGTCCAGGCGACCAGGCCACTGCGGTCGGTACCTGCGGCGGTCAGTGACCGGTCCAGCACGCCGAGGACATAGCTCAGCTGATCGGCGAGATCGGTACCCACCACAGCGAGTTCGCCGCCGGCGTCGGTCAGCGGGGCGATTCCCGAGACGTAGACCGTGCCGTTGGCGACGACGGTCTGCACGATGCCCAGGTCGTCGAACAGCTGCGGTGTCAGATACCCGATATCGGGCACCGACCGGGTGATGTCGCGCTCGGTCATTCGGTGACTGCGCTCGCTCGAAGGTTGCCGATCCCGAGGTCCAGTGCCGCCTCCAGATAGCCGATATCGCCGGTGGCCAGCAGGATCCCGACGCCGCCCTGGATGCCGGCCAGCAGTGCCGCGGCCGTGCGTTCGGCGTCGACGCGGGTGCCGACCTTGCCCTGCTCCTGCATGCTGAGGACCCCGGCGGTGATCTCGCCATGCCAGCGCTGCATCAGGGTGGCGGTGACGGCCTGCGCAGCCGGGGTGCTGCGGCCGATCTCGGACATCAGCATGCTCAGTGGGCAGCTCTGGCCCTGGCGGCGGTAGCGGTCCACCACCGCGTCCCGCCAGCGCTGCCATGCCGCCCAGGAGTTCAGGGCGCCGAGATGAGGTTGCTGGTCGGCGAGCACCTGCTCGGCCTCGTGTTCTGCCACCGCGAGCAGGAGCTGTTCCTTGCCGGCCGGAAAGTAGTGGAACAGCTGGCTCTTGGACGTCCGGGTGCGCGCGCGGATGTCATCGAGTGTGGTCAGGGCCACGCCACGGTCCCGGATCTCGGCGGCGGCGCCCTCGACGATGCGCTGTCGGGTGGCCGCGCCCTTCTTCGTCAAAGTTTGGACTTGCAGGTCCATTTTTATCGGCCTACATATGGACTCATGAGTCCAAAGAGTACGCGGCTTGCGGGCCGCACCGCACTGGTCACCGGCTCCACCGGAGGTCTGGGCGTAGCCATCGCGCACGCCCTGGCCGCCGAGGGGGCCACCGTCATCGTCACCGGCCGAAACGCCACCCGGGGAGAAGTCGTCGTCACCGATATCCGGGCCGCCGGTGGGGCGGCGACGTTCGTCGCGGCCGACCTGGGGGCGGGCGAGGCCGAGATCCGGCAGCTTGCCGAAACGGCCGGACCCGTGGACATCCTGATCAACAACGCCGGCATCTGGTCCACCCCCGAACCCACCGCGGACATCTCCGAGGCGACCCTGCTGGAGTCCTATCGGGCCAATGTCATCGGGCCGTTCCTGCTCACCGGTGTCCTCGCCCCCGCGATGGCACAGCGTGGGCACGGTGCGGTGGTGAACATCGGCTCCATCACCGGACTGATCGGCGGGGACAAGTCGGCGCTGTACAACTCGACCAAGGCCGCCGTGCACTCGCTCACCAAATCGTGGGCGGCGGAGTACGGGCCGTCGGGAGTCCGGGTGAACGCCGTCGCGCCCGGACCGATCGCCACCGAACGGGCCGCCGAGTCGGCCGATCACGTCGCGCCGGTGCTCGCGCGGATCCCATCGCGGCGGATGAGCACGCCCGAAGAGGTGGCCGCGGCCGTGGTCTTCCTGGCCGGAGATGACGCCGCGAACATCCACGGCGCGGTGCTCAGTGTGGACGGGGGTTGGGCGGCGACGTAACAGATGGCCTAGATTCTGTTACGTGGTTGATTCCTCTGCTTATGACGTGACGCTCCTTGTCCTGCGCGTGGTGCTCGGCCTGACCATGGCTGCTCACGGCTACAACAAGTTCTTCGGTGGCGGGCGTATCCCGGGCACCGCGGGCTGGTTCGACAGCATCGGTATGAAGCCGGGCCTGTTCCACGCCCGGGTCGCGGCCAGCACCGAGATCGCCGCCGGGTTGGGGCTCGCGCTCGGCCTGCTGACGCCGGTCCCGGCAGCCGGATTCGTCGCCCTCATGCTGGTGGCGGCCTGGACGGTGCACCGGCACAACGGCTTCTTCATCGTCAAGGAGGGCTGGGAGTACAACCTGGTGCTCGCGGTGGCCGCGGTGGCCGTCGCCGGGGTCGGCGCCGGTAAGTACAGCCTGGATCACCTGCTCTTCTCCGGCACCGATATCGCCTCGTGGCTGTCGGGCTGGTGCGGTCTGGCGATCGCCGTGGGTCTCGGCCTGCTGGGCGGTATCGGCCAGCTGGTGATCTTCTTCCGGCCGCCCGCCACAACGTCCTGATTTCGGCGCGCTCGCGTACGCCACGCGTCCTGTTCCGTTTCGGGACATCGCTGACACATTGATGTCTCGGGACATCGCTGACACTTGATCGGGGTGTGGACCACTGTGGTTCATGGCCCAGAAGGTGACGGCGATGGATATTCGGTGCGCGACGGCGTTGGCCGGGCAAATCGACAACGTGGCCCTGTTCTGCCGGGATCATGGCATGAGTCGGCAGACGTTCTACAAGTTCCGACGGCAGTTTCGTGAGCAGGGCCTCGCGGGGCTTGAAGAACGGTCCCGGCGACCGAAAACCTGCCCCGGTCAGACAGCGGCCGAAGTCGAGGAGCTGGTCTTGGCCACCCGACTGTCGCTGGTCAAGGACGGCCTCGATCACGGTCCGCAGTCGATCGTGTGGAAGTTGCAGCGCGACGGTGTAGGCGTGGTGCCGGCGCGGTCGACGGTGTGGCGGATTCTCACCCGCCGCGGCATGATCACCCCGCAACCTCAGAAACGCCCCAAGTCGGCGACCAAACGGTTTTGCTTCGCTCGTCCCAACGAGTGTTGGCAATCGGACTGGACGCAATGGGAGCTCGCCGATGGCACCGCGGTGGCCATCGCCGGCACCCTCGATGATCACTCCCGGTATCTGCTCGGCCTGCAGGCCTGCCCGGGCGCGGGCACTGCCGAGTTGGTGTGGGCGGTGATGCTCGCGGGGATCGGCGAATGTGGGATTCCATCAATGTCGTTGACCGACAACGGAATTGTCTACACCGGACGGCTCCGCGGATTCGAATCGGCGTTTGAGATCAACTTGCGTGCACTGGGGGTGCGCACCATCAATTCCCGGCCCTATCATCCCCAGACCTGCGGCAAGATCGAACGGTTCTGGCAGACCCTGAAGAAATGGCTACGCGCCCAACCCGCGCCGGCTACCGTCGCCGAACTCAACGACATGCTGGAGTCGTTCCGAAATTTCTACAACCACCGACGGCCCCATCGCGCCCTACGCGGCGCCACGCCTGCCGAGGCATTTCGGGCCACCGCCGCAGCACGACCGGCCGATCGTCCGCTGCCGGCACCAGTATTCGTCAGCGCTCACGTCGTGGGCCCGGAGTCAGGCAACATATTCATCCCGCCCTACAAGGTCAACGTCGGCCGACGCTGGGGCGGACACCGGTGCCACAGCGTCCGCGACGGCGACCACATCGCCATCTTCAGCGCCACCACCTTGATCAGGAAATTCACCGCTGACCCCAGCCGCAACTACCAGCCTGGCGACAAAACCACCCGCACCTATCGCCACCGCGAACCCCGACCGACATCATGAGTGTCAGCGATGTCCCGAGACA
>JBPPMV010000595.1:0-2777 GCA_051306235.1 Mycobacterium sp. | reverse complement strand
AAGAAGTGGCCGTAACAGGTCTGCACGAGTGCCAATTTGGACAGCCACCGTTCGGCTCGCGCGCGTTTGTGACCCAGTTCGTGCGCGGCGTTGATGGCAACGCCGCCGATGATTCCGACCGTCGTCATCAGGGCGATCTTGTCGCCGGCGGACATCTGCAGCCAGCCACCGCCGGCCCACAACCAGCACGCGAAGAACAGCGACAGATACTGCGCGGGTAGGTAGAGGTCGGTCGCCCAACGATAGAAGGGGTCGGTGTCAAGAGACTCCAGTTCGTTCTCGGTCGGCTCGCCGACCGATGTACCTCCCACCAGACGATCCATGACCGGGATCACGACGAAGGTGAGGAACGGCCCCAACCACCAGAGCAGGTGCGATCCGGTGGCCTGAACGGCAAGCCAGGATGCGAATGCCGCACCGGGGACGATCGATCCGAGCAGCCAGATGTACTTCTTGCGTAGGCGCCCCGACTGCAGGCGCCGCGGAGCCCGGGGCAGCATTTTCGTGGGATTGGAAGCGGCATCTGCACGCATGGCGATCTTCGGGGACAACGAACTTTGAGACACCCGGGTCGAGCTGCTGCCCTCCCCCCTCACCGGGAGGATCCGAGCGGGCTGTCGTCCCAACCTGGCAGTGATACTACCTGGTACGAAGGGTCTCCGCCCCGGTTTTGTGTCGACCGAACCTTCGTCGGTACCGCAGGCCAAACTGGAGTGCGCATCTCGTGAGTCCGGCCCCTCAGGGCACTGAGCCCATTCCTGAGAGCCGCGGAGTGCGCTCGTCACAGGATCACAGTCTGGTTGCCGTGGAGGATGATTCGATCCTGGCAGTGCCATCGGACCGCCCGGGAGAGCACAGCTCGCTCGACGTCGGCACCGAGTCGGACGAGATCGGCGACGCCGTGACGATGTACGACGCGGAACACATCCTGCTCGATGATCGGGCCCTCATCGAGACATTCGGTCACGTTATGCGCGGTGGCGCCGACGAGTTTGACCCCGCGCTCTCTGGCTCGCCGATACGGGGCCGCGCCGATGAACGACGGCAGAAACGAGTGATGGATATTGATCAGCGGACATCCCACTTCGGCCAAGAACCGCGGAGTGAGGACCTGCATGTAGCGGGCCAGTACGACCAGGTCGACGTGACCGCGCAACGCCTCGAGCTGACGCTCTTCGGCATGCGCCCGAATGTCTTTGGTCGCCGGGATGTGCAGGAAGGGCACATCGAACGGACGGACATGGTCGGACAGGCCGGCGTGGTTGGAGATGACCATGACCACCGACATGTCCAGTTCACCGCGCCGGTTGCGCCACAACAGATCCAGAAGACAGTGGTCGGCGTCGGATGCCATGATCGCGACCCTTTTGGGCTCGGCTGCCTGGGTGAGCTGGAACTGCATGCGGTAGGGCTCGGCCAACTGCTCGGCGAACTCCAGTTCGAGCTTGAGGCGGGTCTTGGATAGTCCCGGAAGGTGGAAAATGCTGCGTTGCATGAACCTTCCGCCCGAATGTTCTGTCGAATGCTGATCCAGCGAGATGATGTTGGCCCCGACGCCTGCCAGAAATGAGCTGACGGCTGCCACCAGGCCGGGACGGTCGGCGCACTGCAAGAGCAGTCTGCCGATATCCTCGACCCCCGATACATCGGGGCTGACGCAAGGATGCCCAACATCGGTACTTGCGTTGCCATTCAGGGGTGACATTCGGCGCTCCTCTCTGTGCGACATGAACTTGAAACGGCAATGGGGGCGCCGGGATTGCCGACGCCCCCACTGTCTGTCTGAGCTGTGACCCGATGGGTCTAGCCACTACTTATGACGATGCGCCGTCGGCTCCGTTTGCGCCGGCATTACCGCCGGCACCGTTGCCACCTGCAGTGCCGGTACCGCCCGTCGAACCGGTGCTGCCGGTCGATCCGGTGGCACCGGTCGCGCCGGTACTGCCGCCGGTCCCGTTGAGGCCACCGGATCCACTTGATCCGCCACCTCCGAAGATCCCGCCGCTGCCTGCGTTGCCGGCCGCGCCACCACTGCCGGCTGCGCCACCGGAGCCACCTGCGGCACCGGCACCACCGGCACCACCTGTGCCACCCGCGCCGCCCGCGCCTGCCGCTCCGCCCGAACCGCCTGTTGCGCCCGATCCGCCCAGGCCACCCGTGACGCCGACACCGGTGCCACCGGCTCCTGTGCCCGCTCCACCGGCCCCGCCGACACCGCCGTTACCGCCCGCGGCTCCGGTCCCGCCGTCGCCGCCCGCGGCACCCACTCCACCGGCTCCACCGCTACCGCCGGCCTGGCCGCTGCCACCGCTACCACCACTGCCACCGGCTCCGCCGTTACCCGCCGCGCCTCCGCCACCGAACAGTCCTCCGGTGCCTCCGTTTCCGCCGGATCCGGCGTTGCCGCCCGCAGTGCCCGCGGTGCCGGTGTTAACCCCGGCTGCGCCCGCTCCGCCTGCGCCACCGGCGCTACCGGTTCCACCGGCCTCGCCCGAGGCGCCAATTCCACCGTCGCCGCCGTTGGCACCGTTGCCGCCGGTTCCCAGGCCGTTGGTGCTCGTCCCCGCGCCGCCCGCGCCGCCCGCGCCGCCGTCAGTGGCGCCGGGTCCGCCGTTGCCGCCTGCCGCGCCATTGCCGCCGGTGGCTGTCCCCCCGGCCGCGGTGGTGTCGGCTGCGCCACCGGCACCGCCGGCACCACCATTGCCGCCCGTGGTACCGACGGCACCCGCTGCGCCGTTGCCGCCCGTTGCGACGGGAGCGTCGCCGGCTGCCGCGCC
>JBPPMV010000594.1:0-2341 GCA_051306235.1 Mycobacterium sp. | reverse complement strand
CGGTCAGAGCATCGGGTACCTGCTCAAGAGCCGCGTCACCGATGTCAACGATTTCGTGGACACCTTGCGGCGGGTGACCCACGGCGCGTCGGTGATCGATCCGGCGCTGGTCGCCGAATTGGTGTCGGCCCACCGACGCGACGATCCGCTGGCCGCGCTCAGCACCCGCGAACGCGAGGTGCTGACGCTGATGGCCGAGGGGCGGTCCAACGGCGGTCTCGGGCGGCGGTTGTGGGTCACCGAGGGCACCGTCGAAAAGCATGTGCGCAGCATCCTGACCAAACTCGATCTGCCCGAAACCGGTGATGATCACCGCCGGGTGCGCGCCGTCATCGTCTACCTGGAAGCGCGGTAGCGCCTCAGAGCAGACCCCGGATCGCCTCCGCGGACAGCGTCAGCTTGGGCAGGAATCCCCGGGCCGGGCTCGCGGCGACCAGATCGGCGAAGTCCTGCTCATCATGGGTCGAGGTGAGGATCACCGCGACATCCCCGTGATTGTCGTTGAGCCGGCCCGCGACGTCGAAACCGCTGTCGGCCCCCAGGTCGACATCGACCAGCGCCACATCGGGGTGCAACTCTTCGGTCAGCCGCAATGCCTCCGCGGCGTCCGCGGCGTCGCCGACCACGGTGAAGCCACCGCGTTCCAGCATGGCGCGGGCGGCGCCACGGAATGCGGCGCTGTCATCGACGATCAAGCAGCGCAGAACATTCATGCATCCAGCTTGGCAGGGCGAGAGGGCGATGGCATTCCTGTTAACGGGAAACTTCGGCTTTGGCCATCCCCCGTCGCTTCGCTCGCCCGGTCGTCTATCCCCCGTCGCTTCGCTCGCCCCGTTAGTCTTCACCCGGTGAACTGGCAATCCCTGCCGAACCGCCTGCTGGCCCAGGTCGTGCGCCCGACCGCACGTCCGCTCGGTGTCGGCATCCTCGTCGCGATCGTCTTCCTGGTCGCCGAGGTCGGCGCGGTGGTGGCGCTCAAGCAGGTTGCCCCGGAGAACGCGTTCGGTGCGCTGCTCCTGCTCGGTGTGCTGGTGGTCTCGGCGGGCTGGGATTTCGGCCTGGCGCTGGCAACCTCGCTGGCGAGCGCAGCCGTGTACGCCTACCTGCACCTGGAGGGACGCGACAGCCTGGCTCCGGCGCTGGCGGTCTTCCTGACCCTGGCGTTGTTGACCAATGTCCTTGTCGGGCAAGCTCGTTTGCGGGCCGCCGAAGCCGACCAGCGCCGACGGCACGCGGATGCCCTCGCCGCGCAACAGACGGCCCTGCGCCGGGTGGCCACCCTCGTCGCGCGGTCCGCCGACCCTGCCGCGGTGTCCACCGTGGCCGTCGACGAACTGTCCCAGAGCCTCGGCGCCGACCACGTGACGCTGGTCCGATTCGAGTCCGAGGACAGTTGCGTCGTCGTCGCCGCCCGCGACCGCGCCGATCCCGCGGCCGATGGCGGAATGCAGGTCGGTGAGCGGTTCCGCCTGACCGGGGACAGCATCAGCGCACGCATCCTCAGGACGGGCCTGCCTGACCGGATCGACGACTACGCCAAGGCCGCCGGCCCCATCGCCGCGCGGCTGCAGGGCCTCGGGGTGCACTCCGGGGCGGGCACACCGCTGATCGTCGACGGTGCGGTCCGCGGTGCGCTCCTGGTGGGATCGCGCCGGCCACAGGCAATTTCGGAGCAGCTCCAGGATCACATCGGCGATTTCGCCGATCTGGTCTCGACGGCGTTCGCCAACGCCGAGACCCGCGCCGAGCTCACCGCATCACGCGCGCGCATCGTGGCCGCCGCCGATGAGGCGCGGCGCGGTTTCGAGCGTGACCTTCACGACGGCGCCCAGCAGCGGATCGTCTCGCTCAGCCTGGAACTACGAGCCCTGGAATCCTCGGTCAGCCCGGCTGATGAACGGCTGCGCGCCGAACTGTCCAGGGTGGTCGCCGGGCTGGCAGAGATGCACACCGATCTGCAGGAACTGTCCCGCGGTATGCATCCGGCGGTGCTGTCCCGGGGTGGGCTGCGGCCGGCGCTGCGGGCGTTGGCACGACGATCGCCGGTTCCGGTGGAACTGGACGTCCGCGTCGACGGGCGGCTACCGGAATCCGTGGAAGTCGCGGCGTACTACGTCATCGCCGAAGCACTCACCAATACAGCGAAGTACGCGGGAGCCGAGGTGGTGACGGTCTGCGCTCGTATCGACGACGGCGCGCTGCGGCTCTCGGTCGCCGATGACGGTCGTGGTGGTGCCACCGCAGGCAGCGGCTCGGGCCTGGTCGGTCTGCGCGACCGAGTCGAAGCGCTGTCCGGGACGTTCGAAGTCTCCAGCGCGCCGGGTGCAGGTACCACCGTGCG
>JBPPMV010000593.1:0-39428 GCA_051306235.1 Mycobacterium sp. | reverse complement strand
TGCTCGGAAAGCTCGTCGAGATCGTCATCGCCGAATCCCGCTGCGGCCCAGTCGACATCGAAGTGCCGGACCACGGACTGGGCGAACTGCAGAGCGATATCGGAGGTCACCGATTCGGTGAGTGCGGGATTGCGGCCCGGGGCCAGCAGCAGACCGATGTGCTTGTCCTTCGGCAACCATTCCAGCGCGGTGGCGATGGCCTCGGTGGCCGCATCCGCCGGATCGGTGATGCCCTGCAGATGGGTCGACAGCCGCGCCAGGAAATCGGTGGCCGCCGCCACGCCGGCTTGCATCAGCAGCGCCTCGGTACTGGGGAAGTACCGGTACACCGTCTGACGGGTGACGCCCAGCGTGCGGGCCACGTCGGCGATGGAGAAATCGGCTCCGCGCTCGTCGATGGCCTTACCGGCGGCAGCCAGAATCCGGGTGACAGCTTCTTCGTCACTCGCCGGCGCGGAGCCGGACCACCCGTGGGTTCGCACGCCGGAATTGTAGCGAGCTAGTGGTAGGAAACCTGCAGGTCCTTCACCCCGTTGATCCATCCGGACCGAAGACGTTGCGGCTCTGCCAGTTTGGAGATGTCGGGAATCTGGTCGGCGATCTCGTTGAACATCAGCTTGATCTCCATCCGGGCGAGGTTCGCACCGATGCAGAAATGGGCACCGTTACCGCCGAATGCCAGGTGTGGATTCGGGTTGCGCAGGATGTTGAACTCGAAGGGCTTCTCGAAGACCTCGTCATCGTAATTGGCCGAACTGTAGAACAGGCCGACGCGCTGGCCGGCCCGGACGGTCACGCCGCCGACCTCGGTGTCGACCAGGGCGGTGCGCTGGAAGCAGTGCACCGGGCTGGCCCAGCGGATGATCTCCTCGATGGCGGTATCGGGTCGCTCACGCTTGAAAAGCTCCCACTGGTACGGGTTTTCGAGGAACGCGTTCATACCGTGGGTCATGGCGTTGCGGGTGGTCTCGTTACCTGCGACGGCGAGCAGGATGACGAAGAAGGCGAACTCGACCTCGCCGAGCGACTCGCCGTCGACATCCGCCTCGACAAGCCGGGTGACGATGTCATCGGCCGGGCATTTCCGGCGCTGCTCGGCCATGTTGTAGGCGTAGCCCATCAGCTCTGCGTTGGCCATGGCCGGGTCCGCGTCGAAATCCGGGTCATCGGTGTTCATGATGCAGTTGGACCAGTGGAAGAGCTTCTCCCGGTCTTCCTCGGGCACCCCGATCAGATCGGCGATGGCCAGCAACGGCAGCGGCATCGCCACGTCGTCGACGAAATTACCGGAGTTCCGGCGGGCCGCGGCAGCCACGATCTCACGGGCGGCGATGGCCAGTTTCTCCTCCATCGCGGCCACCGAGCGCGGGGTGAACAGACGCGACACCAGCTTGCGCAGCCGGGTGTGATCGGGTGCGTCGTGATTGATCAACAGGGCCTTGGTGAGGTCCAGTTGGTCGGCGGTGACGCTGTCGGGCAACCGCATCACCGCGCCCTTGGCGTTCGTCGACCACACGTCGGCGCTGTTGCGGGAGATGGCCTTGACGTCCTCGTGGCGACTGATCACCCAGTAGCCGCCGTCGTTGAAGATCGACTCGCCCTGCTCGTTCCACCAGACCGGCGCGGTCTTGCGGAGCTGCGCGAACTCGGTGACAGGAATGCCCTGTAGGAGCACGTCAGGGTCGGTGAAGTCATACCCCGCCCCGAACGGGCAGGCGCTCTCCAAGGTGGTCATCGGGCTTCCTCCTGTGTGACGTACCGCACTCGCTTCGTCGACCATACACTGAAATCAGAAGTGTATGGCCGCAGACCGTGGGCGCTGCGGGCGTCGGGGCAGATAGGGTTGTCAACCGTGCGCGTCCTCGTCATCGGATCCGGAGCCCGTGAACACGCCCTGCTGCTCGCGCTTCGGCGCGACCCGCAGGTTGAACAGGTCGCCGTGGCGCCCGGTAATGCGGGCACTGCCGGCATCGCCGACCAGTACGACGTCGACATCAGTTCGGGTGCTGCCGTCGTTGCGCTCGCCCAGCGCATCGGCTCCGATCTGGTGGTGGTGGGGCCCGAGGTGCCGCTGGTGCTCGGTGTGGCGGACGCGGTGCGCGCCGCCGGCATCGCCTGCTTCGGCCCGTCCAAGGACGCCGCGCGCATCGAGGGTTCCAAGGCCTTTGCCAAGGACGTGATGACCGCGGCCGGCGTACGGACTGCGGCAAGCGAGATCGTCGACACCCCCGCCCGCCTCGACGCGGCGCTGGATCGTTTCGGGCCGCCCGCGGGTCAGGCCGCCTGGGTGGTCAAGGATGACGGCCTCGCCGCAGGCAAGGGTGTCGTGGTCACCACCGACCGGGACGCGGCCCGTGTGCATGCCGCCGCCCTGCTCGACTCGGGGCACCCGGTGCTGCTGGAGTCGTTCCTGGACGGTCCCGAGGTCTCGTTGTTCTGCATCGTCGACGGCGAAACCGTGGTGCCGCTGCTACCCGCGCAGGACTTCAAGCGGGTCGGCGACGAGGACACCGGCCCCAATACCGGAGGCATGGGCGCCTACACCCCGCTGCCGTGGCTGCCCGAGCAGGTCCTCACCCAGATCGTCGACGAGATCGTCAAACCCGTTGCCGCCGAGATGGTCTCCCGGGGCAGCTCATTCTCCGGCCTACTCTACGCAGGGCTGGCGATCACCTCCGCCGGGCCATCAGTGGTGGAGTTCAACTGCCGGTTCGGCGATCCCGAGACCCAGGCGGTGCTGGCGCTGCTGGAATCACCGCTGGGGCAACTGCTCAACGCCGCCGCCACCGGGTCGCTGGGAACGTTCGGGGATCTGCAGTGGCGCGACGGAGCCGCGGTCACCGTGGTGGTGGCCGCCGAGAACTACCCCGGCCGGCCGCGGGTGGGGGATGTCATCTCGGGCTCGGAGACCGACGGCGTCCTGCATGCGGGTACCACCCGGCGTGCGGACGGCGCCGTCGTGTCCAACGGCGGACGGGTGCTCTCGGTCGTCGGCGCCGGGGCGGACCTGAACGAGGCGCGCGCCGCGGCCTACGCCACTATCAAGTCAATTCGCCTGCCCGGGAGTCACTTCCGGACCGATATCGGCCTGGCGGCGGCCGAGGGGCGCATCTCGCTCTGAACCGTCATGCGACGAGTAGCGGTGCCAGCCAAGAGATCTCGGCGGGAAGCTGCGAGCTCCAGAACTCACCGTCGTGGCCACCGGGGGAGAAACCACCCGCCGGCGGAGTCGGCAACTGGGCGATGAACTGTCGGGTTGCGCCGGCGAACGGGTCGCTGTTGCCGCAGTCGATACGGATGGGAATCGAGCCCAGCGCCGGCAAGCCCCACACGCTGTTGGCCGCGTAATCCTGCGCCCCGTCGAATGCGCCCGGTGCAGCGGCACCGGCCGATGTCCACAGGGCGGGGCTGACGGCGCAGATCGCGGCGGTCCGGGCGGGCCCCAACCTTGCGCCGAGCAGCAAAGCTCCGTAACCGCCCATCGACCAGCCGAGGAAGCCGACCCGGGAGGTGTCCAGGCCCTGTCCGGCGAGCATCGGTATCAACTCATCCAGCACCATTGCGCCGGCGTCGTCACCGGATGTGCGGTTGTGCCAGTAGCCCCCGCCGCCGTCCACGGCCACCACAGCAAACGGCGGCAGGCCCGCACCGACGGCGTCTGCCAGACCCTGCTCGACACCGCCGGCCATCACCGTCGCGGCATCGCTGCCCTTTCCGTGCAGGGCGATGACCGCGCGCAGTGGGGCGCTCTGGCCGGGAGGTCTGGCGATGGCCCAATTGGTGCTCACCCCGCCGCGGGCGGCCGAGACGAAGGACCCCGATTGATAGGTGGGCGCGGGCTCGGCGGCGGCCCTGGGTAGGGCGCCCGCTCCTGCGGCGAGGGCGCCGAGCGCTGTGCCCAGGCCCATGCGCAGAACGGTTCGGCGGTTCGGGGCTGGCATGCGGGACATCTTGCCACCGGCCACTCTGGCGGTTCCTGCCAACTTGTGGTGATTGCCGAAAACCGCCATACAACTGGGATTTTGCTGGCAGCATGCAAAGCGTGACAGCGGCGGTGACTCCCAAGGGAGAGCGTCGGCGGGGCGCTCTGGTGAGTGCCGCCGCCGATCTGCTGTGCGAGGGCGGGATCGATGCGGTCCGCCACCGCGCAGTGGCGCGGCGCGCCGGTCTGCCGCTGGCGTCGACCACCTACTACTTCTCCTCGCTCGACGATCTGATCGCCAAGGCGGTCGAACAGGTGGGCGCGCGAGAGGCCGAGCAGTTGCAGGTGCAGGTGGCCGCGCTGTCGCGCCGCCGCCGCGGTGCCGAGTCGACTGCCGATCTCCTGGTCGACCTGTTGGTCGGTGACGCCCCCGGGGCGCGGGTGTCAGAGCAGCTGATCTCGCGTTACGAGCGCTATATCGCCTGCGCGCGGCAACCCGAGCTGCGCGATATCCAGCGGCGAATCCTGCGCCAACGCGCGGATGCCGTCGTCGAGGTGGTGGAACGGTCCGGCCGGGCCGTGCGATCGGAACTTCTCACCGCTCTGGTGTGCGCGGTGGACGGAGCTGTGGTTGCCTCATTGGTGGACGAGGGTGAGGGGCCGAGGGCCACAGCCCGCGCGACACTGATCGATGTGATCGACGTGCTCGCCCCCGTGGATGACCGGGCCGTGCATGTCTGAGCCGTTAGGGAGGCGGGCATGACGACATCTGAGACCGAGAAAGAGCCGCAACTCAAAAGGGTGATGGGGCCTGGCCTGCTGCTGCTGTTCGTGGTGGGCGACATTCTCGGAACCGGTGTGTATGCGCTGACGGGGCAGGTGGCCAAGGAGGTCGGTGGCGCGGCCTGGCTGCCGTTCCTGGTGGCCTTCCTGATCGCCACGATCACGGCGTTCAGCTACCTGGAACTTGTCACCAAATACCCGCAGGCCGCCGGCGCAGCGCTTTACGCGCACAAGGCCTTTGGGATCCAATTCGTCACCTTCCTGACGGCCTTCGTGGTGATGTGTTCCGGAATCACCTCCGCCTCAACGGCTTCCCGGTTCTTCGCGGCCAATTTCTTCACTGCCTTCGACATCGACTGGGGCAAGGTCGGTGTGGTGGTCATGGCGCTGCTGTTCATGGCGCTGATCGCGATCGTGAATTTCCGCGGCGTCGGTGAGAGCGTCAAGCTCAATGTGGTGCTCACCATCGTTGAGATCACCGGCCTGGCCATGGTGATCGGGGTGGGGATCTGGGCGTTCACCGGTGGCGGCGCCGATGTCGACTTCGCCCGCGTCGTCGCCTTCGACACCCCGTCCGACAAGGGCACCTTCCTGGCGGTGACGACGGCAACCTCGCTGGCCTTCTTCGCCATGGTCGGCTTCGAGGACTCGGTCAACATGGCCGAGGAGACCAAGGACCCGGTGCGCATCTTCCCCAAGGTGCTGCTCACCGGGTTGGGAATCGCCGGCGTCGTCTACGTCGTGGTCGCCATCGTCGCGGTGGCGCTGGTACCCGTCGGCGTCCTCGCCGACAGCGAGACCCCGCTGATCGAGGTCGTCAAAGCGGGTGCTCCCAACCTGCCGATCGAGACGATCCTGCCCTTCATCTCGATGTTCGCGGTGGCCAACACGGCCCTGATCAACATGCTGATGGCCAGCCGGCTCATCTATGGCATGGCCCGCCAGCACGTCCTGCCGCCGGTGCTGGGCACCATCCACCCGAAGCGGCACAGCCCCTGGGTGGCCATCATCTTCACCACGCTGATCGCGTTCGGCCTGATCTTCTACGTCACGGCGGTCGCCAACAGCAGTGCCATCGCCGTGCTCGGCGGTACCACCTCGCTGCTGCTGCTCGCGGTGTTCGCGATGGTCAACGTCGCCGTGCTGGTGCTGCGCCGCGATGTGCAGGCCGCGGGCGGGCACTTCCGGACGCCGACGGTGCTGCCCGTCATCGGGTTCCTGGCGTCGGCCTACCTGGTGCTGCCGTTCTCCGGGCGGCCAGCCCAGCAGTACCTGCTGGCCGGGATCCTGGTCGTGATCGGCATCGTGCTGTTCGGCATCACCACGCTGATCAACCGCCAGCTCGGCGTCCGGGGTGCTGGGATCACCGATCCGACGCACCTGGGCGACTCGCCCTAGCCGGTCGTAAGCTGTGTGTTCGTGACGATCCCGAATGTTCTGGCCAACCGCTATGCCAGTGATGAGATGGCGACCATCTGGTCACCCGAGGCGAAGATCATCGCCGAACGCCGGCTGTGGCTGGCGGTACTGCGCGCGCAGACAGAACTGGGTGTCCCGGTGCCCGACGGTGTCGTCGAGGATTACGAGCGCGTCGTCGAGAACGTCGACCTGGCCTCGATCGCCGAACGGGAGCGGGTCACCCGCCACGATGTGAAGGCGCGCATCGAGGAGTTCAATGCGCTGGCCGGCCACGAGCATGTGCACAAGGGCATGACCAGTCGCGATCTCACCGAGAACGTCGAACAGCTGCAGATCCGTCGCTCGCTGGAGTTGGCCTTCGCCCACGGTGTGGCGGTGGTGGCGCGGCTGGCCGAACGCTCGCTCGTCTACCGCGATGTGGTGATGGCCGGGCGCAGCCACAACGTGGCGGCCCAGGCCACCACGCTGGGTAAGCGGTTCGCCTCGGCCGCCGAGGAGATGCTGCTGGCGCTGAACCGGCTGCGTGAGCTGATCGACCGGTACCCGCTGCGCGGGATCAAGGGCCCGATGGGCACCGCTCAGGACATGCTGGATCTGTTCGACGGGGATACCGAGCGGCTCGCCGAACTGGAACGGCGCGTCGCCCAATTCCTGGGATTCACAGATGTTTTCACCAGCGTCGGACAGGTGTATCCGCGTTCGCTGGACCACGATGTGGTGTCGGCGTTGGTGCAGTTGGGTGCCGGTCCGTCGTCATTCGCCCACACCATCCGGCTGATGGCAGGGCATGAACTGGTCACCGAAGGTTTCGCCCCGGGACAGGTGGGTTCCTCGGCGATGCCGCACAAGATGAACACCCGGTCGTGCGAACGCGTCAACGGCCTGCAGGTGGTGCTGCGCGGGTACGCGTCGATGGCCGCCGAACTGGCAGGCGCGCAATGGAACGAGGGCGATGTGTTCTGCTCGGTGGTGCGCCGTGTCGCGCTGCCCGACGCGTTCTTCGCCATCGACGGGCAGATCGAGACGTTCCTGACCGTTCTGGACGAGTTCGGCGCCTACCCCGCGGTGATCCAGCGCGAGCTGGACCGGTACCTGCCGTTCCTGGCGACCACCCGCATCCTCATCGCGGCGGTGCGCGCCGGAGTCGGCCGGGAAGCCGCCCACGAGGTCATCAAGGAGCACGCCGTCGCGGTGGCGCTGGCCATGCGGGAAAGGGGCGCCGAGCCCGATCTACTGGACCGGTTGGCGGCCGACCCACGGCTACCGCTGGACCGGGTCGCCCTCGACGCCGCGCTCGCGGACAAGGAGGCGTTCACCGGTGCGGCCGCCGCCCAGGTCGACGCTGTCGTCTCGGCGGTCGACGATCTGGTCGGCCGGTACCCCGAGGCCGCGAAGTACACCTCGGGCGCCATCCTGTAAAGCTCTCGCACCGCCCGGATTTGGAGTGGTCGCTACCCTCGGGGGCATGGACTCAGGCCAAGACGACAACCTGCGAGTCTCGCATGCGGACCGCGCCCGGGTGAATGGGCTGCTGGAACGGGCCGTTGCCGACGGCATGATCACGCTCGACGAGTTCGCCGATCGCACCGATGCCGCGCTGGCCGCCCGCACCCGCGGTGAGCTGCGCATCGTGCTTTCCGACCTGCCGAATATGGAGCTCAATGCCGCCCCGCTGCAGCATCGCAGCGTTGCTCCACCGGAGCAGTTGGGCGGCTGGATGACCTCCATCGTGCGGCGGGGACCGTGGACAGTGGCGCCGGTGCTGAACCTGACTACCCGGATGTGCAGCACCATCCTGGACTTTACGGCGGCGGGTTTGTCGGGGTCGGTCGTCGAGGTGCTGATCGATGACTACTGCAGCTCGACCGAGCTCATCGTGCCGGCCGGGGCCACCGCGGACCTCAACGGTGTCGACGCGATCGCCGCCAGCGCCATACTCAAGGTCCGCAACACTCCGCGATCCGATCAGCTGCACGTCATCGTGCGGGGCAAGGTGCGGATGGGGTCGGTCACCGTGCGCCACCCGTTCGGGAGCTGGCTGCGGCGCCTGCCCGGCGGCTGATGGCGAACCTGATCTCGGCGATCACCCGCTCGGGGTATTCGGTGAGGTCGAGCCAGGTGAAGCGCAACACCTGGTAGCCCAGCAGTGCGAGTTCGTTCTGCTTGAGCCGATCACGTTGGAAGACTTCATGATCCGTATGAAAGGCCAGGCCGTCGACCTCGATGGCCACCTTGGGATCCGCGAACAGGACATCGACCTCCCACCGGCCGACATGACGATTGGCCCGCCAGCCGGTGATGCGGGCCTGTCGTAGCAGCCCGACAAGTATCCGCTCGGCCTGCGAGTGGGCTCCGCTGTCGGCGGCCCGCAGCAGCCTGCGTGCCGCGGGTGCACCGTGGCGGCCCTTGTTGCGCAGATGGGCGCTCCAGAGTTCGCGCAGTTCCACCAGGTGACGCTGCAGTGCGCCGTCGACGATCCGCATTCCTCCGCCGGGGCGCGCCGCCGCCTCGACCACCGTCAGCGCCAGTGCGGTCACCCGCAGGCCCTGGCGCGTCACACAGTCGGCGGGGTCCAGGTCGCGGCGGCGGGTGCGAATGCCATAGCGCCTGGGCGGATCGCACGCCTTGGGCACCGTCACCTCGACAACGTCGGGCGGGTACTTCGTCACCTCCAGCCACCACGCTGCCGTCATTCCGCTGGCCACCGCGCGCGGCCCGCAGCCCCACACCGCGGCGCGGATTCGAGCACGGTCGGTGAACGGACGGTCGTCGACGAAGTACACCCCGGGTGAACAGCGCGTCCAACGGCCGGACCGCACCCGCCGGTAGACCGATTGGCGATGCAGCCCAGCGTCCGCGGCCTGAGCAATGGTGATCACGCCGTCCTGATCGCGGAGGTAGTCCTCGAGCATGCTTTCTTGGACGCGCTGCCCGCCCGCACGGTTCCACGCTCTGCGATTTGTGCGGGATTATCAACGGTGGGCGTTACGGATATCGCACAAATCGCGAGGGGTGGGGCGGGTGAGGTGGGTTAGGGTTGCCTCATGCTCAAGAAGTCGCGGGTGCTGGTGTCAATGGCGGCCTTCCTGCTCGGTGTGAGCCTGCTCGCCGGCTGTGCGGGGTCCTCGGACAGCCCGTCGGCAAGCGAGGCCCCGGCGGCCGAAACGGTCTCCATCGCACACAAATTCGGTGAGACCAAGGTCCCGGCAAACCCCGAACGGGTGGTCACCGTCGGCTGGAACGACCAGGACTTCGTGCTGGCGCTGGGCGTGGTGCCGGTGGGTACCCGCAGCTGGTTCGAGAACTACAACGACTTTCCCTGGGTGCAGGACGAGACCGACGGCAAGGGCGTCCCGGTGATCGAGGGTGACACCATCAACTTCGAGGCCATCGCCAAAGCCAAACCCGATGTCATCTTCGCCATCTACGAGACCATCGATCAGAAGACCTACGACCAGCTCTCGCAGATCGCGCCCACCGTCATCCAGTCCGACGCGTACCCCGACGAGGAAACACCTTGGGATGTCCAGCTTCTGACCACCGGCGAGGCACTCGGCAAGAAGCCGCAGGCGCAGCAGCTCGTCGACGAGGTCAACGGCAAGATTGATGCCGCCAAGCAGGAACACCCCGAGTTCGCGGGCAAGACATTGGTCGCGGACTTCAGCTCCGAGGTCGACGCGCCCTACCTGATCGGTGCGGGCGATCCGCGCCGCACGTTGTTCGATGCGCTGGGTTTCGCCGCGCAGGAACATGTCGGTGACGTCTCGCAGGAGCGCCTGGCACTGCTCGAAGGTGACGTGCTGTTCGTCAACGGTGTCGGCAAGCAACAGCTGGCGGATTCGCCGGCCTTCCAGCGACTCAACGTGGTTCGTGACGACCGCACGCTCTACGCCTCATCGGAGTCCAACCTCAGCGGCGCGCTGACCTACAGCGGACCCAACGCCCTGCTCTACGCACTCGACCTGCTGACCCCGCAGCTCAGCAACGCCCTGCAGGGCCGGCCGGTCGCCGACCTGTCGAACACCTAATCGGCGGCCCTCGCCTGCGCGCGGGCCCGGTCCCGGGCCGAGGCCCGCGGTATCACCAGTGGGGTGCCGGTCTCCGGGTCGGCGATGATCTGGCACTGAAGGCCGTACACCCGCTCGACGAGCTCGGCGGTGATCACCGCCGACGGTGCGCCCTGGGCCACGATCTGCCCCGACTTCATCGCGATGATGTGATCGGCGAAGCGGCAGGCGTGGTTCAGATCGTGCAGCACGGCGATGATGGTGCGGCCCTGTTCGGAGTTCAGCTCGGCGAACAGATCCAGCAGTTCGATCTGATGGGCGATGTCCAGGAAGGTGGTCGGCTCGTCGAGCAGGATGAGCGGTGTCTGCTGGGCCAGCACCATGGACACCCAGACCCGCTGGCGCTGACCCCCGGACAGCTCGTCGACCGGTCGGCCGGCGATCGCCGTCACATCGGTGGCCGCCATCGCCTCGGATACCGCCCGCTCATCGTCGCGGGCATACTGGCGCAGCGCCCGCTGATGTGGAAATCGGCCCCGGGCAACAAGATCGGCAACGGTGATGCCCTCGGGGGCGATGGAGGACTGTGGTAAGAGGCCCAGCTTGCGGGCCACGTCCTTGGTGCGCAGGCTGGTGATATCGGCTCCGTCGAGGATCACCTGACCACCCGCGGGCCGCAGCAGCCGGGCCAGACCGCGCAGCAGTGTCGACTTGCCGCAGGCATTCGGGCCGACGATCGCGGTGACCGCGCCGTCGACGATGTCCACCGACAGCCCGTCCACGATGAGCGAGCCGCCGTAGCCCAGCGAGAGATCCTGCGCGCGCAGCGATGACATGTTTCCCTCCTACTGCTTTCGTGCCTGCACGGTCAGCAGCCAGATCAGATAGATACCGCCTGCGACGACGGTGACCGCGCCCACCGGGAGTTCGGCGGGGGCGAACAAGCGCAGCGCGACCAGATCGCTGGCCAGTAACAGGAACGCACCCATGAAGGCCGATGAGACCAACCCGACCCCGGGGGAGGCGGTCAACCGGCGCGCCAGTTGCGGCGCGGCCAGCGCCACGAACGAGATGGGCCCGGCGGCGGCCGTCGCGATCGCGATGAGCAGGACGCCGATCGCGAAGTAGGCCAGCCGTATTCGCTCCGGGCGCACACCGAGTGCGCCGGCGGCGTCATCACCCATCTGCAGGATCGGGAGCTGCGGGCCGATATAGGCCAGCCACACCAGTGCGGGGATGAGGCACACCAGCACCGGCACCGCCTGCTCCCAGTGCAGACCGTTGAGCGTGCCCTGCTGCCAGATGGCCGCGGTGATCGCCTGATTCAGCTTGATCTTCAGGATGATCCACTGGTTGAGCGAGCTCAACATGGCGCTGACGGCGATACCGACGATGATCAGCCGGAAGCCGGCGAGGCCGTTGCGGTAGGCGAGCAGGTACACCGCCACCGCGGTCAGCAGACCACCGGCGACCGCGCTGAGGGCCGTCAGGTAGTAGCCGCCCCCGAACAGGCCGATCGCGACCAGCGCGCCCGTGTAGGAGCCGAAGCCGAAGCCGATGACATCCGGGCTGCCGAGCGGGTTTCGGGTGATGGCCTGAAAGATTGCCCCCGAAATACCCAGTGCCGCACCGATCATCAGCGCCAGCACGATCCGGGGCATCCGCCACTGCAGCACCACGACACTGGTGAAGCTCTGGTCGCTGCCGGTGAGGACGGCCGCCACCTCCGCCGGGGAGACCGGGTATTCGCCAACCCCGAGGGCGAGCACCGCGAGCACCACCGCCCCCGCGCCGAGCGCGGACACGACACCGATGCTGCGCCATGACGCCCGCACGGCCAGGGTGGGTTCGCGCCGCACCACCAGCTGCGGACGCCCGAAATCGATCCTGGTCACAGGCTGCTCGCTTTGGAGCGACGGACCAGCCAGATCAGCACCGGCGCACCGATGAACGCGGTGACGATGCCGGCGGGCAGCTCGCCGGGTGGCACCACGACCCGGCCGACGATATCGGCGGCGAGCAACAGCGTCGGGGCGGCGAACAGGCTGTAGACGCAGATCCACCGCCAGTCCGGCCCGGTGAACCAGCGCACGGCGTGCGGGATCATCAGACCCACGAATCCGATCGGGCCTGCGGCGGCAGTGGCGGCCCCGGCGAGGATGGTCACCGCGAACAGGCCGACCACCCGGGTGCGAACCACGTTGCCGCCCATGGCGACAGCGAGATCGTCGCCGAGGGCGATCGCGTTGAGGCCCCGGCTGACGTACAGGCACAGCCCGGCACCGAGGGCGATGAACGGGGCCACCACCCAGAACACCTCCAGCGAGCGGCCGTCGAGCGCGCCGGCGTCCCAGAACCGCATCGAATCGAAGGCGCGCGGGTTCTGCAGCCGGATCGTGAACGAGATGCCCTCGGCGACCGCCCCCACTGCGACGCCGGCCAACAGCATCCGGACCGGTGTCACGGCGGTGCGGCCGGTGGATCCGATGAAATACACCAGCAGCATCGCCACGAACGCCCCGAGGAACGCGAACCAGATGTAGGACAGCGTCGAGTTCAGGCCGAAGAATGCGATGGCGATGACGACGAACAGTCCGGCGACGCCCTCGATCCCGAGGATCTGGCTGTCGGCCAGCGGATTGCGGGTGATGCCCTGGATCAGGGCACCGGACAGCCCCAGCGCGATGCCGACCACGATACCCAGCACGGTGCGCGGGATCCGTAGATCGTGCACGATCCATTCGTCGCCGGTATCGGTGTACTCGGTGACGGCGTGCCACACCGTGGACAGGTCCACGCTCTGGGTGCCGATCGCCAAACTGAGTATCGACACCACCAGCAGCAGTGCCGCGCACAGTGCCAACCCGGGCAGCCGACGATCCCGGGTCGGGACATCGGTTCTGCTGCCGTCGGCGAGGTCGAGCGGCATGTTGTGCAGGCTAACCTAACGGCCTGGACGGTTACTGGCAGCCCTCAGAGCTTCACGCCGGCGGCATGCAGTTCCAGCAGCGCCAGACCGCGGATGGCGGGCCGGTCATCGCGGCGCCAGGCCCCGATCGGGTCCGGGTCGATCGCGGTGAGCTTGCCCAGCGGCCGGTTGGCCAGTGCCCGCATCGCCAGCAGCTCCTGCCCGGCATGCGTCGAGGCCAGGGTGAGCACGGTCAGTTTGCGCCGGAAGAAGCGCAGGCGCAGGAACAGCCACGGCATCGCGACGGCGAGGATCGGGGTGGCCGCAACGGCCAGCGCCAGCACCCACGCCAGCCAGGACGCGGTGTTGTCCAGGCTCTGACCTGCACCGGCGATCTCGCCGGCGGCATCGCTGGCGGCCCGCAGCGGCCCACTCAGCGCATCGCCGATCAACGGGATGTCATCGGCGCTGTCCCCGGCCGAGTTCAGGTTGCCCGACACCCCGTCGGCGCCGTCCTGGACCTGCCTGCCCACCTCGGCGATGGTCGCCACCGCGGTGTACACCGCGCTACCCACCATCACCCAGATCACCGTCCAGATGATGACGATGACATCGCTGACGAGCTGGGCCAGCAATCGGCCGGGCCGGGAGGCATAGGGCAGGTACCGCAATCTCATGTCACCGATCCCAGCACATAGGGTGGGTCGATGCGCCCCGCTCTGACCGACTACCGGCATCTGGCCAGCGGCAAAGTTCGTGAGCTCTACCGCATCGATGACGGACATCTGCTGTTCGTGGCCTCCGATCGCATCTCGGCCTACGACCACATCCTGGACACCGAGATCCCGGACAAGGGCCGGATCCTGACCGCGATGAGCGTGTTCTTCTTCGATCACCTGGGCGTCGCCAATCACCTCGCGGGCCCGCCCGATGACGAACGCATCCCCGAGGAGGTGCTGGGACGCGCCCTGGTCGTCCGTGCGCTGGAGATGCTGCCGGTGGAATGTGTGGCACGCGGCTATCTGACCGGTTCCGGGCTCATCGACTACCAGCAGTCGGGATCGGTGTGCGGGATCGAACTCCCGGCGGGGCTCGGGGAGGCCAGCAAGTTCGACGAGCCGCTGTTCACCCCGGCCACCAAGGCCGATCTCGGCGACCATGACGAGAACGTGTCGTTCGACGCCGTCGTCGAGCTGGTCGGGGCGCAACGCGCCGCCGAACTGCGGGAGGCGACCCTGCAGATCTACCTCAAGGCCGCCGAGCACGCATCGAGCAAGGGCATCATCGTGGCCGACACCAAGTTCGAGTTCGGGATCGATCCCGAGGGTCGACTGGTGCTCGCCGATGAGGTGCTCACCCCGGATTCCTCGCGCTACTGGCCCGCCGACAGCTACCAGCCCGGCCAGGTGCAGCCCAGCTATGACAAGCAGTTCGTGCGCAACTGGCTGACCGGACCCGATTCCGGGTGGGACCGCCACGGCGACACCCCGCCACCACCATTGCCCGCCGAGATCGCCGCGGCCACCCGCGCGCGTTATATCGAGGCCTACGAGAGGATTTCCGGGTTGAGCTTCTCCGATTGGATCGGTTCGTGACCGAGGTCGAGGGCGCTGTGCGGCCGCCGGTCGCCAAGCGGGTCGAGCACCGTCGCGAGCATCACGGTGACGTCTTCGTCGACCACTACGAATGGCTGCGCGACAAGTCCAGCCCCCAGGTCATCGCTCATCTGGAGGCCGAGAACGCCCACACCGAGGCGGCCACCGCCGCGCTGGCGCCGTTGCGGCAGAAGATCTTCGACGAGATCAAGGCGCGCACCAAGGAGACCGACCTCTCGATCCCGACGCGTCGCGGCCAGTGGTGGTACTACGCGCGCAGCTTCGAGGGGCAGCAGTACGGCGTGCACTGCCGTTGCCCGATCAGCGACGCGGGTGACTGGATTCCGCCGGAGCTCGACGAGAACACCGCCATACCGGGTGAACAGATCCTGCTCGACGAGAACGTCGAGGCCGACGGCCACGAGTTCTTCTCCCTCGGTGCCATCAGCGTCAGCGTGGACGGCAACATCCTGGCGTTCTCGGTGGACGTCAAGGGCGACGAGCGTTACACGTTGCGGTTCAAGGATCTTCGGACCGGTGAGCTCTACGAGGACACCATCGTCGGTATCGGCGCCGGGGCGACCTGGGGAGCCGACAACCATTCGGTGTACTACGTCACCGTCGACGAGGCATGGCGTCCGGACACCGTGTGGCGCCATCGGCTGGGCTCCGGCCTGCCCGCGCAGAAGGTCTATCACGAAGCAGACGAACGGTATTGGCTCGGCGTCGGGCGTACCCGCAGTGACAAGTACGTCATCATCGCGGCGGGCAGTGCGGTCACCTCCGAGGTGCGCTACGCCGATGCAGGAGACCCGGACGCCGAGTTCACCGTGGTGCTGCCGCGCCGTGATCAGGTCGAGTACTCCGTCGAGCATGCGGTCGTGGGCGGTGAGGACCGCTTCCTCATCCTGCACAACGACGGCGCGGTGAACTTCACCCTGGTCGAGGCGCCCGTCAGCGATCCGAGCGCCTTCCGGACGCTCATCGAACACCGCGACGATGTGCGCCTCGACGGTGTCGACGCCTTCGAGGCACACCTGGTGGTCAGCTACCGGCGCGAGGCGCTGCCCCGAATTCAGTTGTGGCCCATCGGAGCCGACGGATCCTACGAAGAGCCGCAGGAAATTACCTTCGAGTCGGAGCTGATGTCGGCGGGCCTGAGCGGCAACCCGAACTGGTCCTCGCCCAAGCTGCGCGTCGGCGCGGTGTCCTGGGTGATCCCGGTCCGGATCTACGACCTCGATCTGGTCACCGGCGACCGGACGCTGCTGCGCGAACAACCGGTGCTCGGTGACTACCGGCCCGAAGAGTATGTCGAACGCCGGGACTGGGCGATCGCCGCCGACGGGGCCCGCATCCCCATCTCGATCGTGCACCGTGCCGGACTGGCGTTCCCCGCGCCCACCCTGCTGTACGGCTACGGCGCCTACGAATCGTGCGAGGATCCGCGGTTCTCCATCGCGCGGCTGTCGCTGCTGGACCGGGGGATGGCGTTCGCCGTGGCCCATGTGCGCGGCGGCGGGGAGTTGGGCCGGCCCTGGTACGAGGACGGCAAGCTGCTGCACAAGCGCAACACGTTCACCGATTTCGTCTCGGTCGCAGAACATCTGGTGACCTCGGACCTGACCCGCCCGCAGCATCTTGTCGCACTCGGGGGCAGTGCCGGTGGCCTGCTGGTCGGCGCGGTGATGAACCTGGCTCCGCACCTGTTCGCCGGCGTGCTGGCCCAGGTGCCGTTCGTCGATCCGCTGACGACGATCCTGGATCCGTCGCTGCCGCTGACCGTCACCGAATGGGACGAGTGGGGAAATCCCCTGGAGGACAAGGATGTTTACGACTACATGAAGTCGTACTCGCCCTATGAGAATGTAGGATCCCTGGACTACCCGGCGGTGCTGGCGATGACATCGCTCAACGACACCAGGGTGTACTACGTGGAGCCCGCGAAATGGGTTGCCGCTCTTCGGTACGCGCAGCGCAATCCGGAGATCGAGGCGGCCAAGGTGTTGCTCAAGACCGAGATGGTGGCCGGTCACGGCGGGATCAGCGGCCGCTACGAGCGCTGGAAGGAAGCCGCCTTCCAGTACGCCTGGCTGCTGGCCACTGCGGACCCCGTGAACCACGGCGCGGGCCAGGTGCACAGCCTGTTCGGTGGCCCGCGCGCCTGAAACGGATCTAGGCGCTGTCAAGATTCTGGCTATGATGGCGCGATGAGCAAGGCGAGCTATCACCACGGTGACCTGCGCGCGGCCATCCTGGCCGAGGCGGCCGAGCTCGTCGCGCAGCGCGGTGCCGATGGCGTCTCATTGCGCGAACTCGCCCGGGTGGCCGGGGTGTCACACGCGGCCCCGGCCCATCACTTCGGTGATCGTCGCGGTCTGTTCACCGCGCTGGCCGCCGAGGGCTTCCGGAACCTGACGACCGAGCTGATCGATGCCCGGCCCGAGTTCGTCGACTCGGCCAAGGCGTACGTGCGGTTCGCCCTGGCCAACCCGGGGCAGTTCGAGGTCATGTTCGACAAATCGCTCTACGACGCAGGCGAACCCGGTGTGCAGGACGCTGCCGCCGCGGCGTTCACCGAACTGAACCGCGGTGTCGGCACGCTGGCCGACCCACGTGCCAAGGCCGACCCGGACGGCGCCGCGCTGGCCGCCTGGTCGCTGGTGCACGGATTCGCCCAGCTGTGGCTCAACGATGCCGTCGACACCACCGCTGATCCGATCGCGACCATCGAGAGGCTGGCGGGGATCCTGTTCGACGGCTAGCGTCGATCCGGTGAGCCTCAACCAGATTCCGTTGACCACCCTGGACGGTAGAGAAACCACCTTCGGCGAATTGGCAGACGGCGCAAGCCTGGTGGTGAACGTCGCCTCCAAATGTGGTCTGACCCCGCAGTACACCGCACTGGAGAAGATCGCCGAGGACTACGCCGCTCAGGGACTCACGGTGATCGGGGTGCCGTGTAACCAGTTCATGGGCCAGGAGCCGGGCACCGCCGAAGAGATCCAGACCTTCTGCTCCACCACCTACGGGGTGACGTTCCCGCTGCTGGCCAAGACTGATGTCAACGGTGCGGATCGGCATCCGCTCTACACCGAACTGACCAAGGCGGCGGACGAGGAGGGGCAGGCCGGTGATATCCAGTGGAACTTCGAGAAGTTCGTGGTCGCCCCGGGCGGTCTCGTGGTCAAGCGGTTCCGTCCGCGTACCGAACCCGACGCAACCGAGGTGATCGCGGCCATCGAGGCGGTCCTGGGCAGCTAGCGGAGCCAACTGGCAAGCTTGCGTCCGGGTGTTCGCAACCGTCGCGACACCTGACGTTGCGACACTTCGGGTGTGACCGCAGAGTTGATCGTCTCGATCTCCGGGATCAGGGACCGCACACTGTCCGATGTCGACGCACTCTGCGAGCAGCTCGACGCTCGCGGGGTACCGGTGTCCCTGCTGGTCGCCCCGCGCCTCAAGGGTGACTACCGGCTGGAGCGCGACCCGTCGACCACCTTCTGGCTACGCGAGCGGCGCGCCGCCGGTGACGCGGTGGTGCTACACGGATACGACGAGGCGGCCACCAAGAAACGGCGCAGCGAGTTCGCCACGCTGCCCGCACACGAGGCGAATCTCCGGCTGATGGGCGCGGACCGGACGATGGAGCACCTGGGCCTGCGTACCCGGCTGTTCGCCGCACCCGGCTGGACGGTCTCCGACGGTACGGTGACGGCATTGCCGCGTAACGGTTTCCGGCTGCTCGCCGGGCTGTCCGGGGTCACCGATCTGGTCCGCGAAACCACCACCCCGGCACGCGTCCTGGGCATCGGTGCGGGGTTCCTCACCGAGAACTGGTGGTGCCGCACACTGGTGCTCTCCGCCGAGCGCACCGCCCGCCGCGGCGGGACGGTGCGCCTGGCCGTATCGGCGGCCCAGCTGCGCCACAGCGCACCGCGGCAGGCTCTCTTCGATGCCGTCGACCTCGCGCTGATGCACGGATGCGTCCCGGAGATGTACCGCTGGGAGGCGGATCGCGCCCTCACCGACGCCGCCTGAGACTAGGTTGGCGGCATGGCAGATGCCGACGTGATCGTGGTGGGAGCAGGGTTGGCCGGGCTGGTGGCGGCCGCGGAGCTGACCGAGCAGGGCAGGCGGGTGCTGATCGTCGATCAGGAGAACGCCGCCAATCTGGGGGGCCAGGCGTACTGGTCCTTCGGTGGGTTGTTCCTGGTGGACAGTCCCGAGCAGCGCCGCCTCGGTATCAAGGACAGCCACGAGTTGGCGCTGCAGGACTGGCTGGGCAGCGCCGGCTTCGATCGCGAGGAGGATCACTGGCCGCGGCAGTGGGCGCATGCCTACGTGGATTTCGCGGCCGGTGAGAAGCGCAGCTGGCTGCGGGAGCGCGGTCTGCAGACATTCGCGATGGTCGGTTGGGCCGAGCGCGGGGGTTACGGAGCACTGGGCCATGGCAACTCGGTGCCGCGGTTCCACATCACCTGGGGGACCGGGCCCGCCCTGGTCGATATCTTTGCCCGCCGGCTGCTGGGCCAGCCCCGGGTGAAGTTCGCCCATCGGCACCGCGTCGACGAACTCATCGTGGAGGGTGGCGCGGTCACCGGTGTGCGCGGCGCGATCCTGGAGCCCAGCGATACCGCCCGCGGTGTGACCTCTTCACGGACAACACTGGGGGAGTTCGAATTCCGGGCGGCGGCCGTCATCGTCGCCAGCGGCGGCATCGGCGGTAACCACGATCTGGTGCGCAAGAACTGGCCGGCCCGGATGGGCCGTGTTCCGCGGCAAATGCTCTCCGGGGTGCCCGCACATGTCGACGGCCGGATGCTCGGCATCAGCGAGACCGCCGGTGCGAACATCATCAACAGTGACCGGATGTGGCATTACACCGAGGGCATCACCAACTACGACCCGGTGTGGCCCAAGCATGGCATTCGGATCCTGCCGGGACCGTCCTCGCTGTGGCTGGACGCGACCGGCAAGCGACTGCCGGTGCCGCTGTACCCCGGTTTCGATACCCTGGGCACGCTGGAACACATTGCGGCCAGCGGGCACGACTACACCTGGTTCGTGCTCAACGCCCGGATCATCGCCAAGGAATTCGGCTTGTCCGGGGAGGAACAGAACCCGGATCTGACCGGCCGGAGCGTGCGTGCGGTGCTCGCCCGTGGCCGCGACGGTGGTCCGGCGCCGGTGCGGGCCTTCGTGGACCGCGGCCCGGACTTCGTCACCGGGAACTCGCTGCGCGAGTTGGTGACCGCGATGAATGCGCTGCCAGATGTCGAACCGCTGGACTACGCGGACGTCGAGGCCGAGGTGACCGCACGCGACCGTGAGGTGGTCAACACGTTCACCAAGGACGGCCAGATCACCGCGATCCGGGCCGCCCGGCAATACCTGCCGGACCGCATCGCGCGGGTCGTCGCACCGCACCCGCTGACCGATTCGAAAGCGGGTCCGCTGATCGCGGTCAAGCTGCACATCCTGACCCGAAAGTCACTGGGCGGGCTGGAAACCGATCTGGACTCAAGGGTGCTCAAGGCCGACGGGACGGTGTTCGACGGGTTGTACGCCGCCGGTGAGGCCGCCGGTTTCGGCGGTGGCGGCGTGCACGGTTATCGCTCGTTGGAGGGCACATTCCTGGGCGGTTGCGTGTTCTCCGGCCGGGCGGCCGGTCGCGCCGCCGCCCGCGAGACGGCCTGAGGTCCGGCCACCAGCACCGCCACGCACACCATTGCGGAGGCGAAGAACATCGCACCGATGTTGTCGGTCAGATAGTGCAGGTCGGTGGCCGCCATGCTCAGTCCGCCGATCGAGATGACCACGCCGGCGACGACCATCAGCCACACCCGGTAGCCGGCCGCGAACACCAGCATCGACATCACCGTGATGACGACGGTGGTGTGTCCGCTCGGGTAGGCCAGCGCATCACCTTTGTAGCGGCCGAACAGCGGTTTGAGCAGCCGGGTGGCGATCACGGAGAGCAGCGGGCACAGCGCCACCACCACGGCGAGCCGCCACCGCCGGCGCACCAGCGCGATCACTACGGCCACCGCGAGGATCACCATCATCGCCAAGCCCCAGCTGAACCACAGCATCCAGTGTGGATCGGGGCCGAACACGCGTTGCATGACCCGCAGTGCCCAGTCGTCGAACGCGGTGGGTCCGTGGCCGACCGCGATGCCCAGCACCACCATGGCGGCGATGCCGATCGGCGGCCACCACAGCAGCAGTGTGTGCCTGTTCGTCACGATCAGAACGCGGTCCCGTTCTCGGGGTCGAGGACCTGGAAATCGGTGTTCGTCATCTCCGAGAGGCGCCCGTAGTAGATACCGCGGGCCGCGGGCTCGACGATGCCCTGGTGGATCGGGACGGCCCGGGTCGGTGCCACCGCCCGCAGGTAGTCGACGGCCTCGGAGATCTTCATCCACGGCGCCGCCGCTGGGGTGGCCAGCACATCGATCGCCTCGTCGGGGACGAACAACGCGTCCCCGGGGTGCATCAGCCGCGCCGGGTGATCGGCATCGCCGATGAGGTAGGACGTGTTGTCGATCACCGGGATCTCCGGGTGGATCACCGCGTGGGTGCCGCCGACGCCGCGCACCGAGAGATGCCCGATGGTGAACGCGTCACCGGCGTGTACGGCCTGCCACGGCTCGCCCAGCTGGGCGGCGGTCTGCGGATCGGCATACAGCCTGGCCTGCGGGTTGGCTTCCAGCAGGGCGGGCAGCCGCGCGGTATCGGCATGGTCGGGATGCTGATGGGTGATCAGGATGGCGTCCAGGCCGGTGATCCCCTCGAACCCGTGCGAGAAGGTGCCCGGATCGAACAGCACCGTCGTCTCGGTTCCGGTGGTCGTGGGGAAGCCGGCCAGCAGGCATGAGTGGCCGAAGTGGGTGAGTTGCATGGCTCCATTGTGGCCTGTGGACGCGCCGGTAGAGTTAGCACCGATCAGGACCGGTTTCGATAGAAGGAGTGCCCGTGGCCCGTGTCGTAGTGCACGTGATGCCCAAGGCTGAGATTCTCGACCCGCAGGGGCAGGCAATCGTCGGCGCGCTGGGCCGTCTCGGCCATGGTGGTGTCGCGGATGTCCGTCAGGGCAAGCGGTTTGAACTCGAGGTCGACGATTCGGTGTCCGATGCGGCGCTGGCCGAGATCGCCGAATCGCTGTTGGCCAACACGGTCATCGAGGAGTTCTCGGTGAACCGGGAGGATTCGTGACGCGCGGGGCGAGCGAAGCGACGGGAAATAGCGCTGGGGCGAGCGAAGCGACGGGAAATCTGGGAAGAATCGGTGTCATCACCTTTCCCGGCACGCTCGATGATGTCGACGCCGCCCGCGCGGTGCGGTTGGCCGGTGGTGAGGCCGTCAGCCTGTGGCACGCCGACGCCGACCTCAAGGGTGTCGACGCGGTGGTGGTTCCCGGTGGGTTCTCCTACGGTGATTACCTGCGCTGCGGTGCGATCGCCAAATTCGCCCCCGTGATGGGGTCGGTCGTCGAAGCCGCGGGCCAGGGTCTCCCGGTATTGGGGATCTGCAACGGTTTTCAGGTGCTGTGCGAGGCCGGGCTGCTGCCGGGCGCGCTGACCCGCAACGCCGGGCTGCACTTCATCTGCCGCGATGTGTGGCTGGAGGTCGCCTCGAATTCGACCGCCTGGACCACGCGCTACGAGCCGGGTGCGGATCTGCTGGTGCCGCTGAAGTCCGGCGAGGGCCGCTACGTGGCCGCCGAATCCGTGCTCGACGAGCTCGAGGGCGAGGGCCGGGTGGTCTTCCGCTACCGCGACAACCTGAACGGTTCCATGCGCGGTATCGCCGGGGTCAGTTCGGCCAACGGCCGCGTGGTCGGGCTGATGCCGCACCCCGAGCACGCCACCGAACCGCTCACCGGCCCCTCCGATGACGGGCTCGGCCTGTTCTACTCCGCGCTGGATGCGGTGCTGACGGCCTGAGCCGGCCTACAGGGTGAGGGCGACCGAGGCCTCGGCGGTGTACGACAGGAACGTGAAGGTCTCCTGCAGGTACAGCTCGATGTTGTCGGCATCGTGGGACAGGTAGCCGATCGACACGTCGGTGCCCAGCTGCAGATCGAAATCGCCTCCGCGGGTGGACAACACGAAGGCGCCGTCGATGGCGGGTGCCCAGATGATTTCGCCGTCGACCAGCCGGTTGAGGTGCTCGCGGATCGGATAGCCGTTGACGGTCGTCTCGCTGACCTGTGTGTAGACATCGGCGCCGAGCAGCACGCTGTAGGGCCCGTCGACACCGGCCAGCCTCAGCTCCGAGAGCGCCTGGCTGATGATGTCGGGCATTCCCCGCGGGTCGGCGGGCAGCGCGAGTTTGGGGCAGGAGCTCGACTTGCGGATGCCCTCGATCGAAGCCGCCTCGTACCCCTCGAAGATCGCCCGGTCCTCGGCGAAGGCCAGCTTCTTGGCGGCGTCCTTGACCGGATCCCAGTCCGAGTCCTGCGAGCCGCGTTCGACATCGTCGACATCGCGGCGGCCCACCGTGAACGGAACCCGCAGCCGCACCAGCGGCTTGGACTCACGCAGGTGGGCGATCACCCCGTCGCCGGGCGAGCCGACATCGCGTAGATGCCCGGTGCTGACGGCGGCGGTCACCGGGCCGCCCGGGTCGCTGACATCGACCACGCGGCGACCGGCGATGTGGCGCTTGAACGTCCGGGTGGCCTCCTGTTCGATCTCGGTCCAGGCTGCCTCGGTGATCGGGGCAAGATCGCGGTAGAGGTTGTTCATTGCGGTGTTCCTTTCAAGCTGCCGATCGCAAGTGAGTAGTCGGCCCGCACCGCCGGCGGAGCCGGCTGATCCAGCACCGCCGGCGGAGCCGTCACCTCCGGAACCGGAAGCGGCGGTGGATCATCGAGAAAGTCGACGGTGGGGACGAAGAACATTCCGCCGGTGACGGCGGTGGAGAAATCCAGGATCCGGTCGGTGTTACCGGGCGGGTCGCCGATGAACATGTTCGTCAGCATCCGCTCGGTGACTGCAGGCGTGCGCGAGTACCCGATGAAGTAGGTGCCGAACTCGCCCTTGCCGACGGCGCCGTAGGGCATGTTGCGGCGCACGATCTTCAGCTCGTTACCGTCCGCATCGGTGATGACGTTCAGCGCGATATGCGAGTTCGGCGGCTTTACATCGTCGTCCATCTCGATATCGTCGGCCTTGGTCCGCCCGATCACGTTCTGCTGCTCGTCGACAGGCAGCGCCCGCCATGCCGACATGTCGTGCACATACCGCTGGACGTGCACGTAGCTTCCGCCGGCGAAATCGGGATCCTCGGCGCCGATCCGGGTGGCGTTGTCCGCGGTGGCCCCGATCGGGTTCTCGGTGCCGTCGACGAATCCGAGCAGATCGCGGTTGTCGAAGTAGTTGAAACCGTGCACCTCGTCGACCACGGTGGCCGCGCCGTCCATCGACTCCACCAACCGTCCGGCGAGTTCGAAACACACGTCCATGGTTTCGGCGCGGATGTGCAGCAGCAGATCGCCGGGGGTGGCGGGGGCGCTGTGCCGCGGGCCCTCGAGCGGGACGAACGGGTGCAGTTCGGCCGGCCGGGGTCCGTCGAACAACCGGTCCCAGGCCTCGGACCCGATAGAGGTCACCGCCGACAGCTTCTTGGTGGGATCGCGGAATCCGATGGCGCGGACCAGACCCGAGATCTCGGACAGCGCATCGTGCACGATCTGCTCGCCGCCGTCGTCGATCGTGGCGACCAGAAAGATGGCCGCCGACGTCAACGGATCGACGATCTCCTGCGGCAGCGGCTCTGGCACAAAGTGACCCTAGCGCCACGTGCTGTCGATCCGCCGGTCAAGATACAAAGATGGCAGCTAGCCCCCAGAGTCTGTGCGAGTTCATCGATGCCTCGCCGTCGCCCTACCACCTGTGTGCCACTGCGGCGCAGCGTCTGACGGCCGCGGGGTACCGCGAACTGTCCGAGGCCGATGCCTGGCCCGCCTCCGGCAAATTCTTCACGATCCGCGCCGGATCGCTGGTGGCCTGGGATTCGACGGTGCCGAGCCTGCCCTTCCGGATCGTCGGCGCGCATACCGACAGCCCCAACCTGCGGGTCAAACAGCATCCCGACCGGGTGGTCGCCGGCTGGCAGGTGGTGGCGTTGCAGCCCTACGGCGGGGCGTGGCTGAACTCGTGGCTGGACCGTGACCTCGGGATCAGTGGGCGGCTGTCCGTGGCGACCGGCGGGGCCGGCGGGCTGGTGGCACCTCCCGCTCGCGGGGGAGAGCGCAGCGACCCGGGGAGTGTCACCGTTGCCCACCAGCTGGTCCGCATCGACGACCCGATCCTGCGGGTCCCGCAGCTGGCCATCCACCTGTCCGAGGATCGCAAGGGCGTCAGCCTGGATCCGCAGCGCCACGTCAACGCGATCTGGGGTGTCGGCGACCGACGATCCTTCCTCGGCTACGTGGCCGAGCGGGCCGGGGTCCGCGCGGCAGATGTGCTCGGCTTCGATCTGATGACCCACGATCTGACACCGTCGGCCGTCACCGGCGCGGACAGCGACTTCGTGAGCGCGCCCAGGCTGGACAACCAGGCCACCTGCTACGCCGGGCTGGAGGCGCTGCTGACGGTTCAACCGAGCGGGTGTGTCCCGGTGCTGGCCATGTTCGACCACGAGGAGGTCGGTTCACAGTCCGACCACGGCGCCCAGTCGGATCTGCTGCTGACCGTGCTGGAGCGCATCACCCTGGCCGACGGCGGTGGGCGGGAGGACTTCCTGCGCCGGCTGTCCGAGTCGATGGTGGCCTCGGGGGATATGGCGCACGCCACCCACCCCAACTACCCCGAGCGCCACGAACCCGGGCACCAGATCGCGGTGAACGGCGGCCCGGTGCTCAAGGTGCAGCCGAACCTGCGCTACGCCACCGACGGCCGGACGGCGGCGGCGTTCGCCCTGGCCTGCAGGCAGGCCGGTGTGCCGCTGCAGCGCTACGAGCACCGCGCCGATCTGCCGTGCGGGTCCACCATCGGTCCGATGACGGCCGCGGGCACCGGCATCCCGACCGTCGACGTCGGCGCCGCCCAGCTCGCGATGCACTCCGCGCGCGAGGTGATGGGAGCCCGTGATGTCGCGGCCTACTCCGCCGCCCTGCAGGCGTTTCTCGCCCCCGCCTAGGGCAGGTCGATCGTCGTGGTCACGGCCACCAGCTGCGGGTCTGTAGGCGCTGATGAGAAACCGAATTGCACCGGCGGGTGCAGGTCGGCCAGCCCGCCCAGCGCCGTCCCGTCGAAGGTTCCCGACAGTGCCGATATGCGCCGGGTGCGACGGACCCCGTAATACTCGCGGCGTCCGTTGCCCGCCGATCCGGCGGTGTGCACCCCCGGCACCAGCAGCCCGGCGACCGGATTGATCACCCGCAGCCACCACGGGGCACCCGCCAGTGGGACGGGCACCAGCCGCAGCAGCCGGTCGAACCGTGCCGGGCCGCCCAGCGCGGCGGCGATCTCCAGGTCGGCCGTGCTGACGGTGAGCCGGTCGGCGGACAGCTCGGCGGTGACGGCGCCGAGCCGGATATCGTCGAATGAGTAAGTGGCCGAGACGAACTCGGCGACCTCCGCGGTCGGTGCCAGTAGCAGCCGTCGATCATCGGCGGTCTGGACCATCACATCGGTGAAGGCGCCGAACGGTGAGGACTGCCACACCCCGACCACCATCCGGATGCCGGCGTCGGTGCCGAAGCCGGCGATGTGACCACTGAAGGTCAGTCGTGTTCTCACATGTCGATTGTGCCTACGACTCGGTGGCGGCCGGCTCCGTGGCGTCCAAATCGGTGGCCTCCAACTCGGTGGCGTCATAGCGGATGACGTTTTCCACGACGATGCCGTCGCGGGTGCGCACCCGGTCCATCCCCCGGATCGTGATCGGTCCCGACGCGGCCGTCCCGGTGCCGGTGTAGTGCAGGAACACCAGTTCCTCGCCCGCGGCGGCGCCCGGGACCGTCGCGCTGTCGACAAGGTGAAGCCGCAGGTCGGGGACCGTGCCGACGAGCTCGGCGATCTTGCCGATATAGGCGCGACGCCCGCGGACCGGCTTCGGGTGCCCGGGCCAGTGACCGACGATGTCCTCGGCCAGCAGCCCGGCCACCTTCGACGGATCGGGAGCGGCCCAGAAGGCCGCCCAGGTGTCAGCGGTGAACCTCGGTGGGGTGTGGGTCTGTGTCATGTACGCCAGCCTGCCGGGGTTCTCCTGGGTCCTCAATTACCCGGGAGGTAGTCGGTGTTCTGTCCTACAGTTCGGATATGGCGCTTTCAGTGGAGATGATCACGTTCGATTGTGTGGATCCCGACGGCCTCGCCGACTGGTGGTCCAAGGCGGCCGGCGGTGACGTGAATGCGGTGGCACCAGGCGAATTCGTCATGGTGACCAGTGAAGGACGTCCCGCGCTGGGCTTCCAGCGGGTGCCCGATCCGACGCCGGGCAAGAACAAGGTTCACCTGGACTTCCACTCCGCCGACAAGGAGGTCGAAGTCGCCCGCCTGGTCGCTCTCGGTGCGACCGAGACGGGGCGCAACAGCTTCGGCCCGGAGTTCGAATGGGTGGTCCTTGCCGACCCCGAAGGCAACGCCTTCTGCATCGCAGGCGGCTAGCTGGTCATCCCGTTTTGCGGCCCCGCATAGAATGTCTTCGTGACGCTGGAGCCCACTGCACAGACCGATACCGTCGAGCGGGCAGCCGCCACCCCCGATCAACCGCAGCCCCATCGCGAACTGGGGCTCAAGGACGACGAGTACGAGCGGATCAAAGAGATCCTCGGCCGCCGCCCCACCGATGCCGAGCTCGCGATGTACTCGGTGATGTGGAGCGAGCACTGCTCGTACAAATCCTCCAAGGTGCACCTGCGCTACTTCGGTGAGACCACCACCGATGAGATGCGCGCCGGCATGCTCGCCGGGATCGGCGAGAACGCCGGTGTGGTCGACATCGGCGACGGTTGGGCGGTCACCTTCAAGGTCGAGTCGCACAACCACCCCTCCTATGTCGAGCCCTATCAGGGAGCGGCCACCGGTGTCGGCGGCATCGTCCGCGACATCATGGCGATGGGCGCCCGCCCGGTCGCGGTGATGGATCAGCTGCGCTTCGGCGCTGCCGACGCACCCGATACCCGCCGCGTCCTGGACGGCGTGGTCCGCGGTATCGGCGGCTACGGCAACTCGCTGGGCCTGCCCAATATCGGCGGCGAGACGGTCTTCGACCCGTCCTACGCGGGCAACCCGCTGGTGAACGCGCTCTGCGTCGGCGTGCTGCGCAAGGAAGATCTGCACCTGGCCTTCGCGTCCGGCACCGGCAACAAGATCATCCTGTTCGGCGCGCGCACCGGGCTGGACGGTATCGGCGGCGTCAGCGTGCTGGCCAGCGAAACCTTCGGCGGTGACGAGGGATCCGGGCCGGGACGCAAGAAGCTGCCCGCCGTACAGGTCGGTGACCCCTTCATGGAGAAGGTGCTCATCGAGTGCTGCCTCGAGCTCTACGCGGCCGACCTGGTGGTCGGTATCCAGGATCTCGGCGGTGCGGGATTGTCCTGCGCCACATCGGAACTGGCATCAGCCGGCGACGGTGGCATGCGTGTCGAGCTGGAAGCGGTGCCGCAGCGCGCCGCCGATATGACCCCGGCCGAGATCCTGTCCTCCGAGTCGCAGGAACGCATGTGCGCGGTCGTCACGCCGGAAAATGTGGACAAGTTCCTGGCCGTCTGCCGTAAGTGGGAGGTGCTGGCCAGCGTCATCGGTGAGGTCACCGACGGTGACCGGCTCCAGATCACCTGGCACGGTGAGACTGTCGTGGACGTGCCGCCGCGCACCGTCGCCCACGAGGGTCCGGTGTACCAGCGGCCGCTGGCGCGCCCCGACACCCAGGATGCGCTGATCGCCGACACCTCGGCGAAGCTGCCCCGGCCGGTGACCGGTGACGAACTCAAGGCCACTCTGCTTGCGCTGGTCGGCAGCCCGCATCTGTGCAGCCGCGCCTTCATCACCGAGCAGTACGACCGGTACGTGCGCGGTAACACCGTGCTCGCCGAGCACGCCGACGGTGGTGTGCTGCGCATCGACGAGGCCACCGGTCGCGGCGTCGCCGTGTCCACCGACGCATCGGGCCGCTACACCCAACTCGACCCGTACACCGGTGCGCAGCTCGCGTTGGCCGAGGCGTACCGCAATGTCGCGGTCACCGGCGCCACCCCGGTCGCCGTCACCAACTGCCTGAACTTCGGATCCCCGGAGGACCCGGGTGTCATGTGGCAGTTCTCCCAGGCCGTCCGCGGACTCGCCGATGGCTGTGCCACCCTGGGGATTCCGGTCACCGGCGGCAATGTCAGCTTCTACAACCAGACCGGCAGCACACCGATCCTGCCCACCCCGGTGGTCGGTGTGCTCGGCGTGATCGACGATGTGGCCCGCCGGATCCCGACCGGGCTGGGCAACGAGCCCGGCGAGACGCTGCTGCTGCTCGGTGACACCCATGACGAGTTCGACGGGTCCATCTGGGCCCAGGTGACCGGTGACCATCTCGGCGGGGTGCCGCCGCGGGTCGACCTGGCCCGCGAGAAGCTGCTGGCCGATGTGCTGACCTCGGCATCGCGCGACGGATTGGTCTCGGCGGCACACGATCTGAGCGAGGGTGGTCTCATCCAGGCCGTCATCGAGGCGTCGCTGGCCGGTGAGACCGGAAGCCGCGTCGTGCTTCCCGAGGGTGTCGACCCGTTCGTCTACCTGTTCTCCGAGTCGGCCGGGCGCGTCCTGGTGGCGGTCCCTCGCACCGAGGAGAGCCGGTTCCGGGCCATGTGTGAGGCCCGCGGCCTCCCGGTGACCCGGATCGGCGTATCCGACGAAGGAAGCGATTCGGTGGAAGTGCAGGACCAGTTCACCGTCACCCTCGCCGAACTGCGAGCCACCTCCGAGGGCGTGCTGCCCGGGTTGTTCGGGTGATTGACCGGACCACATTCCGGCATCCGCTCCTGCTGTGGGCCTGGGGTCTGGTCCGCCTCGACTTCGTCGGCATCCCGGTCGGCGCACTGTTCTTCTGCGTGTCGCTGACCCCGTCGCTGCTGCCGAGGGATTGGCTGTTCGCGGGCCTGATCGGCGGTATCAATGCCGCCATCGGGTACGGCATCGGGGTGCTGATCCGAAAAACCCTGCACCGCTTCGTGTTACGGCACCGGTCGTGGTGGCCGCCGAGTCCGGCGACGTTGCGCACGGCCAAGATCGTGGTGGTGGCGGGTGCGCTGACGGTGCCGGTGCTGATCGTGATCCCGGCCGCCCGGTGGCAACGCCAGGTCTCGGCGCTGATGGGTATCGAAGGCCCGACGACGCTGAGCTATCTTCGCACAGTGGTGCTGGCGGTGCTGGTCGGCGCCGCCTGTATCGCGCTGTGGCGGGTGCTGGCCGATCTGGTCAAACTCATTGCCCGCAAGCTGATCCGCCGGTGGCACCTGCACAGCGAGGTCGCGTTCTTCATCGGTACCGCGATCATCGCGGTGCTGTTCGTGATGCTGGTCAACGGCGTGCTCTACCGTGGCTTCCTACTGGGCGCCAGCCAGGTCTTCCAACCGCAGAACGCCACCAGTGGGGCCGGAGTCACCCAGCCGCTGGAACCCGAGAAGTCTGGTAGTCCAACATCTTTCGCGTCGTGGGATTCCCTCGGATTCCAGGGCCGCAACTTCGTCTCCGGCGGGCCGGACGCCACCGAACTGACCCGGCTGAACGGGACAACGGCGCTGGAGCCGATCCGGGTCTACGCCGGGCTGCAGACCGCGGACACCGACGAGAGCCGGATGGCGGTCCTGCTCAGCGAACTGGAACGCACCGGCGCGTTCGACCGAGAAGTGCTCGTCATCATCCCGACCACCGGCACCGGCTGGGTGAATCCGGTGGCTGCCCGCGCCATGGAGTCGATGTACAACGGGGACACCGCGCTGGTCGGTATGCAGTATTCCTATCTGCCCAGCTGGATTTCGTTCCTCGGTGACCGCGAGAAGTCGGTGGACACCGCCCGGATGATGATCGACGGTATCCACCAGCGCTGGTCGGAGCTACCAGAGAACGACCGGCCGAAACTGGTGCTCTACGGGGAGAGTCTGGGATCCTTCGCCGGCCAGGGCGCCTTCGGCTGGCTGCCCGATATCGCCGCGATGGATTTTTCGGGTGTGCTGTGGGTCGGCCCGCCACACGAAAGTTCGCTGTGGAGCGGCCTGGTGCTGCGCCGCGACCCGGGCACCCCCGAGGTCGAACCTCGTTATGACAACGGCAGCACCGTGCGGTTCTCCCAGGCGGCGGATCCGGCCGATGTCCAGCGGACGGCCACCGGGCCGTGGCAGGGCACCAGGGTGCTGTTCCTGCAGCACGCCTCGGATCCGATCGTCTGGTGGTCGCCGAAACTGCTGTTCTCCCGGCCTGATTGGCTCGAGGAGCCGCGCGGTACCGACCGGACGGCGTCCATGCGCTGGTACCCGATCGTCACGTTCTGGCAGGTGAGCGCCGATATGACCAATGCCGCGGGAGTGCCTGCGGGGCACGGCCACAACTACGGTGACACGGTGCTCGACGGCCTGGTGGCCGTCGCTGCGCCGGAGGGTTGGACGCCGGCCGACACCGAGCGGGTTCGCGCCGATCTGGACCGCACGGCAGGCGAGGACGCTTAGACGCTCCGGATATCGGCGACCAGCTCGTGCGGAGCGGTCTCCAGATCGTCGATACCGAAGCTGATGATGCGGGTGGGCGTGATCCGGATGATGCCCGTGTCCAGCTCATCGCCAGACTTCCCGCTGGCCGGCTCCACCCACGTCTGCTCGGCGGTGCCCCGGATCTCCAGGCAGCGCACCCGCCACGGATTGCGGGAGGCGATATCGTCCACCACGAACGCCACCTGGGGGTTGTGGCCGATATTGCGCCATTTCTGGCTGTCCGACATGTGGTAGCCGGAGATGTCGATGGTGCCCAGCTCGGGGTTGTAGCTGAACCCGACCGGACTGTTCTGCGGTGTGCCGTTGCGCTGGACGGTCGCGAGCCGGCCGAGATCGGCCTGGTCCAGGTACGCGATTTCGTGTGGTTTGAGGGACATACGGCCACCCTAGAACCTCAATGTTTGTTGAGGTCAATGGCTCAGGGGTTGATGGTGGGCGCACCCACCTGACGTCCCCACACGTAGTCGGTGAAGATCGGTGAGCCCAACTCGAAATGGTTGTAGGGCGCGATCGACAAACCGGTGTCCATCACCAGATAGGGCGCCGGCCACAGGTCGCGGGTGATCTTCTGCCAGCAGCCGGGCCGGCCACCCGGTCCGCCTCTGGCGTTCACCCGGGGCAGATTGTCCGGGAACACATAGGGATTGGGTAGCCCCGCCCCGAAGATCGTTCCCGATGTGGCCAGTGAGAACCCGTTGTTCCCACCGAACACCTGGGCCATCAACGGTGCGACGTCGTAATAGTTGCGGATGGTGCAGAACAGTTGCGGGCTGTAGAAGTCGAGCAGCTTCGCGGTCGGCAGCAGATCCTGCGCCCCGCGCACCAGATACGGGCCGCCGCGTTCCGAGATGTCTGCGCCGGTGTTGCCGAAGCCGACGGCCGCCATCAGTGCATCGTCGACCGCGCCGCGCTGATCGTTGAGGGTGCCGGCGGTCACCGCCGCGGCGGCGAGCCCGTCGAACAGGTCCGGCCCGGCATCGGCGTAGATATCGGCAAGGGCGGCGAGGCCGCGCACATCGCGACGGAACTGCGGCATCTGCGCGTTGAAGCTGCCCAGGACGGCGTTTCCATCGGACAGCGACTGCCCGAACTTCGTGCCCATCCCGTCCAGCGCCTGCGAAGCGGCGGTGAGAGTCTGATTCAGCTTCACCGGGTCGACCTGCTCGGAGATTGCCATCACCGTTTCGAACAGGGTGTTGAATTCGGTACTCACCCACGTCGCCGTGATCTCATCACCGGCCGATATCCGTTGCAGTGAAGGGTTTTCCGGTGATCTCAGAGCTATGTACTTGTTGCCGAAAACGGTGCTGGCATTGATATCGGCGCCGACGTTCGCGGGGATGAGGTGCAGATACCTCGGATCGACCTGCAGTGTCAGCCTGGCGTGCGGGCTGCCCTGCACGTCGGTCGGTGCGATCTCACTGACCCGGCCGATATCCACCCCGTTGAGGGTGACCTTCGATCCCGGATCGACGACGAGACCGGACCGCGGCGACAGCAGGGTGACATCGGTGCGCGCCCGGAAGTCGCCCCGGAACTGCCCCCAGATCAGCACGGCGCCGATCGTCAGCAGGATGAGAGCGATGACGCCGGCCGCTTTGTACGGCGGTGCCGACCGGTCGACGACAGCCACTTTGCGACACTAAACCGATGATGGCCCGTCGCACTGCGGATCCGGCAGAGACACGCGCCGCGGTGCTCGCGGTGGCCGAATGGCTGCGCGATGCCGGCCGGCCGGAACCGGCGCGGGCCGATCTGGCCGCCGCCGTGCGTCTCACCGCGCGAACCCTGGCCGCCATGGCGCCGGGCGCCAGCGTGGAGGTCCGGGTTCCGCCCTTCGTCGCCGTGCAGTGTGTCGCGGGGCCCCGGCACACCAGGGGCACCCCGCCCAATGTCGTCGAGACCGATCCCCGCACCTGGCTGCTGCTGATCACCGGGCTGCTGGGGATGGAATCGCCGGCGTTGCACCTGTCGGGATCGCGGGCCGCCGAGATCGGGCAGTGGCTGCCGCTGGTGGACCTGCGCTCCTAGCGGAAGTACGGGTATTCCTGCACCCAGTGGAATCCGCGGTTGCGCAAGGTGAAACTCGACAGGTCCACCGAGTCGAGTTCGATGCTGACGGGCCGCCCCTGCAACCGTCCGGTCAGCTCCAGCCGGTCCGGTGCGGGCCGCTCGAATCTGAAGTCGGCGAACGCGGCCGGGTCCGGTACCGGGGCGGTCTTCCCGTCCGGCGGTGGCAACGGGGTCGTGACGGCGATCCGGTCGACGGTCAGCTCCGCGGGGGCACTGCGCAGGGTCCCGTCCATCTGCTGGAAGGTGATCAATCCGGGTTCGTCGAAAACGACGTGGCTCCACCTGAACTCGTCGGTGGTCAGCGGGGGCAGATCCCGGCCGTCCACCCTGAACTCGCTGACCGCCCAGATGCCGTACAGCTCCTGTTTGGGTCGGCCGGCGCCGTACTCGGCCCAGGACTGCCAGCCCTGCACGCCCAGGCCCACCGCGATCCAGATGCCCAGGCCCATCTGGACGGCGGCCGCGATCCGATTGTCCCGCTGGCCGGTGAACAGCGCCGGTGCGCGTACCGGATCCGAATGACGTTCCAGCACAAGGATATCGAGCAGCTTCTTCAGATGCGGCGCCACCAGGACCGCGCTGATCAGCAACAGGTGCAACGACAGGATCTTCACCGGCACGTCGAACGACATGTTCAACAGGAACACCTGGCCCATGCTGAGCAGGCTGAGCAGGGCGCCCAGGAATGCGGTCCGCGGCCAGAACAGCAGCAGACCCGCGAGGACCTCCACCGCCCCGAGCGCCATCTCGTACGGGAAGGAACTTCCGACCTGCAGCCACAGCACCGACATCGGGCTGAACTCGCCGAAGGGCTGCAGCAGCGCGACCAGCGGGGGCGCCGGCATCTGGGTGGGAATGAGCTTGGCGAATCCGTAGAACAACATCTGCCCGCCGAGGCACAGCCGAAGGAACACGGTGAACCAGGCGGCCAGTCTGCGGTACTGGGTGCGTCGGCGGTCGAACACCGACCACAGCACGGTCCCCAGTAGCGCGATGACCAGGAAACAGGCCAGCGACACCCAGATGGCGGCCTGGTCCCCACTGCCCGAGCCCGGACGCAGCGCTACATCGACGCCGAACACCGCACGACCGACCCAGGTACTGATCGGATCGGTCAGCAGCATCTGCCACATGACGGCACCCGCCGGGAGCCAGAGCACCAGGATCCCGGCGAACGCATAGGTGATCTGGGCGAACCACAGGCAGAACAACCCGAAGTACAGGAAGCAGAAGCGGAATGCGACGCGCGTCACTGGATGCCACACGTCATCCCACGGTAGTCATGCCGAGATGGTCATCCCATGATGGTTGGCGGGAATGCCGAGCCCTGGCAGTGCGGTTGGCAGATGTGACGCGAAAACCGGCGTCCGGTTGAGTTATTGGCGTCCGATCACCGTAGACTGAGCCACGTCACCCACAGCCCCCAGGGAGCAGCCATCGTGACCTTCGCGCCTGATGTGCCGGAAGAGAACGAGCCGAAAGAAGAATGTGGCGTCTTCGGCGTCTGGGCTCCCGGCGAGGATGTGGCCAAGCTCACGTACTACGGCCTTTATGCGCTACAGCACCGTGGCCAGGAAGCGGCCGGCATTGCCGTCGCGGACGGCTCCCAGGTCCTGGTGTTCAAGGATCTCGGCCTCGTCAGTCAGGTCTTCGATGAGCAGACGTTGGCCGCCATGCCGGGCCATGTCGCCGTCGGGCACTGCCGCTACTCCACCACTGGCTCCACCACCTGGGAGAACGCCCAGCCGGTCTTCCGCAACACCGCCGCGGGCACCGGGGTGGCGCTGGGCCACAACGGAAACCTGGTCAACACCGCCGAACTGGCGACCCGGGCGCGCGATGCCGGTCTGATCGCGACCCGCGGCGCACCCGCCGCCACCACCGACTCCGACATCCTGGGCGCCTTGCTGGCCCACGGCGCTGCCGACGCCACGCTGGAGCAGGCCGCGCTGGAACTGCTGCCCACCGTCCGTGGCGCGTTCTGCCTCACCTTCATGGACGAGAACACCCTCTACGCGGCGCGTGACCCGCACGGTGTGCGCCCGCTGTCGCTCGGCCGGCTGGACCGCGGCTGGGTCGTCGCCTCGGAGACCGCCGCCCTCGACATCGTCGGCGCCTCGTTCGTGCGCGATATCGAACCCGGTGAGCTGCTCGCCATCGATGCAGACGGCGTGCGGTCCACCCGCTTCGCCAACCCGACGCCCAAGGGCTGCGTGTTTGAGTACGTCTACCTGGCCCGCCCGGACAGCGTGATCGGAGGCCGGTCCGTGCACGCCACCCGCGTCGATATCGGTCGCAGGCTCGCCGCCGAAAACCCCGTCGACGCCGACCTGGTGATCGGCGTGCCCGAATCGGGCATCCCGGCCGCCGTCGGATACGCGCAGGGTTCGGGTATCTCCTACGGCCAGGGCCTGATGAAGAACGCCTACGTCGGCCGCACCTTCATCCAGCCCTCGCAGACCATTCGCCAGCTGGGCATCCGGCTGAAGCTGAACCCGCTCAAGGAAGTCATCCGCGGTAAGCGGCTCATCGTCGTCGACGATTCGATCGTGCGCGGTAACACCCAGCGCGCGCTGATCCGGATGCTGCGCGAGGCGGGTGCCCTTGAGGTGCACGTCCGCATCGCGTCCCCGCCGGTGAAATGGCCGTGTTTCTACGGTATCGACTTCGCCACCCCTGCCGAACTGATCGCCAACTCCGCGAGCAACTCCGCCGACGAGGACGAGATGCTCGACGGAATCCGCCGCGCCATCGGTGCCGACACCCTCGGTTACATCAGCCACCAGGGCATGATCGCGGCCACCGAGCAGCCTGCCAGCCGACTGTGTTCGGCATGCTTTGACGGCAAGTACCCGATCGAGCTGCCCGGCGAGACGGCTCTGGGCAAGAACGTGATCGAGCACATGCTCTCCAACGCGGCGCGCTCCGGGATTCCGCTGGAATCGGTCAAGGCCGGCGGCGACAACGCCGACGCGCTGCGCCGCCCCTGAACGGCTCGGGTCCCGAAACCTACTGATCCTCAGGCGAACTCATACGCACGAACTTGCGCCGGTTGCCGTCCGCCGCGGTGCCATCGCTCTGCAGTGCGGTGCTGACGGAATCGCGGTAGCGCGTCAGGCCGTGCGCCGGCGGCGGGATCACCGTGTCGATGGCGTGGTCGCGCATCACCGCGTCACAGTGCAGGGACTCCACCAGCGGACGGGCCAGGCCCGACGGGATGGGCGTGACCAGTCCCACCCACCAGCTCGCGATGGTCGGCGTCAGGAACGGCAGCACCACGATCACGCGACGGCGCAGACCCGCCACATCGGCGTAGCCCTGCATCGCGTCGCCGTACTCCATCACATCGGGCCCGCCGACATCCCAGGTGCGCGAGGACGGCACTGTCACGGTCGCCGCCTCGGCGAGGTAGTACAGCACATCGTCGACCGAGATCGGCTGGATCTGGTTGTGCACCCAGCGGGGTGTGGTCATCACCGGCAGTCGGTCGGTCAGATGCCGGATCATCTCGAAGGAGGCCGAGCCCGATCCGATGACGATGCCGGCCTGGAGCACGACGGTCTCGATGCCGGATTCGATGAGGATGTCGCCGACGGCCGCCCGCGACTGCAGATGCGGTGACAGTTCGCCGTCGGGGTGCAGACCGCTGAGGTACACGATGCGGCTCACCCCGGCGTTCTTGGCTGCGGTCACCACATTGCGCGCCGACCGGGCCTCCTCGGCGACGAAGTCGTCGGAGGTACCCATGGAGTGCACCAGGTAGTAGACGACCTCGATGCCCTCGAACGCAGCGGTCAGCGATTCGACGTCACCGAGGTCACCGCGGGCCACCTCGATCTGGTCACGCCAGTCCTGGTCGTCCAGCTTGCCCGGTATGCGCGCCAGCGCGCGCACCTTGTACCCGCGTTCGAGCAGCGCGGGGACCAGATGGCCGCCGATGTATCCCGTCGCACCGGTGACCAGACAGTGGGGATTGGTTGCGGGCACGAGCTCTCCGATCGTCTAGGGGCTTCCCAAGACCTTTCGAGGTATTCCTCTTGAGATATTCGGAGCCGACGGGGTGGTGGATGTCCGCTGCGGGCATCATTCAAACGGGCAGCCGGGGTTGGGTACCGCATTGGCCTGCGGTGAACCCGCCGGTTCGATGTAGCCGACCCACATCACCAGCGGGTCGGGACCGAGGTTGCGGCCCAGATGGATGTACCCGGGCCCGCTCTGTTCGGTGATCGTTCCGCCGGTGGGATAGATGCCATCGATCGCGCAGTCCGAGCCGTAGTGCGTCAGCGTGCCCGCCCGGATCACGCCGTACACCTGGCCGGGATGCCAGTGCCAGCCGGTGCTTCCGCCGGGGGCGATGGTGAGTTCCTTGGTGATGAAATCCTGGCCGTCCGAGGTGGACTGCGCCAGGATTCGGGCCTCCACACCGACGCTGGGTGTCGCCGACGCGGACCCGGCGCCCGGGCAGAACAACGTCACCGTCACGGCGGCAGCCAGCGGCAACGAGCGAATTACAGTCATGACCGGTCACGCTGTCACAGCGTCGGCGGGTGCGTGGGCGCTCTGCACAGAATGCGCTGAGGTCACCGCCCATGCGGTGCAGGGGGTGCGACCGGTAACCTTGGGCTCGATGAGCGAGCTTCAGCCGGCGAGCCGGTGAACATGAGTAAAGGCCGCGCCGAACAACACGGCATCTCGTATGCGACCGCCGGAGTGGATATCGAGGCGGGTGACCGAGCCGTCGAGTTGTTCAAACCTCTCGCCAAGAAGGCCACCCGGCCCGAGGTCCGCGGCGGCCTCGGCGGTTTCGCCGGGCTGTTCGCCCTGCGGGATGGCTACCGCGAGCCGCTGCTGGCATCGTCCACCGACGGAGTCGGCACCAAGCTGGCGATCGCGCAGGCGATGGACAAGCACGACACCGTCGGCCTCGATCTGGTCGCGATGGTCGTCGACGATCTGGTGGTGTGCGGTGCCGAGCCGCTGTTCCTGCAGGACTACATCGCCGTCGGGCGCACCGTGCCCGAGCGGGTTGCCGCGATCGTGTCCGGTATCGCCGACGGCTGCGTGCTCGCCGGGTGCGCCCTGCTGGGCGGGGAGACCGCCGAGCATCCCGGGCTGATGGAGCCCGACCACTACGACATCTCCGCCACCGGTGTGGGCGTCGTCGAGGCCGAGGACGTGCTGGGCCCGGAGCGGGTCAAGCCCGGCGATGTCATCATCGCGATGGCCTCCACCGGGTTGCATTCCAACGGTTACTCGCTGGCCCGCAAGGTGCTACTGGAGATCGACCGGATGGACCTGTCGGGTCACGTCGAGGAGTTCGGCCGCACACTGGGCGAGGAACTCCTGGAGCCGACCTACATCTACGCCAAGGATTGCCTTGCGCTGGCCGCCGAGACGCAGGTGCGCACCTTCTGTCACGTCACCGGTGGTGGATTCGCCGGCAACCTCGAACGCATCATCCCGCCAGGTCTGGTGGCCGAGGTGGACCGCGGTACCTGGACGCCTGCACCCGTGTTCGGGATGATCGCCCAGCGCGGACGCATCGAGCGCGTCGAGATGGAGAAGACGTTCAACATGGGCGTCGGCATGGTCGCCATCGTCGCGCCGGAGGACACCGACCGCGCGTTGGCGATTCTCACCGCACGCCACCTGAGCTGCTGGACGGTCGGGACCGTCGCAAAGGGAACCAAGGATGGGGTACGAGCTCAGCTCGTCGGGCAGCACCCGCGGTTCTGATCCGAACCGCCCAGGTGCGCCCGGGGGCGCCTCAGCGCCGCCAGTCGTCCTCGTCGGCGTAGCGCTCGGTGGGGCCGTCACCGTTCTTGAAATCATCTGCACCGGTGCTGTTCGAGAGCTCACGTTGAAGCCGCTCGAAATCAGTCTCCGGTGTGTTGTATTTCAGGTCACGAGCAACCTTGGTCTGCTTTGCCTTAGCCCGGCCGCGGCCCATAGGGGACCCCCTCGCGCAATAACGGAGCGGCCCAACCTGCAGGCGGCTCCGATCTGT
>JBPPMV010000592.1:0-20814 GCA_051306235.1 Mycobacterium sp. | reverse complement strand
GACCCGCTACCGCGTCGATATCGCCCTGCTGGCCGTGGCGGTGGTGTGGGGATCGAGCTACCTCGCGGCGAAGGAGGTGGTCGACGCCGACGGGGTCTTCGCCTTCCTGTCCGTGCGCTTCGCCATGGCGGGCGGCATCCTCGCCCTGCTCCTCGGGCGGCGGATCACTCGCATCGGTCGGGCCGAACTGGCCGCCGGAACACTGTTCGGCACCATCCTGGCCGCCATCTGTGTGTGCGAAACGTACGGGGTGACAGAGACATCGGCATCCAACGCCGGGCTCATCATGGCGCTCACCGTGGTGCTGACACCGCTACTCGGGCGGGGCCCCGTCGCACCGATGTTCTACGCGCCGGCCGGGATCGTGGTCCTGGGATGCGTGGCACTGACCCAGGCGGGCGGATTCGCGATACCCGGGCCCGGGGACGCGCTGATCGGCGCCGCAGCGGCGCTACGGGCCGTGCACGTCAACGTGATGTCCCGGATATCGCTTCCGCGCCAACTGGATTCGACCGGTGTGACGTTGGTGCAGTTGGTCACCGTCGCGGTGCTGACTGCGCTGCCCGCCGGTGGCCTCGGACAGTTCGCAGTGGTGCAGCAGATGACCGCGCGGGACTGGGTGTTGACCGCGTATCTCGCGACGGCCTGCACGGTGTTCGCATTCGGTGTGCAGATGTGGGCGGTACGGCTGAGCGCACCCGCACGCATCAGCCTGCTGCTGGGCACCGAGCCGCTGTGGGCCTTCGTCATCGGCATCGGGCTGGCGGGCGACCCGCTCACCGGCCTCGGCGCAGTCGGTGCCGCGCTCGTCCTCGGCGGAACCACTTGGGGCAGAGTGGTTGATAATGCAACGATTTCGAGGCCGACGACCACTGCGGGGCCACGAAGACACGCCCGCCCAGTCAGAGCGGCAGGGCCCTAGTCGCGCGCTCAGCAGAGGTGCAGTATTGCGGCCTTGTACAGGAAAGTCGCATCTGCGACATCGACGTTCTCGTTGGTGTTCTCGTAGATCGCATCGAGTGTGACCTGTTGGGGCACACCGTTTGCGAGGTCCTCGCAGACGGAATAGCCGAGACTCAGCGCGTCCTCCTGAGAGGTGTCGCCGTAGCCGTACTCGGTCAGTTCCGAGAAGTAGCCGGGCTCATCGGCACTGGCCGGAGCCGCGACGGCAAGGGCGAGCCCGGCCGCGGCCATGGCACCGACGACGGGCAGCAACATTTTCCTCATGTTCATCATCCCTTCATCCCGTGTTGCGCAGGTGGTTGCCAGTCACAGGACATTCGCCGGTGATGCGCAGCGTAGGGAAGTGTAAATCCGGTTCGCAGAGTTTGCACACCAAACTTTCAGACTCAGTTCTCGGCTTCCAACTCCAGGTAGGCATCCCGCGCGGCGAGGCTGACCGCGACGTCGGCGATCAGCGGTTCGAAGAAGCGTTCGCGGTACAGCGGATCGACGCTGGTGCTCACCGTGAAGTACAGACCGGACAGCACCGCGACGAACAGCGAGGTGTGCACCACGGTCTGTGGGATCGAAATATGAATGCCGAACCAGGTTCCTGCACAGGGTGGTTGGCCGACCAGACAGGTTTCCTCGCTGGCCCACAACACCATCACATCGAAGGGAATTGCGATGATGCCGAGTGCCAGGAAGAAGGCGAACAGCCCGGCGGTGAACAGCACCACCTGGATGGCCTGGGACACCACCATGACGGCGACGACGTTGAAGAGCTCGGCCTTGGACAGCGCCGTGCGATTGTCGGCGGGTGCACTGAAAGGCGTATCGGCCAGCAGTTCGGCGGCATAGTCCTGTTCGGCGCGATCCTCCCGCAGCGCCCGCACCTCGTCGCGAATGGTCGTGACCATGAAGATCAGTGCCACCAGGGCTAGGAAACCTACTGTCTCCCATAATCGTTGGCGGGTGGCGCGAGCCGAGAGCTGCCAGAGCTCACCGGTGAAGAACACCACCACCGTCAGCATGAGCAGTGGCAGCGCCCTGCTCATCAGATTGCCGAGCGCGCCGAGTTCGACCCAGGCGAACCGGAAGGCCCATGCCGCAATGGACCCGAACCCCAGATACGTCAGCCAGATCGCCAGTAGGGAGATCAGCAGGAAGAGCGGGGCCTCGGCGGCCGCGGCGCCGGACAATCCGCTCACCGTCACCGGCATCACCAACACGAAGAGGGCCATCACACCCCAGGCACCCCAGCGCCGGGCCGCCTCACCGAGTGCAGTGGACCGGCGGTGCAGAGCGACGAGCACGAACGGCGCGGCCACCAGGACGGCCCCGATGATCCCGAGCCGCAACGCGTATCCGTAATTCGGATTTTCACCGGTCACCTCGGCGAGCAGCATGGTGAACGCGGTCAACGCGCCGACGGAGCTGATCATCGGCGCCGAACGTTCGATCAGCCCACGGGACCGCACCCTTCGGGTGAGGACCAGCGGCAGACCGCGGCGCAGAAACCACTCATGCACCTGCTCGTCGTTCTTGGTCGGGCTGCCGTCGGACACCGCCATATTGTGCACGCTTGACGGCACGATGGCGCACCACATCGCTGAACGTCTTTGATGAGGCACAGTGGACGGATGCGACGTGGACTGGTCCGGCCAGGGAGCTGGGGGATCTCGGCGCGGTCGGCATTCGTCGCCGCCAGCGTGGTGTTCGTGGCGCTCGGGGTGACGGGTATGGTGCTGGCCGCGGTCCTGTACCGGTCGATGCTCAGCGAGGTCGACAATGCCGCCGCGGCGCGAGTCGCCAGAACCGCCGCCGTGATCGCCACGCGAGGTCCCGTCGGGCTGGACGCCGAACTGCTCTCCACCGACTCGCGAATTCTCGCCGTGCAGGTGATCGGAGCCGACGGTGACGTGTTGCACCGCTCGCCGGGAGCGCCCTCGACGCCACTGCTGCCGGTGGGGGACATCGGGGCCGGCCTGCGGATCGGTATGCCCGAACACGATTCACCGTTCGGCGAGATCCGCTTCAGCGCACAGACCGTCATGGGCCCCGATGCTGCGCGGTACACCGTCGTCGTCGGGGAGGGCAGCCCTCTGGTCCTGTCCACCGTCGGCACCGTGGTGACCGCGCTGGCCGTGGCGGCGCCCGTGGTGATCGCGGTATCGGCGGCGGCGACCTACCTGCTGGTGCGCAGATCCATGCGGTCGGTCGACGATATCCGCTCGCGGGTCGCCGATATCACCACCTCGGATCTGACCGGGCGGGTTCCGGTGCCCGACAGTCGCGATGAGATCGCCGCGCTCGCGGTGACGATGAACGAGATGCTGGCCCGCGTCGAGGCCGGCCATGCCGCGCAGCAACGTTTCGTCGGCGACGCATCCCATGAGTTGCGCAGCCCACTGGCCACCATCATCTCGGCGCTGGAGGTCGCCCAGGCACATCCGGACCTGCTCAACGCCGAACTGGCCCAACACACTCTGATGCCGGAAGCGCAGCGGATGCGCTTTCTCATCGATGACCTGCTGCTGCTGGCGCGGGCCGACGAACGTGGCTGGAACATCCGTCACGACGATGTCGACCTGGACGATCTGGCCGCCAACGAGATCGACCGCCTCCGGCGCGAGAGCGCCGTGGAGGTCACCGCAAGCATCGAGCCGGCCCGGGTCAGCGGTGATCCCGCGGCATTGGCCCGGGTGTTGCGCAACCTGCTGAACAACGCTGCCCGGCACGCCGCATCGGTGGTCGAGGTTGATCTGCGGTGCACCGATGACCATGCCGTGCTCACCATCGGAGATGACGGTCCTGGGATACCCGCGGGCGACCGGCAGCGGGTGTTCGATCGGTTCGTCCGGCTCGACGAGGGCCGCTCGCGCGGCGCCGGCGGTACCGGTCTCGGACTGGCGATCGTGTCGGAGATCGTCGCCGCCCATCTCGGGCAGGTGTGTATCGAGGACCGCCCCGGCGGCGGAACGCGCGCGATCGTTCAGTTGTCGGCGGCCAGCCGGTAGCCGACACCGCGAATGGTCTCAATGGTGTTGGTGCCGAACGGGATATCGATCTTTCGCCGGACGTAGCCGACGTACACCTCGACGACGTTGTCCGGTCCGTCGTAGTGCGCATCCCAGACGTTGTGCAGGATGTCGGCCTTGGTGACGGCGACATTTTTGTTGCGCATCAGGTACTCCAGCACCCCGTATTCGCGCGGTGTGAGAGACAGCGCCTTATCGCCGCGCTGCACGATGCGCCGGCCCGGGTCCACGGTGAGGGTGCCCGCGGTGAGGGTCGGCGGCTTGTGTGGTGCCGACCGGCGCACCAGGGCGCGCAACCTGGCCACCAGCACGATGAACGAGAACGGCTTCGTCAGGTAATCGTCGGCGCCCAGATCGAATGCGTCGGTCTGGTCGTACTCGCCGTCCTTGGCGGTCAGCATCAGTACCGGCGTCCATACCTGGCGCGCCCGCATCCGCCGCAACACCTCATAGCCGTTGAGACCGGGCAGCATGATGTCGAGCACGACGACGTCGAAATCGTTCTCGACGGCCTGCCACAGGCCGTCGATTCCGTTGGCCGCCTCGACCGCGGAGAACCCTTCGGCCCGCAATCCGATGGCCAGGGTGGAACTCAGCCGGGGTTCGTCCTCGACGATCAGAACTTTCATAACGTCTCTATGTCTACCGCGTCCATCCAGAGGTCGGCACGCCACGCAGTGCGCGGCTCCCGCATGCCAGGGAGTCAACGATGAGCATGAAGGACAAGGCGCGGTGCGAGGCGCGCCGACGGTCTGGCGGCTCCGGGTGACGGTCCAGCGTGCGTATCACCCGACGTCGTACCTGGTCAGGCTAGCGTTTTCGGCGCCCGACGGTGCCCGAATGCGCGAAGAACATCTCGCGACCTCGCGCACCGGGACGGACGCCCCGATGCATCGTTGCGCGCATCGGCGCCGCGGTTTGCCAGGTGACCGGCATCACTCCGAAGGTAACGATTCAATAACGTTGCTTGTGACGCGGTCGCCGCGGCGGGTTCAGCGTCAGTGCAGGTGAGGATGCGGCCGCCGACGTTGCTCAGCACCAGAAGTCCGGTGTTGCAGCTTGATCCACATGTTCGCGTATGTCTACGGTCGTGGCACCGAAGACTGGAACGCAATGAGATCGATAACTGCTCGGTGGTGACTTTTACTGAATACGAACGACTTACGAACACGTGACGACCGTGAACCGTCGATCACGTTGCGACGGCCGACCGGATCCGATGCTCTCGCGATACGGGACCTGGTGGCCGAAACCGGAGTCCTGGACCTCAATTCCACCTACGCCTACCTGCTGCTGGCCACCGATTTCGCCGAGACGTCCATCGTCGCCGAGTCGGCGGGCGAACTGCAGGGTTTCATCACCGGCTACCGGCCGCCACCGCGACCCGATGTGCTGTTCGTATGGCAGGTGGCCGTCGCGCCGAACGCCCGACGCGGCGGATTGGCCGCCGCCATGCTGGACGACCTGGTGGACCGGGTGCGTGCCGACGGCGACGGTCGACCGATCACCGTCGAGGCCACTGTCGCGCCCGGCAACGCGAGTTCGCGGGCCTTCTTCGGCGCCTTCGCGCGCCGGCACGGCGTAACCGTCGACGAGCAGTCGCACTTCACCGCCGCCCAGCTCGATCCCGACCAGGCCCATGAGGACGAACCTCTCCTGATCATCGGGCCGATCAGCACATGCTGACGCGCGCACTCTCTCATTGAAATCCATTGGAGGATAACCTTTTGCTGCTCGAAACAACCCTGGAGACCACATCCGGCGCGGCGGAGTCGTTGACCGAGGCCGATCTGCCGCCGGTGTTCGCCGCCGTGGAGTCGGAGGTACGTAGTTACTGCCGGAGCTGGCCCACCGTCCTGGCGACCGCCAAGGACTCGTGGGTGACCGATACCGCAGGCCGCCGCTATCTCGATTTCTTCGCCGGCGCGGGTGCACTGAACTACGGGCACAACAATGCTCAGCTCAAAGGGGCACTACTGGAGTACCTCAGCGGGGACGGCATCGTGCATTCCCTGGACATCGCGACGACGGCCAAACAGAACTTCCTGGAGACCTTCGACCGGGTCATCCTGAAGCCCCGAAAGCTGGACTACAAGGTTCAGTTCCCCGGGCCGACCGGAGCGAACGCGGTGGAATCGGCGCTCAAACTGGCGCGCAAGGTGACCGGCCGTGAGTCGATCATCAGCTTCACCAATGCATTTCACGGGATGACGTTGGGCGCGCTGTCGGTGACCGGGAACTCGATGAAACGGGCCGGAGCCGGAATCCCGTTGGTGCACGCGACTCCGATGCCCTATGACAATTACTTCGGAGGCGTCACCGAGGACTTCCACTGGTTCGAGCGTGTGCTCGATGATTCGGGCAGCGGACTGAACCTCCCGGCGGCGGTGATCGTCGAAACCGTGCAGGGCGAGGGCGGTCTCAACGTCGCGCGGCTGGAATGGCTGCAGGCACTCGCGGACCTGTGCCAGAAACGCGAGATCTTGTTGATCGTCGACGATGTCCAGATGGGTTGCGGACGCACCGGTGAATTCTTCAGCTTCGAGGCCGCGGGCATCGTGCCGGACATCGTCACACTGTCGAAATCGATCAGCGGCTACGGGTTGCCGATGGCGCTGACCCTGTTCCGCCCGGAACTTGACGTCTGGGCGCCCGGTGAGCACAACGGGACCTTCCGTGGACACAACCCGGCGTTCATCACCGCCACGAAGGCACTCGAAACATATTGGAAAGATCCAGAATTCGCGTCCGAGATCGCCTCGAAAGGCACGCTGCTGCGCGAAGGGCTGGACCGGATCGCGCTGTCGCACGATGGCGTCGCCGCCCGCGGCAGGGGCATGGCGCAGGGCCTGAAGTTCGAGGACACAGATCTTGCCGCCGACGTGCGTCGCGCCGCGTTCGATCGCGGCGCGCTGATGGAGACCAGCGGTCCGTCCGACGAAGTCGTGAAGCTGCTTCCGCCGCTCACCACATCGCGCAGCGATCTGGAGTCCGGCTTGGAGACTCTGGCCGAGTCCGTCGCCGCCACCGTGTAGATGTCGACAGGCCGAAGAATAGGAGAGGGGTAACCATGATTGTTCGTACCACCGCCGAGATCACCGGGACCGACCGTGACGTGGCCGCCGAATCCTGGCGATCCAAGCGGATCATCCTGGCCGGCGACGGCGTCGGATTCTCGTTCCACGAGACGACCATCGACGCCTCCTCGGTCCACGACTTCTACTACCAGCACCACGTCGAGGCGGTGTGGATCGTCGAAGGCAGTGGCACGCTGACCAATCTGGAGACCGGCGAGGACCACCCGCTCGAACCGGGGACCATGTACCTGCTCAACGGGCACGAGCGGCATCGGGTCACCTGCACCCAGCAGCTGCGCATGCTGTGTGTCTTCAACCCGCCGGTGTCGGGCCAGGAGGTCCACGACGAGTCCGGGACATACCCGGCCCCGCAGGAGGTTGCATGCGCGTGGCTCCTCAGCAGGATCTGCACGACCCGTACCCGACCCGGCTCGAGCATGCGATCTCGCCCATCGAACGCGCCGAACCGTCGGTGTGGGGGAGCAGCGAGGACGGCCCGCTACCCGCAGCGGACCTGGATGCCTTTGCCGCACAGGGCTATCTGATCCGGCCGGACACCGTCGCCGAGAACGCGCTGCCGTCGCTCGGACACGAACTGGAACGGCTGGCAGCAGAACTGGGCGACGATCCCAGGGTGATCCGGGAACCACGGGGGACCATCCGGTCGATCTTTCAGCCGCATCTGCTCAGCGATCTCATCGCCGATGTGGTCCAGCTCGATACGGTGCTGCCGGTCGCGCGACAGCTGCTGGGCAGTGACGTCTACATCCACCAGGCCAGGATCAACCTGATGCCGGGGTTCACCGGATCGGGTTTCTACTGGCACTCCGATTTCGAGACCTGGCACGCCGAGGACGGGATGCCGCAGATGCGCGCGGTGTCCTGCTCGATCGCGCTGACCCCGAATTACCCGTACAACGGCTCGCTGATGGTGATCCCCGGGTCGCACCGGACGTTCTATCCGTGTGTGGGCGCCACGCCCGACGACAACCACAGTTCATCGCTGATCGCCCAGCAGTTCGGGGTGCCCGACGAGGACACCCTGACCAAGGCCGTGGACGGCCAGGGCATCGAACAGTTCACCGGGGCCGCCGGTTCGGCGCTGTGGTTCGACTGCAATCTGCTGCACGGGTCCGGTTCCAACATCACGCCGCTCCCGCGGTCCAACGTCTTTCTGGTGTTCAACTCGGTGGACAATCAGCTCACCGCGCCGTACGCGGCGGCCGGGGTCCGACCGGAGTACCTGGCGGCCCGCCGCACCCGCACGCTCGGCTCGGCGGTGCCATCAGCACACAGCTGCCGGTAACACCGTGTGCGACGTCCCCTAGGCTGGCCCTATGCAACGGATTATCGGCACCGAGGTCGAATACGGCATCTCCTCGCCGTCAGACCCCACGGCCAATCCGATCCTGACCTCCACCCAGGCGGTGCTGGCCTACGCGGCCGCAGCCGGACTGCAGCGGGCCAAGCGCACCCGCTGGGACTATGAGGTGGAATCCCCGCTGCGCGATGCCCGTGGATTCGACCTGTCCCGGACGTCCGGGCCGGCCCCCATCATCGATGCCGATGAGGTCGGCGCGGCCAATATGATCCTCACCAACGGTGCCCGGCTCTATGTCGATCACGCGCACCCGGAGTACTCCGCGCCCGAGGTCACCGACCCGATGGACGCGGTGATCTGGGACAAGGCCGGAGAACGCGTCATGGAGGCGGCCGCCCGGCACGTGGCGAGCGTGCCCGGCGCGGTCAAGCTGCAGCTGTACAAGAACAACGTGGACGGTAAGGGCGCGTCCTACGGCACGCATGAGAACTATCTGATGTCGCGCCAGACCCCGTTCTCGGCGATCATCGCCGGGTTCACCCCCTTCCTGGTGTCCCGCCAGGTCGTCACGGGCTCGGGGCGGGTCGGGATCGGTCCGGCCGGCGATGAACCCGGATTCCAACTGTCGCAGCGGGCCGATTACATCGAGGTCGAGGTCGGACTCGAGACCACCCTCAAGCGCGGCATCATCAACACCCGCGACGAACCGCATGCCGATGCCGACAAGTACCGGCGGCTGCACGTCATCATCGGTGACGCGAACCTGGCGGAGACCTCCACCTACCTCAAGGTGGGGACCAGCTCGCTGGTGCTGGACCTGATCGAAGAGGGCCCGGCGCACGGAATCGATCTGTCCGATCTCGCGCTGGCCCGCCCCGTACATGCCGTGCACGTGGTCAGTCGCGATCCGTCACTGCGCGCGACCGTCGCACTGGCCGACGGCCGCGAACTGACTGCTCTTGCGCTGCAACGGATCTACTTGGACCGGGTGGCCAAACTGGTGGACGCCCGCGATCCCGACCCGCAGGCCACCCGCGTCATCGAGACCTGGGCGCACGTGCTGGATCTGCTGGAGCGCGATCCGATGGAGTGCGCCGAGCTCCTGGACTGGCCGGCCAAACTGCGCCTCTTCGAGGGCTTCCGACAGCGGGAGAACCTCACCTGGTCGGCGCCCCGATTGCAGCTCGTCGATCTGCAGTACTCCGATGTGCGCCTCGACAAGGGCCTCTACAACCGGTTGGTCGCGCGGGGCTCGATGAAGCGTCTGGTCACCGAGCAGCAGGTGCTCGATGCGGTCGACAATCCGCCGACCGACACCCGCGCGTACTTCCGCGGCGAATGCCTGCGACGGTTCGGCGCCGATATCGCGGCGGCCAGCTGGGACTCGGTCATCTTCGATCTCGGTGGAGATTCGCTCGTCAGGATTCCGACCCTGGAACCGCTGCGGGGCAGCAAGGCGCACGTCGGTGCGCTGCTGGACTCGGTGAACAGTGCCGTCGAACTGGTCGAGCAGCTCACCACATAAGCTTCGCTATCCCAAGCATCACCGGTGTTGACCGGTAGTGTGAAAGAACCGGACGAGCAATCAGGAGGCAGCGATGGCTCAGGACCAGACCAAGCGTGGCGGTGGCGGCGGCGAGGACGATGACGCCAGCGGCGCATCGGGAGCCGGGCAGGAGCGCCGCGAGAAGCTGGCTGAGGAGACCGACGATCTGCTCGACGAGATCGACGATGTGCTCGAAGAGAACGCCGAGGACTTCGTGCGCGCCTATGTCCAAAAGGGCGGCCAGTGACGGCCTGGTCGAACAAGCCCTTCGCCAATTCGCTCGATCTCACCTCATCGCACCTGAACCTCTCCTCCTTCTCGGAGTTGCTGAGCAGGCAGGCGCCGGAACTGCTTCCGAGCGGTGCCGCGCATCTCGGTGCCGGTGGCGCAGTCGAGCTGGCCCACGGTACGACGATCGTGGCGTTGCGCTACCCGGGTGGTGTGCTGATCGCCGGTGACCGCAGGGCGACCCAGGGTCACATGATCGCCAGCCGCGATGTCCAAAAAGTGCACATCGCCGACGATTACGCGGCCACCGGCATCGCCGGTACGGCAGCGATCGCGGTCGAGTTCGCCCGGCTGTACGCCGTGGAACTGGAGCACTACGAGAAGGTCGAGGGTGTCGCCCTGACCTTCCGCGGCAAGGTGAACCGGCTGGCCACCATGGTCCGCGGCAACCTCGGCGCGGCGATGCAGGGTTTCGTCGCGCTGCCGCTGCTGGTCGCTTTCGATGTCGATGCCGTCGACCAGGTCGGCGCCGGCCGCATCGTGTCCTTCGACGCAGCCGGCGGCTGGAACATCGAAGAAGAGGGCTACCAGGCGGTGGGTTCGGGATCGCTGTTCGCCAAGTCCTCGATCAAGAAGCTCTACCCCCAGGTGGTCGATGCCGATACCGCCCTCAAGGCGGCCATCGAGGCGCTCTACGATGCCGCAGATGACGACTCCGCCACCGGCGGACCGGATCTGGTACGCGGTATCTACCCGACTGCTGTGCTGATCGAAGCCACGGGTGCCGAGGAAGTGACCGAGCTCAGGATCGCCGGCCTGGCCCGCGAGGTCATCGAAAGCCGGACCCGGACGGACGGTAACGGCTGATGAGTTTTCCCTATTTCATCTCGCCCGAGCAGGCGATGCGTGAGCGTTCCGAGCTTGCGCGTAAAGGCATTTCGCGTGGCCGCAGTGTGGTCGTCCTGACCTATGACAGCGGTGTGCTGTTCGTCGCCGAGAATCCGTCGCGGTCCCTGCAGAAGGTCAGCGAGCTCTACGACCGGGTCGGCTTCGCCGCGGTCGGCCGGTTCAACGAGTTCGACAAGCTGCGCGTCGCCGGGATCCAGTTCGCCGATACCCGCGGCTATGCCTACGACCGCCGGGACGTCACCGGTCGGCAGCTGGCCAATGTGTACGCGCAGGCCCTCGGCACGATTTTCACCGAGCAGGCCAAACCCTTCGAGGTCGAATTGTGTGTCGCCGAGGTGGCCCATTTCGGTGAGACGAAAGCCCCTGAGCTGTACCGCATCACCTACGACGGTTCGATCGCCGATGAGCCGCATTTCGTGGTGATGGGCGGGACCACCGAGCCGATCGCCACGGCGCTGGGGGAGTCCTACACCGAGAATGCCAGCCTCGCCGATGCGGTCACGATCGCGGTGAACGCCCTGCGCGCCGGCGGTAACGGCACCGAACCCCGCGTTCTGGGGCCGTCCACCATGGAGGTGGCGATCCTGGATGTGAACCGGCCGCGCCGCGCGTTCCGGCGGATCACCGGTGCCGCGCTGGAAGCACTGGTGCCCGAGCTGGAACCGGATCAGCCGGCCGCGGAGTAGCGCGCAATACCGGCGCGAAACGAATACCGGGGAGCTTGCGCACCGATACCGATACCCAACCCGTAAGCTCGACTGTGTGCAGCGACGGATCATGGGAATTGAGACTGAATTCGGCGTGACCTGCACGTTCCACGGTCACCGGCGTCTCAGTCCGGACGAGGTTGCCCGCTATCTGTTCCGGCGGGTGGTGTCCTGGGGCCGCAGTTCCAACGTCTTCCTCCGCAATGGCGCCCGGTTGTACCTCGATGTGGGGTCACATCCGGAGTACGCGACGGCCGAGTGCGACAACCTCGCCCAGCTCGTCACGCACGACCGGGCCGGCGAACGCGTCCTCGAGGATCTGCTGATCGATGCCGAGCAGCGCCTTGCCGACGAGGGCATCGGCGGCGATATCTACCTGTTCAAGAACAACACCGATTCTGCGGGCAACTCCTACGGCTGCCACGAGAACTACCTGATCGTGCGGGCCGGTGAATTCTCCCGGATCTCCGATGTCCTGTTGCCCTTCCTGGTGACCCGCCAGCTGATCTGTGGCGCAGGCAAGGTGCTGCAGACCCCGAAGTCGGCCACCTTCTGCCTGTCTCAGCGCGCCGAGCACATCTGGGAGGGTGTGTCCTCGGCCACCACCCGGTCCCGCCCGATCATCAATACCCGCGATGAGCCGCATGCCGATGCCGAGAAGTACCGCAGGCTGCACGTCATCGTCGGCGATTCCAATATGAGCGAACCCACCACGATGCTCAAGGTCGGCTCCGCATCCCTGGTGCTGGAGATGATCGAGGCGGGTGTTGCGTTCCGAGACTTCTCCCTGGACAACCCGATCCGGGCGATCCGCGAGGTCAGCCACGATCTCACCGGTCGTCGTCCGGTGCGGCTGGCCGGTGGCAGGCAGGCCAGCGCGCTCGATATCCAGCGCGAGTACTACGGCCGCGCCGTGGAGTATCTGCAGACCCGGGAACCGAACACCCAGATCGAGCAGGTGGTCGACCTGTGGGGGCGCCAACTCGATGCGGTCGAGAGCCAGGATTTCGCGAAGGTCGACACCGAGATCGACTGGGTGATCAAGCGCAAGCTGTTCCAGCGCTACCAGGACCGCTACAGCATGGAGCTCGCGGATCCCAAGATCGCCCAGCTCGACCTCGCGTACCACGACATCAAGCGAGGTCGGGGCGTGTTCGACCTGCTACAGCGCAAGGGGCTGGCGGCCCGGATCACCACCGATGAGGAGATCGAAGCCGCCGTCAACACCCCGCCGCAGACCACGCGGGCCAAATTGCGGGGTGAATTCATCAGTGCCGCACAGGAAGCGGGCCGTGATTTCACCGTCGACTGGGTGCACCTGAAGCTCAACGACCAGGCCCAGCGCACGGTGCTGTGCAAGGACCCGTTCCGGTCGGTCGACGAGCGGGTGAAGCGGCTCATCGCAAGCATGTGAGCGGGTCGTGCCGGGATCCCGGCACCAGTACGCCCTAAGCTGCTTTGGTGGCGACATCCAAGGTCGAAAGACTGATGAACCTGGTGATCGCGCTGTTGTCCACCAGTTCCTACCTGACTGCGGAGAAGATCCGCAAGAACGTGGCGGGCTACGCCGACAGTGCCAGCGATGAGGCGTTCTCGCGGATGTTCGAGCGGGACAAGAACGAGCTGCGCGATCTGGGGATTCCGCTGGAAACCGGAAAGCTGTCCTCTTTCGACGCCACCGAGGGCTACCGCATCAACCAGAAGGCCTATGCGCTGCCGCCGGTGGAGCTGACGGCGGAGGAATCCGCGTCGGTCGCCGTCGCCACCCAGTTGTGGCAGTCCCCGGAGATGGTCACCGCCACCCAGAGCGCCCTGCTGAAGTTGCGGGCCGCCGGTGTCGAGGTGGATTCCGAGGACGCCGGGGTGGCCTTCACCTCGACCGCCACCTTGCCCGGGCTGCGGGGTTCCGAAGAAGTGCTGGGAGTCCTGTTGGCCGCCACCAACTCTGGCCGGGTCGTGCAGTTCGAGCATCGGCCCTCCCGCAACGATCCGTATCGCACCCGGACGGTGGAGCCCTGGGGTGTGGTCACCCACCGCGGCCGCTGGTATCTGGTCGGGCACGACCGCGATCGCGCGGACACCCGCACCTTCCGGCTGTCGCGTATCGCGCCCGGCGCCACACCGATCGGCCCGGCCGGCGCGGTGACCCCGCCGGAGGGGGTCAACCTGCGGCAGATCGTGCAGCGTGTGGTCGCCGATGTGCCCACCGGCGAACGGGCCCGGGTATGGGTTGCCGAGGGCCGCGCCACCGCATTGCGCCGTCAGGCCGCCACCGCGACCCCGTGCACCTGGCGGGGCCGGGCCGGGGAGGAGATCACCGTCGATATCGGCATGTATGACCGGCTGGCCCGCGAGATCGCGAGCTACGGAACCGGTGCCGTCGCGCTGGATCCACCGCAGCTGCGCGATGACGTGGTCGCCAGGCTTCGCGCCCAGGCGGTTCCGCTATGAGTCGGCTAAGCGAGCGGCCGGAGGCGGATCGCGCATGAGTCAGATTTCCAGCCGGCTGGTCCGGCTGCTCAACATGGTGCCGTACTTCAAGGCCAACCCCAGGGTGACCCGCGACGAAGCGGCAGCCGCGCTGGGCGTGACCCGCGACCAGTTGGATGCCGATCTGGAACAGCTCTGGCTGTGCGGCCTGCCCGGATACGGGCCGGGTGATCTCATCGACTTCGACTTCACCGGGGACACCATCGAGGTCACCTTCGCGGCCGGGGTGGACCACCCGCTGCGGCTGACATCCACCGAAGCCACCGGCATCCTGGTGGCGCTGCGGGCACTGCTCGACGTTCCGGGGATGGTCGATCCACGGGCGGCGCGCTCTGCGATCGCCAAGATCGAATCTGCCGCAGGCACCGCCGGAGCGTCCGGACACGCCGTCCTGGACGAGATCGAGGGCGACGAACCCGAGAGCGCATCGGCGGCCGCCGTCCGCGACGCCGCCCGGGCGGGTAAGGCGCTGTCACTGGACTATCACTCGGCCTCGCACGACACCGTGTCGAGTCGCATCGTCGATCCCATCCGGGTGGTCCTGGTGAGCGACCGCAGCTATCTGGAGGCGTGGTGCCGCACCGCAGAGGGGGTGCGGTTGTTCCGGTTCGACCGCATCGTCGAAGCCCGGGTGCTCGACGAGCCCTCGAAGCCGCCCGCACCGGCGGTACAGGCCGGTCCGGATACCGCGTTGTTCGACGCCGACCCGTCACTGCCGTCGGCGACGCTGCTCATCGACCGCACCGCCGAGTGGATGTTCGACTACTACCCGTTGCGGGTCATCGCCGAGCTTCCCGACGGGGCCTGCGAAGCGGCCATGACCTACGCTTCTGACGAATGGATGGCCCGCTTCGTACTGGGCTTCGGATCGGCTGTGCGGGTGCTGACTCCGCGCGCATTGGCCGAGAAGGTCCGCGAGACTGCTGCAGCAGCGGTACTCGCGTATGAAGACGAGTAGACTCGACCACAATCTCTGGAGGTGTTTGAATTGGGCGGTCTTCAACCGTGGCACTGGCTGATCGTTATCGCGGCTTTCATTCTGTTGTTCGGTGCCAAGAAGCTCCCGGACGCAGCACGTTCGCTGGGCAAGTCGATGCGCATCTTCAAGTCTGAGATCAAGGAGATGCAGTCCGACGGGCAGAGCGCCGACAAGCCGGACGCGACCTCACTTCCGGCCACCCCGGTCACGTCGGAGCGCATCGAGACACCCGCGCCCGAGCAGCCCGGCGACAAGCGACCGGCCTGATAGCTGCCAAGTCCGTCCCATCGCGGTGTGAAGTCGCGTCGATAGGGCGCGCCTGCCTGCATCGACGTTAAGGCTGCCCGTGCACACCCCTGGAATCTTCAAGCGGATCGACCCGCGTAAGCGCCGCGACCGGGCCAATCCCGATGGCACCATGTCGCTGGTCGACCATCTCGCCGAACTGCGCAACAGGCTGCTGATCGCCGTGGCCGCCGTGGTGCTCACCACCATCCTCGGTTTCTTCTGGTACACCCACGGCATCTTCGGTATGAACAGCCTCGGCGAGTGGCTGCGCGGACCGTACTGTTCGCTACCCGAGTCCGCCCGCGCCACCATCGCGCCCGATGGGCAGTGCCGGCTGTTGGCCACCGGCCCGTTCGACCAGTTCATGTTGCGGTTGAAGGTGGCGCTCACCGCGGGCGTGGTGCTGGCCTGCCCGGTCTGGCTCTACCAGCTGTGGGCGTTCATCACCCCCGGCCTGTACCGCAAGGAACGCCGCTTCGGGATGGCGTTCGTCGGCGTCGGCGCGGTGCTGTTCATCGGCGGCGCGATCCTGGCCTACGTGGTGTTGTCCACGGCATTGAGCTTCCTGCTCACCGTCGGCAGCGATGTCCAGGTGACGGCGCTGTCGGGCGACCAATATTTCGGCTTCCTGCTCAACCTGCTGCTGGTGTTCGGCATCAGTTTCGAGTTCCCGCTGTTGATCATCATGCTCAATGTGATCGGCGTGCTGCCCTACGCGAAGCTCAAGGAGTGGCGGCGCGGCCTGATCTTCGCGCTGTTCGTGTTCGCCGCCTTCGCCACCCCGGGCTCCGATCCGTTCTCGATGCTGGCGCTGGCGTTGGCGCTGACACTGCTCCTCGAGTTCGCGATACAGATCGCCCGCATCCACGACAGGCGCAAGGCCAAGCGGGAGGCCCTGGCCGAGGTGCCCGAGGACGAAGCGGCACCGATCCCGTCCACCGAACCGATCGCACCCCCGACCGCGGTGTCCGCCCAGTCATTGTCCGACGACGATGTCACCTAACTCCCGGTCACCTGACTCCCGGCCACCTGAGTCCGGGCCCGAACTGCTCGGGTTCGCCGCCCAACTTCCGTTTGGGCTGGATCCATTTCAGGTGCGCGCCTGCGCCGCACTGGAAGCCGGCCACGGGGTGCTGGTCTGCGCCCCGACGGGTGCCGGCAAGACCGTGGTCGGCGAGTTCGCGGTGCACCTGGCACTGGCGGCCGGCCGTAAATGCTTCTACACCACACCCATCAAGGCGCTGAGCAATCAGAAACACCTCGATCTGGTGCGGCGCTACGGTGCCGATCGGGTCGGGTTGCTCACCGGCGATCAGTCGATCAACTCCGACGCCTCGGTGGTCATCATGACCACCGAGGTGCTGCGCAACATGCTCTACGCCGACTCACCTGCCCTGCAGGGACTTTCCCATGTCGTGATGGACGAGGTGCACTTCCTGGCCGACCGGATGCGGGGCGCGGTGTGGGAGGAGGTGATCCTGCACCTGCCCGAGGAGGTGCGCCTGGTGAGCCTCTCGGCGACGGTGAGCAATGCCGAGGAGTTCGGCGGGTGGATCCAGACCGTGCGCGGCGATACGACCGTCGTGGTCGATGAGCACCGACCGGTGCCGCTGTCGCAGCACATGATGGTCGGCAAGCGGCTGTTCGACCTCTTCGAAGGCTCGGGGCAGACCACGCTGGTGGACCCGAACCTGCTGCGTCACATCGCGCACCGGCGGGAGGCCGACCGGCTGACGGACTGGCAGCCGCGCGGAAGCCGCAACCGGGGCAGGCAGGGCCGCCCGAGTCTGAATCGCGGACCGTCGCGGCCCGATGTGATCGCCACGCTCGATGCCGAAGGTCTGCTGCCGGCAATCACTTTCGTCTTCTCCCGGGCCGGCTGCGACGCCGCCGTCAAACAATGCCTGCGGGCACCGCTGCGGCTCACCAACGATGAGGAACGCGCCCGCATCACCGAGGTGATCGACCGGCGCTGCGCCGATCTCGCCCAGTCGGACCTGGCCGTGCTCGGCTACTACGAGTGGCGCGAGGGCCTGCTGCGGGGCCTGGCCGCCCACCACGCCGGCATGCTGCCGGTATTCCGGCACACCGTCGAGGAACTGTTCACCGCCGGCCTGGTGCGGGCGGTGTTCGCCACCGAGACACTGGCGTTGGGTATCAACATGCCTGCCCGCACCGTGGTGCTGGAGCGGCTGGTCAAATACAACGGCGAGGAGCACGCGCCGCTGACACCGGGGGAGTACACCCAGCTGACCGGCCGGGCGGGCCGGCGCGGGATCGACGTCGAGGGTCACGCGGTGGTGTTGTGGCACGCCGACGACAACGCCGCCGAACCCGCCGAGGTGGCCGGGCTCGCCTCCACCCGGACATTCCCGCTGAAGAGTTCCTTCAGGCCGTCCTACAACATGACGATCAACCTGGTCCAGCAGATGGGGCCCGATCAGGCCCGCCAACTGTTGGAGCGGTCCTTCGCGCAGTTCCAGGCCGACCGTTCGGTGGTGGGTTTGGTGCGCGGTATCGAACGCGGGGAACGGATGCTCGCCGAGATCACCGCCGAGTTGCACCCGGGCACCCTGGAGTACGCCCGGTTGCGCGCCGATATCACCGGTAGGGAGCGGGCGCAGTCGCGAGCCTCACGGTTGCATCGGCGACGGGCGGCCGACGAAGCACTGGCCGCACTGCGTCGCGGTGACATCATCACCATCGCCCAGGGCCGTCGCGGAGGGTTGGCCGTCGTGCTCGAACCCGCCGACGACCGCGACGAACCCCGCCCGCTCGTCCTCACCGAACATCGCTGGGCGGGCCGCATCTCATCGGCCGACTACTCCGGGGCCTCCGACCCGCTGGGGGCGATGACTCTGCCCAAGCGTGTCGAGCACCGTCAACCGCGGGTGCGACGCGACCTCGCTTCGGCGTTGCGCTCGGCGGCCGCGGGTCTGGACGTGCCGTCGCGGCACCGAGAGCGCTCCGGTGAGCGCGATGTGGACCCCGAACTCGCCGCGCTGCGTGAGCAACTGCGTCGCCATCCCGCCCACGACGCCGCCGACCGGGAGGCGCAGGCCCGCATCGCCGAGCGCTATCTGCGTCTCGAACGCGACAACGAGCAGATCCGGCAGAAGGTCGCCACCGCCACGAACTCGCTGGCCCGCACGTTCGACAAGATCCTGCTGCTGCTGACCGAGCGGGGCTTCGTCGATCGCGACGGCGACACGCCGAAGGTGACCGATGACGGTCGGTTGCTCGCGCGGATCTACAGCGAGAGTGACCTTTTGGTCGCCGAGTGCCTGCGCCACGGGGTGTGGGAGGGGCTGTCGCCCGCGGAGCTGGCCGCGGTGGTCTCGGCGGTGCAGTTCGAATCCCGCGGGGACGGTACCGGGCCGCAGGGCCTGCAGATTCCGACCGGTGGTATCCGGCGGGCACTCGCGGGCACCCGCAGGCTGTGGTCGGAGATCCGCAGCGACGAACAGCGCCAACGCATTGCGTACAGCCGCGAACCCGATGACGGGTTCGTCGCCGCGATCCATCAGTGGGTCACCACCGGGGATCTGGCCTCCTCGCTGTCGGCATCCGACGTCACCGGCAATGGAACACCGCTGTCCGCCGGAGATTTCGTGCGGTGGTGCCGCCAGGTTCTGGATCTGCTCGACCAGGTCCGCAACGCCGCGCCGACACCGGCGCTACGGACGGCCGCGAAACGCGCCATCAGCGACATTCGACAAGGCGTCGTGGCAGTTGATGCAGGGTAGTGTGGCGGCGTAGATCCGCGGGGGCGGGTCTTGATGTCGTAGAAGATGTCGTAGAACGAGCTCGGATCAAGGAGACACGATGAGCGGACCGCAGGGATCTGACCCCACGCAGGCGTGGTCGGGTCAGCCGCCGCAGTCCGGCGGGACCCCGCCACCGGGCGAGCAGCCCGCCTGGCAGCCGCCGTCCCAGCCCGAGCAGCCCGCGGGGGACGCGCCGGCATGGCAGCAGCCCGCCTACCAGCAACCGCAGGCGCCGCAGCAGTATCCGCAGTACCAGCAGCCTGCCTACAACCCGCCGCCCCAGCAGTACGGCCAGCCCGATCAGTACGGACAGCAGCCCACCGGGTACGCGCCGCAGGGGTATCCGCAGTACGGCCAGCAGCCGGGCCAGCCCTATGGGCAGCCGCAGTACGGCCAGCAGCCGGGCCAGCCCGGGCAATATGACCCGCAGTACGCCCCGTACGGCGCCGCTCCAGGCCCCGAAGAGGGTTCCAAGAAGTCGCTGGCGGTCATCGGCAGCGTCGTCGGCCTGCTGGTCGCCGTCATCATCGCGGTGGTGTTGGTGCTCGGTTTCTGGAAGCCGGGTTTCTTTGTCACCACCACGCTGGATGTGGATGCCGCGCAGACCGGTGTGCAGCAGATCCTGACCGATGAGGCCAACGGCTACGGTGCCCAGAACGTCAGGGACGTCCAGTGCAACGACGGTGTCAGCCCCGAGGTGAAGAAGGGCGACACCTTCACCTGCCAGGTCAGCATCGACGGCACCAAGCGTCAGGTCACCGTGACGTTCCAGGACGATGACGGCACCTATGAGGTCGGCCGCCCGAAGTAGCCCTCAGCTCACAGACAAATACCCCGCGACACACCGTCGCGGGGTATTTGTCTGTCAGGGCAGTTTGTCGAGCGCCTTCTGCAGCCGCCCGATCGATGACACCACGCCGTACTCCTCGGCCAGTGCAGCCACCCGAGCCGGGTCGGCGGCCGCCAGCGGCAACACATCCGACGGTTTGGACATGGTGACCGGAGCGTCCAGGGCGACCCGCACCACGGGCTCCGCGGCGATGATGTAGTCCTGTGCGGCCAGCAGCTTCTTACGTTGGGCGGCAGGCATTTTCGACGACGGATCGGCGGCGGCGTCGACAATGGCGGCCAGCGAGCCGTGCTGCCCCATCAGCGTCGCCGCCGTCTTCTCCCCGATACCGGCGACACCGGGCAACCCGTCCGACGGGTCGCCGCGCAGCAGCGCCAGCTCGGCGTACGCAGGCCCGGCCCGATCCACCGGCACTCCATAGGTGTCGGCGACCTCGGTGGGGCCGAACAGGATGGCCTTGCTCAGACCTCGGCCGATGTAGAACACCCGCACCGGGACGGGCTCGTCGCGGGCCAGCTGCAGCAGATCGCGGTCGCCGCTGACCACGATCACCGGATCGCGTGTCTCGGCGGCGGCCAGGGTGCCGAGCACGTCGTCGGCCTCGAAACCGGGTGCCCCCGCGGTGGCGATACCGAACGCATCGAGGATCGCCATGATCATGTCGACCTG
>JBPPMV010000591.1:0-9770 GCA_051306235.1 Mycobacterium sp. | reverse complement strand
TCGCCGACGCCGAGGCCGTCGACCGGTTCGCCGACGAGGTGTGCGCCACCTACGGTGTCCCAGACATCGTGGTCAACAACGCCGGCGTCGGGCAGGCCGGCCGCTTCCTGGACACGCCGCGCGACGAGTGGGCCCGGGTCCTCGACGTGAACCTCGGCGGGGTGGTCAACGGATGCCGCGCGTTCGCCCGTCGGCTCGTCGAGCGCGGCACCGGCGGGCACATCGTCAACGTCGCCTCGATGGCCGCCTACTCACCGACCCAGGTGATGAACGCCTACGCCACCAGCAAGGCCGCGGTGTTCATGTTCTCGGACTGCCTGCGCGCCGAACTGGCGCCCGCCGGTATCGGCCTGACCACGGTGTGCCCGGGTGTCGTCGACACCAACATCATCGACACGACGCGCTTCGATATGCCCGCGCACAAGCGCGCCGATGTGGAACCGATGCGGGCTCAGATCAAGAAGGGTTTCGCGCTGCGCAGCTACGGCCCCGACAAGGTGGCCAAGGCCATCGTGTCGGCGGTGCAGAAGAACAAGGCGGTCCGTCCGGTCACCCCGGAGGCCTACCTGGTCTACGGGGTGGCGCACGCGCTGCCGCAGGTCATGCGGAGCACGGCGCGCACCGGTCTCGGTTAGCCGTTGGCGACTCAGCCGTTCGCAACGATGTCCTCGAGGACCGCGAAGATGGTCCGGGTCGGGACCCCGGTGCCGCCCTTAGGGGTGTAACCCCACGGCCCGCTGCTGTTGTAGGCGGGCGCGGCGACGTCGATATGCGCCCACTGCACGTCATCGGCGACGAACTCGCGCAGGTACACCCCGGCGACCAGCATGCCGGCGTAGCGCGAGGAACTGACGTTGGCCAGATCGGCCACCGTGGACTTCAGGTCGTCCTTGAGTTCCTCGGGCAGCGGCATGGCCCAGCCGTTCTCGCCGACCGACTGCGACAGCGTCGCCACCCGGTCGCGGAACTCGTCGCTGCCCATCACGCCGGGGGTGCGGGAGCCGAGCGCCACGGTCTGCGCACCGGTCAGGGTGGACGTCTCGATCAGGTAATCGGGGTTGTCCTCGCAGGCGCGCACGATCGCGTCGGCCAGGATCAGCCGGCCCTCGGCGTCGGTGTTGAGCACCTCGACGGTGATACCGCCGTACTGGGTCAGCACATCGCCCGGACGCTGCGCGGTGGACGACGGCATGTTCTCCGCGATCGGGACGGTGGCGATGACGTCGATGGGCAGCTTCTGCTTGGCGGCCAGCACCACGGTGGCGATGACGGAGGCCGCACCGCCCATATCGGAGGTCATCTGGTGCATGTTGGTGGCCGGCTTGATGGAGATGCCGCCGGTGTCGAAGGTGACACCCTTGCCGACCAGCGCGACGGTCTTTCTCCCCGTGTCGCTTCGCTCCTGCCCGCCGAGCTTGGACTTGCGGCCGCCGCCCTTGTGCGTGAGCCGCACCAGTCGCGGCAGCCGCGAGGAACCCTTGCCCACCCCGACGATGCCGCCGTAGCCGTACTTGACCAGCGCCTTGTCGTCGAGGATCTCGACCTGCAGGCCGGCGGCTTCGCCCAATGCCTGTGCCCGCTTGGCGAATTCGGCCGGATAGAGATGGCTGGGCGGGGTGTTCACGAAATCGCGGGCGGTCGCCACGGCGGTGGCGATGTCCACCCCGCGTTCGGCGGTCTTCTTGGTGCCGGCCTTGGTATCGGCGGCCAGCGCGATGATCTTGGTGAGCCCCTTGTCCTTCGGGGCGGTCTTCTCGCTGCGGAAGTCGGTGAACCGGTAGGCGCCCAGGATCAGGCCCTCCACCGTCGCCTCCAGGTCCAGCAGGGACAGTGCGGCGATGACGGTGCCGACCTTGTCCAGGGACCGGGCCGCCCCGCCGGCGGCGCGGCGGATGTGATCGGCAGACCATTCGTCGCGCGCATCGCCCAGGCCCACGGTCTGCACGCTGGCGACCGGCAGGCCCGGGATCACCAGCCGGTGCACCTGGCCCTCGCCGCCGGTGCCGTTGAGCGCCTTGAGCCCGGACTCGATGGCCGCGATGGCATCGGTGTCCAGCACGGCGTCCACGCCGACCACGGTCGGACCGGTATCGCCGGCGACCACCGGTACGACCAGTACGGCATCGGAGACGCCGCGACCGGGGAGGGACGAGCTGACGGTGACGGTGGGGGCTTGGTAGCCGGGTGCGCTGCTCATCCGCCCAACCCTAATCAGATGAGCGCGTATGCGTTGACCGGCTCGTCGAACCCCTTCAGCCGCAGCAGTGCCGCCGCGGCGGTCCTGCGGTCGGGCAACAACTCGTGGACGGTGTCGGAGACCATGATCTGGCCGGGAGCGGCCGCGTCCACCAGCCGGGCCGCCCGGTTCACCGCGGTGCCGAAGTAGTCGCCGCCCAGGGTCAGGACGGTGCCGTAGTCCAGGCCCGCCCGGATCAGCAGGCCGGCTTCGGCGGCCCGCGGATGTCCGACGATGTCCTGGGCGACCTGCACCAGCAGGTCGGGGCTCGGCGCCACCCACATCACCTCGTCGCCGATGAACTTGACCAGCCGACCACCGCCGGCGTGGATGACATCGGCTGCCGCGCCGCTGAATTCACTGAGCATGGCCGTCAGTTCGGGGATGCCCAGTGTCTGGGTCAGCGAGGTGAACCCGGACAGGTCGGCGAAACCGACACCGCACACCACGGTCGCCGGGTCCTCGCGGGCCACCTGTTCGAAATACATCCGGGTCGTCCGCAGATGGTGGCGATGGGTGGCATCCATCAGCGCGCCGAGCCGCGGCACGAACTCCGCGGCGTCCCGGTAGGCCCTGGCGGTCCGGAACTCGTCATGGGACTGCTCGATCTGGATGTCCGGGGTATTGGCCCGGATCATCGAGGCCACCGCCTCGGACAGCCGAGCCATACCGGATCCGATGACCCGCAGCAGGGCGGTCGCCGCCTCATCGCCCAGCGTCGCGCGCATATCGGCCCACGTGGCCAGACCGTCCACATCGGTCTGGCTCAGCGCGAACTCGTCGGGCCCGGCGACCGTGAGACCCAGCGCGGCCCAGGCCCGCGCCACATCGGCGACCGGCAACCCCAGGGCGCGCGCCGCGGTGCTCAGGCTGTGCACCGGCGGACCGGTCAGCTGCACGGTGTCACCGGCCAGACCGAAGAGCCGGCCACGCCGTTCCGCCTCGACCATGTCCTCGGCGCTGAACCCCAGCCGGTCCAGATACTCGATCAGGGCCGCCCGGCCCCGCGCATCGTCGATCCCGGCGGCCTGCAGCGCGTCGAAATCCACCACCGGGCAAGTGTGCCAGGCTGGCACGTCACATCCCGTCGCTTCGATCGCCCCGGCCCGATTAGGGTGGGTTCGTGAGTGACAACGTGCTGCACGGACCACTGGAAGAGCAACACCGGGCGCTGGGCGCCGCCTTCGCCGAGTTCGGCGGCTGGCTGATGCCGGTGTCCTATGCGGGCACGGTCGCCGAGCACACCGCGACCCGCACCACGGTCGGGCTGTTCGACGTCAGCCATCTGGGCAAGGCGCTCGTCAAGGGACCGGGTGCGGCCGCCTACGTGAACAGCGCGTTCACCAACGACCTGAACCGGATCGGCCCCGGCAAGGCGCAGTACACGTTGTGCTGCACCGAATCCGGCGGCGTGATCGACGATCTGATCGCCTACTACGTGTCCGATGACGAGATCTTCCTGGTGCCCAACGCCGCGAACACCGCCGCGGTGGTCGCCGAATTGCAGCGCCACGCCCCGGACGGGCTGACCATCACCGACGAGCACCGTTCGTATGCGGTGCTGGCGGTGCAGGGGCCGAAGGCCGCCGAGGTTGTCGCCGGCCTCGGGTTGCCCACGACGATGGACTACATGGGGTTCGCCGACGGCGAGGTGGCCGGAGTGCCGACCCGGGTGTGCCGCACCGGTTACACCGGGGAGCACGGATTCGAGCTGCTCCCGGAATGGGACCGTGCGGGCGCGGTGTTCGATGTCCTGGTCGAGGCCGTCCGCGCCGCCGGCGGCGAACCGGCCGGCCTGGGCGCCCGCGACACCCTGCGCACCGAGATGGGTTACCCGCTGCACGGCCATGAGCTCTCACTCGACATCTCGCCGGTGCAGGCCCGGACCGGTTGGGCGGTGGGCTGGAAGAAGGATGTCTTCTGGGGTCGCGACGCCCTGCTGGCCGAGAAGCAGGCCGGGCCGCGACGGACGTTGCGAGGCTTGAAGGCGCTGGGCAGGGGAGTGCTGCGGGCAGATCTGACGGTTCTGGACGGTGGGGCGAGCGAAGCGACGGGGGAAGGATCTGCGACCCCGATCGGTATCACCACGTCGGGAACCTTCTCTCCCACACTGAAAGTCGGTATCGCGCTGGCGTTGATCGACACCGCGGCGGGGATCGAGGACGGCGCGACGGTGACCGTCGACGTGCGCGGCCGGGCGCTGGAGTGTGAAGTGGTCAAGACACCGTTCGTGGCCGTGAAAACTCGGTAGCGCTGCAGCGATACAATCGCGGTATGACCGTCGGCCCCCTCGAATTCAAGCTTGCCCGCAACACGTCTCCGGCAAGTGATGAAGTACGAACCGGCATCCTCGCCGACCCGGGTTTCGGCCGCTTCCACACCGACCACATGGTGTCGGTGGACTACACCACCGCCGACGGCTGGCATGACGCGCAGGTGCTGCCCTACGGTCCGATCGAGCTCGACCCGTCGGCGATCGTGCTGCACTACGGCCAGGAGATCTTCGAAGGGCTGAAGGCCTACCGGTGGGCAGACGGTTCCATCGTGTCGTTCCGGCCGGAGGCCAATGCCGCGCGGCTGAAGACCTCCGCGCAGCGGCTGGCAATCCCGGAACTGTCCACCGAGGTGTTCCTGGAATCGCTGCGCCAGCTCATCGCCGTCGACGAGCAGTGGGTGCCCGCTGCCGGTGGCGAGGCGTCGCTGTATCTGCGGCCGTTCGTCATCGCCACCGAGCCCGGGTTGGGTGTGCGGCCGTCCGACGAGTACCGCTACCTGTTGATCGGTTCACCGGCTGGGGCGTACTTCACCGGCGGTATCAAGCCGGTGAGCGTGTGGCTGTCCCATGAGTATGTGCGCGCCGCACCGGGCGGCACCGGCGCTGCGAAAACCGGCGGCAATTACGCCGCCTCGCTGCTGGCCCAGGCGCAGGCCGCCGACCACGGCTGCGATCAGGTGGTGTGGCTGGACGCGATCGAACGCCGCTATGTCGAAGAGATGGGCGGGATGAATCTGTTCTTCGTGTTCGGCAGCGGCGGGACGGCCCGGCTGGTCACCCCGGAGCTGAACGGCTCGCTGCTTCCCGGCATCACCCGGAATTCGTTGCTGCAGTTGGCAACCGATGCTGGCTTCGCCATCGAGGAACGCAAGATCGATGTCGACGAATGGCAGAAGAAGTCCACCGCCGGCGAGATCACCGAGGTGTTCGCCTGCGGCACCGCCGCGGTCATCACCCCGGTGTCGCACGTCAAACACCGCGACGGTGAGTTCACCATCGCCGATGGTCAGCCCGGTGAGATCACCATGGCGCTGCGCGACACACTGACCGGGATCCAGCGCGGCATGTTCGCCGACACGCACGGCTGGATGACAAAGCTCAACTAGCCCGTCAGGTGCCGCAGAAGGTCCGGTAGCCGGCGGCGAAATCGGCGGACGCCGGGGCGGCGTAACGCTGTAGCCCTGGGCGTTCGGTGAACGGATCGCCGACCGCGGCCAGCAGTTCGTGCGCCGGCGTGAGGTCGCCCGAGGCGGCTGCCGCGAGCGCCCCCTCGACGAGATGGTTGCGAGGGATGTACACCGGATTCACCCGGTCCATCGCTGCGGAATCCGGGTTATGCGCGCGCCAGCGTTGCACCCAGCCCATGAAGCCCAGCGGCACGTCGCCGCGGGCCAGTCCGCGGAAGAACGACGTGTTGTCGATGTGATGTTCCTCCAGCAGCGCCGGCAGCTCATCGACCAGGCCGTCATCGGTGACGCCTTCGGGCAGGCCGAGTTTGGCGTGCATCCGGGTGCGCCAGGCCGCCTGGTAGACGGTGGCGAAGGCACCGAGCGCCTCGGTGGCGAGCGCTATGGCAGTGTCGGCGTCATCGGCAATCAGCGGTAGCAGTGTCTCGGCGAACCGCGCCAGGTTCCATCCGGTGATGGCGGGCTGATTGCCGTAGGCGTAGCGGCCCCCGCCGTCGATCGAGCTGAACACCGTGGCCGGATCGAATGCGTCCATGAACGCACACGGCCCGTAATCGATGGTCTCCCCGGAGATGGTCACATTGTCGGTGTTCAGCACGCCGTGCACGAAGCCGATCGTCATCCAGCTTGCGACCAATTCGGCCTGTACCGAGAGCACCGCATCGAACAGCGCCAGATATGGGTTGGCGGCCCCGGCGCAGCCGGGGTGATGCCGCGAGATCGCATGGTCGGCAAGTCGGCGCAACAGTCCCAGATCGCCTGTGCCCGCGGCGTACTGGAAGCTGCCAACCCGCAGATGGCTGGCCGCGACCCGGGCCAGCACTGCACCCGGCAGCGCAGTCTCGCGGTACACGGTGTCGCCGGTGGCCACCACCGCAAGTGCCCGGGTGGTCGGGACACCCAGCGCGTACATGGCCTCGCTGATCAGGTACTCACGCACCATCGGGCCGATCGCGGCCAAGCCGTCCCCGCCGCGGGCCAGCGGGGTGCGCCCCGACCCCTTGAGGTGCAGATCCCGACCATCGGGGAATTCGCCGAGCAGCACTGCGCGGCCGTCGCCCAGGCGTGGCTGAAGCCCGCCGAACTGGTGACCGGCGTAGACCTGGGCCACCGGGGTCGCGGCCGCGGGCAGCGTCGTCCCGGTGAGCAGCCCGATACCGTCCGCAGTGCGCAGCCACTCGGGATCCAGGCTGAGTTCGCGGGCCAGCGGCTCGTTGAGCAGCAGCAGGGTGGGTTGCGGCGGGGTCTGCGCCTGCCAACTGATCGCGAGCTCGGGTAACTCACTGGCGAAGCGGTTGTCCAGCGCGATGGTCGAGGCGGTCATCTTTCGACGTTAACCGATGGCCAGGCCCAGCGCCGTCAGAGTCGTCGTGACCTCGACGGAAGCGCCCAGCACGTCACCGGTGATCCCGCCGAAGCGGCGCACACAGTGGGCGACCAGCAGTGCGCACAAACCCAGTGCCACCAGCACGACCAGCGGGCCCTGCCATATCCGCGGCGTGGTGAATGCCGCCGCCCCGGCGAGCACCACGGCCCAGGCTGCGGCCACCCAGATCGGCTGGCTGCCTGCGACCAGCGCACCCAGCCTGCTGCCGGGAGCGGCGGGTACCGACCGGCGGCAGGTCAGCACGACCGCTACCCGGCCCGCCAGCACCGCCACGACGACCGCGGCCGACGACAGTGCGCCGAAGGTCGCGCCTTGCATCACGATTGTCACCACCACAGCCGCGACCCCGAACGGCCCGGCCGTCCCGTCGCGCATCACGGCGAGTGCCCGCTCGGGAGGTCCGTAGCAGCCCAAGCCGTCCACCGTGTCCGACAGTCCGTCGATATGCAGCCCGCGCGTGACCAGTAGCAGCGCGGCGACCGCGAGCACGCCGGCAAGCGGCCCCGGCCCGAGCAGCCGTCCGCCCGCCCACACCATCGCCGCGGCCAGCCCGCCGAGCGCCACGCCGACCACCGGCAGCGCGGTCAGCGCGCCGCGCCCGAACGGCTGCCCGGAGCGCACCGGCGCCACGGTGCCGAAAGCGAAGGCCGAAGCGAGCGAACCGATCATGTCGGTGGTTCGGGAGCGCCGGCCACTTCAGCTTCAGCGAAGGTGGCCATCGACGCCAGGACGGCCACCGCGGCGCGCAGGATCGGCAACGCCACCGCGGCGCCGCTGCCTTCGCCGAGGCGCATATTCAGATCCACGATCGGCACCAGGTCCAGGCGGGTGAGGGCCAGCGTGTGCGCGGGCTCGGTGGACCGGTGGCCGGCTCGCCACCAAGCTCGGGCACCGGGGGCCAGCTCGTCGGCGAGCAGGGCGGCGGCGGTGACCACGACACCGTCGAGCAGCACCGGGGTGCGCCGGACAGCGGCCTGGGCCAGGAAGCCGGCCATCGCTGCCAGGTCCGCGCCACCGGACACCCGCAGCAGTCCCAGGGGGTCGGCGACCGCCGCACGGGCCCGGTACATCGCATCGCGAATCGCCGCGGCCTTGCGGGCCCAGCCCGCGTCGTCGATCCCGGTGCCGCGGCCGATGACCGACACCGGTTCGGAATTCGTCAGTGCCGCGATCAGAACCGTGGCGGGCGTGGTGTTCCCGATACCCATATCGCCGGCGATCAGCAGATCGGCCCCGCTGTCGACCTCTTCGTCGGCGATGGACCGCCCGGCGTCGACGGCGGCCATCACCTCATCGGCGCTCAGGGCGTCCTCGACGGCGATGTTTCCACTGCCGCGACGCACCTTGTGGGCGCCGACCGTGGCGTTCTCCGCGTCGGTGTTCACCGCGATATCTGCCACTCGCACGCCGGCGCCCGCCAATTCGGCGAGTACGTTGATGGCCGCACCTCCGGCGTCGAAATTGGCGACCATCTGCGCGGTCACCTCGGGCGGGAAGGCGGACACTCCGGCGGCGGTCACTCCGTGGTCACCGGCGAACACCACCACCCGTGCGCGCTGGAACTGGTGTGGCGGGCAGACGCCCTGGCAGGCCGCCACCCAGACCGAGAGATCCTCCAGGCGGCCCAGTGATCCTGGCGGTTTGGTGAGGGTCTGCTGTCGGGACCGGGCGGCGCGCTCGGCATCGGGGTCCGGCGGGACCACCGCGGGGAACACGCTCACGTGCACTCCTTCACGATCAACGGTTGCCCGGCGATGACCAGCACCACCCGCTCGCACAGCGCGGCCAGCCGCTGGTTCAGCAAGCCCAACTCATCGGCGAACAGCCGGCCCGCCGTCGTCGCGGGCAGCACCGTCAGCCCTACCTCGGGGCTGACCAGCACCAGCGGACCGGTGAACCCGTCGACCGCCGCGCACAGGCCGTCGACGTCGGTGCTCACCGATCCACCGGTCCACACCGAGCGCCGGTCCATGGCAGCGGTGAGCCAGCCGCCGATATCGTCGACCAGGGTCGGGGTTACGGCATCGATCGCCAATTGCGTTGCCACATCCGGGGTTTCGACGGTGACCCAGTGTGAGGGCCGTCGGTCGCGGTGCGCGTCGACGCGCACCGACCAATCATCGTCACCGTCGGGTGCCGGACCGGTGGCCAGGTAACGCACCGCGCCGGCCTCGGAGAGGATGTCCTCCGCGTGGTGCGACTTGCCCGAACGGATACCGCCGAGCACCAGCACGCGCACCCCAGGGCGAGCGGAGCGACGGGGCATCTACCGGGTTCAGACGTCGTCGCCGCGGTTGACCTGGGGGCGGGGGGCGCGCATCCGGCGCAGCTGTGAGGCCCGACTGGCCGCGTAGAAGCCCAGCTTGAAGCCGGTTTCGGTGTTGTCCGGGAACTTGTCGTTGACCTTGCGGTTGACGTACCGGCCCACCAGCACGCCGTCGACGGCCATCAGCAGCAGCAGCACCGGCATCGCGAACGACAACGGCTGCTGCACCGCGGGCGTCGGGACGGACAGCGTGACCAGGACCAGGCCCAGCGCGATCGGCATGAACAATCCGAGTAGGTTGCGGCGGGCATCGACCAGGTCGCGGACGTAGCGTCGCACCGGGCCTTTGTCGCGGGGGAGCAGGTAGGCATCATCGCCGGCCATCATCCGCTCACGGCGGTCGGCCATATCGGCGCGCC
>JBPPMV010000590.1:0-3391 GCA_051306235.1 Mycobacterium sp. | reverse complement strand
GTTGCGAAGCGTGACGTCCTTGAGTTTGAAAGGCTGGAACAAGGCGGACATGGTGGATTCCTGGGTTTGGGGTGGTGGTTGGGTGCGGATGGCATCCGGCCGTGCGGCTCGGGCTGGCAGTTCGCACGATGGTCTGAATAACCCTCGCCTGTGCCGGCGGGCGGTCCGACATGAAGCACAGGGCCTGACGCCGCTTTTCGACGGCCGTCGGTCGCTCGTTTTGCAGGCATCGCCGCGCTTGACCGCGGCGATGCGCCGTTCAGACGTACCCATCCTGTCGTGGCCGGCACTGTCTGCGCGCCTTCACATGGCCAAACGGGCGCTTCACCACCCGGGATGTGCGACGACCGTCGCCCGGATCGCCGCCTTGGCGCGTTCCGGTGCCTCCATCCGCCCGCACCGCGGCTCGTACTCGATGGCCTTGCGCGTGCTGCGCCGGGCCGCGATCCACCCACGCCGTCCTGGCTTGGGCGGCACGCGCTTGTCGTCACCGCGATGGGTGGCCTCGGCGAACACCGCCTTCTCCTTGGGAAGCGCCGGATAAATCCATCCTGGATTTCTCAGCGTTGCCCTATGGTGTGATCGCGACCTTGAGGACGCCGTCTCGCTGATGTGAAAAGACATCGTAGGCGGTCTCGATATCGTTCAGGTTGTAGCGATGCGTGACCATGGGCGTCAGGTCGACTCGCCCGGAAGCGATCACTTCCATCAACCTCCGCATCCGCTCCTTTCCGCCGGGGCAAAGCGTCGTGATCAGCTTGTGGTCGCCCAAGCCGGCCGCGAAAGCCTGCAGGGGAATCGTCAGGTCTTGGGAATAAACGCCCAGGCTGGACAGCGTGCCGCCGGGGCGCAGCACCCGTAGCGCCGCCTCGAAGGTGGCCTGTGTTCCCAGGGCTTCGATCGAGGCGTCCACGCCGCGGCCGTCGGTGATCTTGAGGATCTCCTCGACCGGGTCGGTCTCTCGGAAATTGATAGTGACGTCGGCGCCGAGTTTGCTCGAGATGTGCAAACGCTCCGAGAGTCCATCGACGGCGATGATGGTCGTGGCGCCTTTCAGGCGCGCGCCAGCGGTGGCGCACAGCCCGATCGGCCCCTGTGCAAACACCGCCACCACATCGCCGATGCGAATGTTGGCGCTCTCGGCGCCGCCGAAGCCGGTGGACATGATGTCCGGGCACATCAGCACCTGTTCATCGCTCAGGCCGTCCGGGATTGGGCACAGATTGACCATCGCATCCGGAACACGCAGAAACTCGGCCTGACAACCATCGATCGTGTTGCCGAACTTCCAGCCGCCGAGTGCTTTCCAGCCATGCTTGGTGCCCGCGCCATCCTGGGAATGGACGCCGCACAAATAGGCGTTGCTGTAGCCGCTTGGCGTGATGGCGCCGGCAATGACGCGCTGGCCTTCGTGATATCCGGTCACCGCCGAGCCGAGTTTCTCTATGATGCCCACCGGCTCGTGACCGATGGTCAGGCCTTTCTCGACCGGGTATTCGCCTTTGAGGATATGAACGTCCGTGCCGCAGATCGTCGTGGTGGTTATTCTGATCAGTGCATCCAGCGGGCCGATGTCGGGTATCGGTTTCTCGTCCAGGACGATCCGGCCGGGCTCTACGAAAACAGCGGCTCTCATCTTGGCCATCGCGCAATCTCCATCTTCGGTTGTGGTGTCATCAATCAAGGAAGCGCTGAACAAAGCCCTGTGGGACTTCTGGGCGCCCGCGACCGAAAAACTTGGCGGAAGCGCCGCGTTGCCGCGTGACCTGCCCGCGCGCAGCCGGGCTCCCACACTTTTTCCGATGGATAACATGCTCGGCAGCTTACCGCCGCTGAGCGTGGCAGCGCGTCCCTGCGCTGCGAGTGATTGGCTCCAGATTCAAATCCACTGACTCTTCGACGGTGATATTCACGGAGTTAAATGCCCCGCTCCCATCGGTTGATCGGTGGGGAGGGGTACGCGACGTCTAGCGTCTGGTGGTTGCTTCGATGCTGCCTCCGTTTCATGGCGCTTTGCAAGCCGCACGTACGCCGTGGCGGTCTCTATCCCGGAGGGCGGCTCGAAAAGCCTCGACGCCCGCCTGGACGATGTCCGCGGCGCACTGGTGATACAACGAACTGCGACCACACGACGCGCTGGGCGACCAGACACCCGCCGAGCTACGCCAACAATCCGCCGAAGGTTCTACTTCTGAACCCTGCGCTTGACGGGGAAGCTTACGGCGGCGCCACCCCGATTCTTGCCCTGCACCCTTGCTTGTAGATGACCGTCTGGAAGTAGGCTGACTGCAGCCGTGAACGCCTTACCTGCCCCCAAAGCCGCCCAGAAAACCGTGGTCTGTCCCTGACTATTCATGCGCAGACACAGAAAAGCGCCGCCCCACAACGCGGCCAGCACCACCAAACGGATTCCACTCGCCGTGTCCACGCGATCTCTCCTCAGGGAACAGGGCGCCAGCTTAAGCCCGGCGTGCCCGCACGACCACCCGATTCCTGCGCAATCCATCGATCCAGCGCTGCTTCATATGCCTCGCGCAAATCGGATCGATGCGGCGTTTGGTGTCGGTGTCGAGCATGAGTTTCCGATCTTCAGCGGGAGATGTCGCGACGGCGCCCGATGCGCACGACCAGCACCACCAGTTGCTGCGCCTGCACCTCATAGACGATGCGGTAATTGCCGACCCGCAGGCGGCGCAGACCGGAGAACTCCCCCTTGAGCACACTGCCGGCGCCGGGATTGTCCGCAAGCCGGTCGATGGCCTCGATCAGGCGCAAGCGCTCGTCCAAGGCGATAGTTTGCAGCGCCTTGGCGGCGCTGCGCTTGATGTGGACCGCATAGGTCACGGTTGGTCGATCAGATCGCGCCTGGCGCTTTCCCAGTCGAGCACCGGATCGGCGGGGTCCTTGAGCACCTCGATGGCGCGGGAAATGTCCTCGAAATCGTCCAGATAGTATTCGACGGCCTGGCGGACCAGTTCGGCGCGCGTGCGCCGAAGCTGTCTGGCGGCGTGATCCAGTTCGGCCACCAGCTCATCCGGAAGCCGGGCAGTGATCTGGCTCATGGCAGTCCTCGAAGGTCAGTGAATGTCGTTGACATCAGCCTACGTCGAATACCGTGGCGGCGCCACCCCGATTCTTGCGCCGCACCCTTGCTTGTAGATGACCGTCTGGAAGTCGGCCGACGGCAGCCGTGAACGCCTTACCTGCCCCCAAAGCCGCCCAGAAAACCGTGGTCTGTCCCTGATTATTCTCGATCTCTTCTCAGGGAACAGGGTCTCAGCTTAAGCCCGGCGGCCGGACGATTCCTGCGCAATCCTGCACGCCAGTGATGCGCTGCGGCAGACAACGACTCTTTACCATTATTATTGAGGCAATTTTCTAAAGATGAAAT
>JBPPMV010000589.1:0-7162 GCA_051306235.1 Mycobacterium sp. | reverse complement strand
TGAGTGTCGTACCGGAGGGTCGTAAGTTACTGCGCCTTGAGGTGCGCAACGCCGAGACGCCCATCGAGCGCAAACCGCCGTGGATCAAAACCAAGCTGAAGACCGGCCCGGAGTACACCGCGCTCAAATCGTTGGTGAAGCGCGAGGGCCTGCACACCGTCTGCGAAGAGGCCGGCTGCCCCAACATCTACGAATGCTGGGAGGACCGCGAGGCCACCTTCCTCATCGGTGGTGAGCAGTGCACCCGGCGCTGCGACTTCTGCCAGATCGACACCGGCAAGCCCGCCGAACTGGACCGTGACGAACCCCGCCGGGTGGCCGAGAGCGTGCAGGCGATGGGGCTGCGCTACTCGACGGTCACCGGTGTGGCCCGCGATGACCTCCCCGATGGCGGAGCCTGGCTGTACGCCGAGACCGTCCGCCAGATCCACGCCCTGAACCCGAACACCGGCGTGGAGTTGCTGGCACCGGACTTCAATGCCGTGCCCGCGCTGCTCGAGGAAGTCTTCGAGTCACGCCCGGAGGTGTTCGCGCACAATGTCGAAACCGTGCCGCGGATCTTCAAGCGGATCCGGCCGGCGTTCCGTTACCAGCGCAGCCTCGATGTCATCACCGCCGCCCGGGACTTCGGTCTGGTGACCAAGAGCAACCTCATCCTGGGCATGGGCGAGACGCCCGACGAGGTGCGCACCGCGCTGGCCGACCTGCACGGGGCGGGCTGCGACATCATCACCATCACCCAGTACCTGCGACCGTCGCCGCGCCATCATCCGGTGGACCGGTGGGTGCACCCCGACGAATTCGTCGAGTTCACGACGTTCGCCGAGGGCCTCGGTTTCGCCGGCGTGCTGGCCGGTCCGCTGGTACGTTCGTCCTACCGCGCAGGCCGACTCTACGAGCAGGCGGCGCGGGTCCGGGCAGCCGTGACACCACCCGTATCCTGATCTGATGGCGAAATCCTCCAAACCCGCCCAAACCAAGGCCGCCAAGGCCGAGGCGAAGGCAGCCCGCAAGGCGGCTTCCAAGCAGCGCCGCAGTCAGTTGTGGCAGGCGTTCCAGATCCAGCGCAAAGAGGACAAGCGTCTTCTCCCCTACATGATCGGCGCGTTCGTGCTGATCGTGGCGCTCTCCGTAGCGGTGGGGATCTTCGCCGGCGGTTTCACCATGTACATGCTGATCCCCCTCGGCGTGATCCTCGGCCTGCTGGTCGCCTTCATCATCTTCGGTAGGCGCGCGCAGAAGTCGGTCTACAAGAAGGCCGAGGGGCAGACCGGTGCGGCGGCGTGGGCTTTGGACAATCTCAGGGGCCGCTGGCGCGTCACCCCGGGCGTCGCGGCCACCGGACATTTCGACGCGGTGCACAGGGTCATCGGCCGGCCCGGCGTGATCCTCGTCGGCGAGGGTTCGCCGTCGCGCGTCAAACCGCTGCTTGCCCAGGAGAAGAAGCGCACCGCCCGCCTGGTCGGCGATGTCCCGATCTACGACATCGTCATCGGCAACGAAGAGGGTGAGATCCCGCTGGCCAAGTTGGAGCGCCACCTGCAGAAGCTGCCCGCCAACATCACCACCAAGCAGATGGATTCGCTGGAGTCCCGGCTGGTGGCACTCGGCTCCAAGATCGGTCCGGCCGCCATGCCCAAGGGCCCAATGCCCAACGGCGCCAAGATGCGTGGCGTGCAGCGCACCGTCCGCCGCAAGTAGTTTCCCGCGCGCATTTTCTCCGACTGCCCATCGCCACGGGCGTCGGCTTGCTTAGATGTGTCGCATGACTTCTGGGCGGTTGCATGTGCACCGCATGTGACTGGGCCCCGCATTTCGCCGCACTGAAATCCAACCGCCGGACGGTACTGCGCGCCGCCACGGTGGTGTTGGCGGCGACGGCGATGACGGCGTGCAGCACGGGTTCCGATCCGGTCCCCACGCCCACCGCGGGTCCCGCGCCCGCCGGACCGGACTTCGTGTTCCGCAACGGTCCGATCTACACCGTGGCGGGACCACAGCCCTGGGTGCAGGCCCTGGCGGTCACCGGCGACACCATCACCTATGTGGGCGATGAGGCCGCGGCGATGGCACTGGCCGGCCCGGGCACCCGGGTGGTCGACCTCAACGGCCGGATGCTGATGCCGGGGTTCGTCGAGGGCCATATCCACCCCTTCCTGGGCGCCTTCCTCACCTCGGGCGTGGACCTGCAGGTACCGACCGGGGCCGATGCCCTGGCCGCGATCGCGCAGTACGCCGAGGAACACCCGGACGGGCCGATCCGCGGATTCGGTTGGCGGGTGGACATGTTCGGCCCCGCGGGCCCCACCCGCGCCGACCTCGACGCGGTGCTTCCGGATCGCCCCGGGTTCTTCTTCGCCATCGACGGGCACAGCCTGTGGGCCAACAGCAAGGCCCTCGAGCTGGCCGGCGTCAACCGCGACACCGCGGACCCGATCCCCGGGTTCAGCTATTACGTGCGCGATGAGAACGGTGAGCCCACCGGGTATGTGCTGGAGGTCGACGCGGTGCTCGGCCTGGTCGATGCCATCGAACCGATCTCGCCGGAGACGATGGCCGCGCTGCTGGAGACCTGGCTACCCAAGGCCACCGAAGCGGGTATCACCGCATTGTTCGACGCCGGCGTGCCGCCGATCGGTGACGATCAGGGCGCGCTGATCAGCCTCTACACCGATGTGGAGAAACGTGACGGCCTGCCGTTCCGGGTGGTGGCCTCGTACTCGGTGAAATCACCGCCGGTCGGTGACGCCGTGGCGAAGTTCACCGGTATCCGCGACCGGGTGTCGACCGATCTGGTGCAGGTGGGCGCGGTGAAGATCATCGGGGACGGCACCCAGGAGGGTTACACCGCCTGGTTGCTGGAACCCTATGCCGACAAACCGGATTCGATCGGCGGGTCGCCGTTCACCGAGGACCAGTGGCGTGAGCTGATCGGCGCCGTCGACGCCGCCGGGGTCGATGTGCACGTGCACGCCTGCGGAGAACGCACCGTGCGCACCGCACTGGACGCCATCGAGGCGGCGATCGCGGCCAACCCGCCCCGCGATCGCCGGCACACGATCGCGCATCTGGTCTACGTCGAGGACCCCGATAACGCGCGGTTCAGCGATCTCGGCGTCATCGCCCAGTTCTCCGCGAACTGGATCTCGGCGGACCCGGACACCGTCACGAACCTGGCCGCGCGCTACGGCAGACCGCGACAGGACCTGTTCTACCGGACCCAGGAGGTGCGCAAGGGTCGCGGCCGCATCTCGCTGGGCACCGATTGGCCTGCGGCGGGCTATTTCTCGACCTACAAGCCGCTGGACTCGATCCAGATCGGTGTCACCCGGCAGCTGATCGGTACGGCGGACGCCCCGGTGCTGGCCCCGGCCGATCAGGCGCTTACGGTCGCCGAGGCGGTGCACGCCAACACCCTGGGCGCGGCCTATCAGATCCGGCTGAACAACAAGGTCGGCTCACTGGAAGTCGGCAAGCTCGCCGATCTGATCGTCCTGGACCAGAACATCCTGGAGATCGACCCGCACGATATCCACCGGACCAACGTCACGATGACGATGATGAACGGCCGCATCCGTCACGAGGCGTGAGCGGCCTCCCTACCGCCGGACGACGGCGGTCTTGGTCGCCTGGTCGTGCAGCCCACGCTGGTCGGTATCGGTGAACAGCGGCGGTATCACCAGTGCCGTCAGCAGACCGCGGCCCACGGCGCGTCCGATGCCGACATGCTGTCGGTTGTCGGCGGACACCACCATCAATCCGAGAGCCAGTTGGCCGGGGGTGAAACTGAACAGCCGCACCGAGGCCGCGCCCAGCACCAGCCAGATCACCAGGACCGCGGTGGACAGGGCCTGGATGGACACCAGGCCGGTGCTCATGGCCAGCGCGGCCAGACCGTAGGCGATCAGCCAGTCGACCAGCAGCGCAGCAGTCCGGCGCCCGAAGCCGGCGATCGATCCCGGCCCGTGCTGGGGTAGCCCCAGCCGGTGCCCGGGGTAGTCGTCGGGCCCGTCGGCGGGTGTACCCGAGCTTGAAGGTTCCGGTCCGGACAACCAGGATGAGAGATCACGGGCCATACAGCCAGCATAGAGCGGAAGCACTTGCGTAACGTCCACGCAACATATGGTTGATGACCGTGCAACATCGTGTCCTTAGCGTCAACGCGCGGGTCACCAGAAAAGGAGAATTCGTAGTGGCAGAAAAGACCTCCGATGACATCTTCAAGCTGATCAAGGACGAGAATGTCGAGTACGTCGACATTCGGTTCTGCGATCTGCCCGGTGTCGTCCAGCACTTCTCGATTCCGGCTTCGACATTCGACGAGAGCGTGTTCGAGGACGGGTTGGCCTTCGACGGCTCCTCGGTCCGCGGGTTCCAGTCGATTCACGAATCCGACATGATGTTGCTCCCCGATCCCAGCACGGCACGCATCGATCCGTTCCGCAAGGCCAAGACGCTGAACGTGAACTTCTTCGTGCACGATCCGTTCACCCGTGAGGCCTACTCGCGCGACCCGCGCAACGTCGCCCGCAAGGCCGAGAACTACTTGGTCAGCACCGGTATCGCGGATACCTGTTTCTTCGGTGCCGAGGCCGAGTTCTACATCTTCGACTCGGTGACATTCGATTCGAAGATCAACGGCACCTCCTACGAGGTCGACTCCGAGTCCGGCTGGTGGAACACCGGTGAGCCCTACGAGGCCGATGGCAGCCCGAACCTGGGCTACAAGGTCCGCCAGAAGGGTGGCTACTTCCCGGTTGCGCCGTACGACCACTATGTGGATCTGCGCGACGAGATCGCCACCAATCTGCAGAACGCCGGTTTCACCCTGGAGCGCGGTCACCACGAGGTGGGCACCGCCGGTCAGGCCGAGATCAACTACAAGTTCGACACCCTGCTGGCCGCGGCCGACGATGTGCTGCTGTTCAAGTACATCGTCAAGAACACGGCATGGAAGAACGGCAAGACCGTCACCTTCATGCCCAAGCCGCTGTTCGGTGACAACGGCTCCGGCATGCACGCCCACCAGTCGCTGTGGAAGGACGGCAAGCCGCTGTTCCACGACGAGTCGGGTTATGCCGGACTGTCGGATCTGGCGCGCCATTACATCGGCGGGATCCTGCACCACGCCCCGTCGCTGCTGGCGTTCACCAACCCTACGGTGAACTCCTACAAGCGTCTGGTCCCGGGCTACGAGGCACCGATCAACCTGGTGTACAGCCAGCGCAACCGGTCGGCCGCCGTCCGGATCCCGATCACCGGCAACAACCCGAAGGCCAAGCGTCTCGAGTTCCGCGCGCCGGACAGCTCGGGCAACCCGTACCTGGCGTTCGCGGCGATGCTGATGGCCGGTATCGACGGCATCAAGAAGAAGATCGAGCCGTTGGCCCCGGTCGACAAGGACCTCTACGAGCTCCCGCCGGACGAGGCCGCCAACATCCCGCAGGCACCCACGTCACTGTCCGCGGTGATCGACCGGCTCGAAGCGGATCACGACTACCTCACCGAGGGCGGCGTGTTCACCGATGACCTGATCGAGACCTGGATCTCCTACAAGCGCGAGCAGGAGATCATGCCGATCCAGATCCGGCCGCACCCGTACGAGTTCGCGCTCTACTACGACGTCTAACTAAAAGCGACGTCTAACTAAAAGCGACGTCTGAGTAAAAGCGACGTGTAGGTCGAGCGACGGGTAACCAGCAGTGCAACACTCGGGCCGGGCGGATCCACCGCTCGGCCCGAGTGCTTTGTAGGGTCAACCCATGATCACGTTGTCCACCCGCCTGGATGCGCTCGCGCCGTCGGTGTTGAGTCTGTTCCGGGTCATCTTCGGGTTTCTGTTCATCACATTCGGCACCTCGAAACTGTTCGGCTGGCCCATTGCCATGGTGATGCCGTTCGGTTCGTGGCCCGGCTGGTACGCGGGTCTGATCGAGTTCGTCGCCGGGCTGCTGATCCTGGTCGGGCTGTTCACCCGCAGTGCGGCTTTCGTCGCCTCGGGGACGATGGCGGTCGCGTACTTCTGGCAGCACCAACCGCTCGGATTGTGGCCGATCGTCCCGCCGGAGTACGGCGGAAACGGTGGCCTGTCCCCGATCCTCTTCTGTTTCGGGTTCTTTCTTCTGGTGTTCACCGGCCCGGGCCCATACTCGCTGGACAGGCTGCGATCCCGGACCGATTCCGACTAGCAAAGAAACGGACCGTAGTCCTATTATGGGCAGATGGCGTTGACAAACATCGAAAACAAGCTGAGCCGGTTCGCCCCGGTCGTGCTCTCGGCATTCCGGATCGTGTTCGGCTTGCTGTTCACCGTGCACGGCACCCAGAAGTTGTTCGGGTTCCCCACCGCCATGGCGAGCGGGACGGTGCCCGTCGGAACCTGGCCGTACTGGTACGCCGGCATCCTCGAACTTGTGCTGGGCCTGCTGATCCTCACCGGCCTGTTCACCCGTATCGCGGCGTTCGTCGCCTCCGGCGAGATGGCGTATGCGTACTTCAGCGCGCGTCAGCCGACGGCGTTGTGGCCCATCGACAATGGCGGCGAGGCCGCCGTGCTGTTCTGCTTCGGGTTCTTCCTGCTGGTGTTCGTCGGTGGCGGTTCGATCGCACTCGACAACGTCATCGGGCGCAGACGCGTCGGACGCACCGCCTGAATCAGCCTGCCTCGCGCGCCCACGCGGGCATGATGAAGATGCCCTCGGCCTCGACGGTCACGCCCTCGGCGTCCAGAATCTGTCCGCGCGCAAAGGCTTTGATGCCCTCGGTGCGGTCCACCCAGGCCTCGGCCCGTAGCGGCCCGAGCGGCGTCCCCCGCAGATACTTGAGCGTCAGGGTGCCGGTGAAGCGGGGTTTGCGCAGACCCTCACTGGCGACCTCGCCCAGAATGTGGTCGAGCACCAGCGCGCAGATGCCCCCGTGTACCCGCCCGGGCGGGCCCTCGTAGGGCGCGCCGAGGCTGAATTCGGTCCAGCAGCGCCCTGATTCGGTGTGTTCGATGGTCAGCGGCGGGGCGATGGCATTGCGCAACCCGATGACGGGATCGGCCCAGGTGATGGGCCGGCCGGTGACGGCATGGCGCATGGTGCGGGGACCGTCATGGGACTGCTGTTCCAGGGAGTCGGCGATGGCCTCGATGGCCACCTGCGCCCGGCGGATCGTCTCG
>JBPPMV010000588.1:0-20266 GCA_051306235.1 Mycobacterium sp. | reverse complement strand
GTCATCAGGGACGCATTGGCCTCGCCCATCACCGACCACGCCGGGAAGCCACCCTTGAACACCACCTCGGGCCGGATGCCGAAGAACTTGGGTTCCCACAGCACGATATCGGCGAGCTTGCCCGGTTCCAGCGAGCCGACCTCGTGATCGATACCGAACAGCCGGGCCGGGTTGATGGTGAGCTTGGCGATATAGCGCAGGATGCGGGCGTTATCGTCGCCGTTGCCCTCATCGGCGGGTAGCGGACCGCGGGTGGCCCGCATATGGGAGGCCAATTGCCAGGTGCGCGCAATGGTTTCACCGATGCGGCCCATGCCCTGGGAATCCGAACCCATTGCCGAGATAGCCCCCAGATCGTGCAGCACATCCTCGGCGGCAATGGTCTCCCGCCGGATCCGGGACTCGGCGAAGGCCACATCCTCGGGGATCCGCGGGTTGAGGTGGTGGCACACCATCACCATGTCGAGGTGCTCGTCGAAGGTGTTCAGCGTGTACGGGTTGGTCGGATTCGTCGAGGACGGAAGGCAATACGGTTCGCCCACGACCCGCATGATGTCGGGGGCGTGGCCGCCGCCGGCCCCCTCGGCGTGGTAGGTGTGGATCGTCCGGCCGCTGATCGCGGCCATGGTGTCCTCGTAGAACCCCGATTCGTTGAGGGTGTCCGTATGGATCTGCACCTGTAGGTCGAGTTCATCGCCGGCGTCCAGCGAGGCGCGGATTGCGGCCGGGGTGGCGCCCCAGTCCTCGTGGATCTTGTAGCCGATCGCCCCGGCCAGGCCCTGCTCGATGAGCGGTGCGGTACTGGATGCGCTGCCGTTGCCGATGAAGCCGAAGTTCATCGGAAAGGCCTCGGCGGCACCGAGCATGCGGGCCAGGTTGTTCGGGCCCGAGGAGGTGATGCCGACGGTGACCGGTCCCAGCCCGCCGCCGATCATGGTGGTGATCCCGCTGGAGATGGCCTCCTCGACCAGGCCGGCACTGTCGAAGTGCACGTGGACGTCGATGGCCCCGGCGGTGGCGATCATGCCCTCACCGGAGCGGATGTCGGTTCCCGCACCGATGATCAGTTCCGGGTCGACACCGTCCATGGTGCGCGGGTTGCCGGCCTTGCCGACGCCGACGATGCGTCCGTCGCGGATACCGATATCGGCCTTGCGGATACCGAGCACCGCGTCGATGATCAGCGCGTTGGTGATGACGAAGTCCAGTGCGCCTGCGGCATTGGTGATGTCACCGTGCACCGCCATGCCCTCGCGCATGGTCTTGCCGCCGCCGAATACCGCTTCGTCGCCGTACACCGTGGCGTCCTGTTCGACGCGGGCCAACAACTCGGTGTCGGCGAGTCGGACCCGGTCGCCGGTGGTGGGCCCGTACAACTCGGCGTAGCGGGCCCGGCTGATGCGATAGGCCATCTCAGGTCCCCGTGTCGAGGAAGCCGAGGGCGTGCATGCTGGTCATGAGCTCCTCGCTCGGGGTCGTGTCGGTGGCTGCGTTGGTGACATCGTTCTGGCCGATGACCAGGCGCTCACCGCCGTAAGACGTCAGTGAAACGGACTGTGCTTCACCGGGTTCGAAACGCACCGCGGTTCCCGATGGGATGTCCAGGCGCATACCGAAGGCGGACCGCCGGTCGAAGCGCAGCGCCCGGTTGGTCTCGAAGAAGTGGAAGTGCGACCCGACCTGGATCGGGCGGTCCCCGGTGTTCTCCACCGTGACGGTGGCGGTCGGCCGTCCCTCGTTGAGTTCCAGATCGCCGTCGGCGGCCAGTACCTCGCCGGGGATCACCGCCAGGTCGGCGGCGCTGCGGTTACCCGGGGAGATGGCGTCGTGCACGGTGACGAGCTTCTGGCCATCGGCGAAGAACGCCTCCACCTGAACCGATCCCAGCAGGGTGCGCACCCCGGGCAGCACATCGTCATCGGTGAGGATGCTCGCGCCGTGGGCCGCGGCGTCGGCGACATTCGCGCCGCCGCGGGCGGCCTCGACGACCTCATCGGCGATCAGTGCGCGGGCCTCCGCGTAACTCAGTTCCAGCCCGGCGGACCGGTGTTTGCGGGCCAGTTCGGCGGCCAGGAAGAGCAGCAACCGGTCTTCGTCCTTCGGTGTCAGGTGCATCGCGTCAGCCCGTGATGCCTTCGGCCCAGGGGTATTCCTTGAGATACGGGTCCGGGGTGATGGGCTGCGGAGATTCCCACACCTGCTGGATCAATCCGTCGGGCGAGACCTTGCCGATGCGGGCGGTCTTGGTGACGTGGTGGTTCTTCCCGTCGATGGTGACGGTGCCCTCCGGGGCGTCGACGCTGACGCCGCCGGCGGCACCCTGGATGTCCGCGACACCGAAGGACTGTGCTTTCTCGACGGTCGCCTGCCAGAGTTTCACTGCGGCGTAAGCGGATTCCATCGGATCAGAGGTCACCCGGTCGGCGCCGAAGCGTTCCTTGAAATCGGCGACGAACGCATCGTTGGCCGGGGTGTCGAGGGTTTGGTAGTAGTTCCACGATGAGAGCTGGCCGGCGAGGGTGTCGGCGCCGATGCTCTTGACCTCTTCCTCGCCGACACACATGGACATCACCGGCATCGTCTCGGCGCTGAGCCCGGCGCTGTTGTACTCGCGGAAGAAGGAGGTCAGTGAGCCGCCCACCACGACGTTGAACACCGCGTCGGCGTCGGCGCTGCGGATCTTGTTGACGATGGTGGAGAAGTTGGTGCTGTCCAGCGGCACGTAATCCTCACCCTTGATCTCGATGCCGTTGGCGGCGGCGTAGGCCTTGACGATGGCGTTGGAGGTGCGCGGGAACACATAATCGCTGCCCACCAGGTACAGCGACTTCACGCCCTGCTCCTTGAGGTAGTCCAGCGACGGGATGATCTGCTGGTTGGTGGTGGCGCCCGTGTAGTAGATGTTGGGTGAGGATTCCAGCCCCTCGTACTGCTGGCCGTAGTAGAGCAGCGCGTTGGATCCCTCGAAGACCGGCAGCATGGCCTTGCGGCTGGCGGAGGTGTAGCCGCCGAAAACCGCGGCGACACAATCGCTGTTGACCAGTTTCTGCGCCTTCTCGGCGAAGGTGGTGGGCTCGGAGGCGCCGTCCTCGGAGAGCAGGTCGAGCTGCTTGCCCAGCACACCGCCGCTCGTGTTGATCTCCTCGACGGCCATCACGATGGCGTCGTGGATCACCGATTCGCTGACCGCCAGCCCGCCGGACAGCGAGTTGATCGCGCCGACCTTGACGGCCGCGCCGGAGGTGTCGACGCACCCTTCGGCAGCGGCACCGGTGTCCTCGTCACCGGCTCTGCTCCCGCAGCCGGCGACCAGGAGTGTGGTCGCGGCAAGCAGTGCCACGCCGGTGCGCAATCGTCGAGTGGGGCGTCGGATCATGGGGAGCCGCCTTCAGGGTCAGGGATCGTTGGCGCCCAGCGTAGGAACGAACCACTCGGACGGGCTATGGGAGGAATCTCCCATTTCCGTGTGGTCCGTTTCCTGGCCGCCGCGGCACCGAAACATCCGCGAAACACGGCCTGCCCATGATGCTTTCGAGGGGCCGAACCGCAGTGAGGGATGACCGATGGCAGGCGCATACGGCGAGGTGCTGGGGAGCACGGCCGGTATCGAGACCCGGGCGCACGAGATGCTGCAGGCTCTGGGTGCGCGGGCGGCCTCCTCGGCATCGGCCATCAGCCTGTGGGATCCGATCCGCCGCCATCACGTCGCGGTCGCCAACCACGGCTATCCCGACCATGTGATGGACCACCTGAACACCTGGTTCATCGATCACGATCCGTTGTTCGACACCATGCGGGTACGCGGGCTCGGGGCATTGCGGTGGCGGGATTTCCCGGAGTACCGCAACACCTACTCGGTGCAGGGCGTCTTCGTTCCCGCCGGATTCGACGAGGGACTCTCGGCACGTCTGGTCACCGCCGACGGCACCTATGCGGGAACCATCCACGTCAACTGCGATGACGCGCGGTACCCCAGCGATGACGATGTCGCCGAGATCAATGCGCTGCGCGCGCAGATGGCCGCGCACCTGGATTTCTCGGTCCGGCCGCGGATGGTCGCCGAACTGGTGGCGCCGGAGGCCCAGGCCTGGGCGGTGGACGCGGCCGGGCGGGCCCATCTGCTGATCCACGGCGACACCTTCGACAATCCGTTGGACCGCACGCTGGTGGCCGATATGACGCTGGCCGCGCGTGCCCCCGGGCTGAGTTTCCGGCCCGAGGTGACCCGCTGGTTCGACGGCAGCACCTGGCTGCACGCCCGCCATATCGACACCGCGAAGCGGTTCCGGCAGGACAGCCTGAGCGGGGTGATCCTGGTGACCCGCGATCCGCTGCCCTTCGCGATCACGCCCCGCGAACTGGATGCGCTCACCCTGGCTGCCCAAGGCCTGACGAACAATCAGATTGCCGCGCAGCTGTTCATCAGCGTGCGCACCGCCGGCCACCACATGGAGAGCGCGATGGCCAAGCTCGGTGCCAGCAACCGCGCGGCCTGCGTGTCGCACGCGGTGACCTGGGGTCTGCTGTCGGGCCGGCTGCTCGGCGGGAATGAATCGGCCGCACGCACTGCCTAGATCGACAGTGTCGGTGCACGCACCGCCCCGGCTCGGACCGATGGCGAACCCAACCCACCGAACCCTCATGCGAACGATTGCACGACCTGCCATGAAGGACGGAGACGGCGCGGTAACCTGACCCTCAGCCCGACAGCCGGGGCTTTGAGCAGGGTTGGGGGAACACCGAGTATGCCGCGACGAGTGACCATCGACGATGTGGCGCGCCTGGCAGAGGTGCACAAGGCCACGGTGTCGAGGGCGCTCAATGCCCGCACGCGCGATCAGGTCAACGCCGAAACGCTCAAACGGGTGAAACGGGCTGCGCGGCAACTGGGTTACGTCCCCAACGCGATGGCGCGCAGCCTGCGCACCAGTAGGTCGATGACCATCGGCGTGATCATCCCGGATCTGATGAATCCGATCTTCCCGCCGATCATCCGCGGGATCGAGCATGTGCTGCAGGCGCAGGGCTATACGGTGCTCATCGCCAACACCGACTCCCACGATGACGTCGAGATCTCCGTGTTCGAGTCGCTGTTACAACGCCGGGTCGACGGTTTCCTGCTGGCGACGGGCCGGCTCGACGACCAATCTGTGGTCGAGGAGGCGGTTGCCGCTGCCGTGCCGGTGGTGCTGGTCAATCGTGATGCCGGACTCGGAGATTTTCCCCTGGTCACCGGTGACAATTCGCGCGGTATCGAGCTGGCGCTGGAGCATCTGGTCGAGCTGGGGCACCGCCGGATCATCCACGTCGCCGGGCCGCCGAATTTCTCCACGACGCGTTCGCGGGCCGAGGCTTTTGAGGCTGCGGCCACCAGGGCCGGCGTGCAACATCAGACGATCTACGCATCGGCGTTGACCATCGAGGCCGGGGTGGCTGCCGCTGATCAACTGTTGGCGCACAACAAGATCAATCCCACAGCTCTGGTCGCCGGCAATGATCTGGTGGCGCTGGGCCTGATCCGCCGGTTGCGAGCCGAAGGCCTGCACTGCCCGGAGGACGTTTCGGTGGTCGGGTTCAACGATATGCCGTTCGCCGGTGACTTCTGGCCGCCCCTGACCACGGTGCGCATGCCGCTGCGCGAAATCGGCGCTGAGGCCGCCCGGCTGCTGCTACGCGGAATCGAGGCGGGCGAGCAGGAGGCGGCGACCCTGACGTTGCCGGTGTCGCTGGTGGCGCGTGGCTCCACGGGGCCTGCGAAGAACTGACCGGCGTTCGGTCCCCCGGACCGCTAAGCTTCGGTGGGACGTTCCCACAATCGATTGCAGGTTCATGGATCAGATCACGCTCGGGGTGTTCAGTCCGTCGGTGCTGCTCGACGTCGCCCGCAGCACCGGTCGTCTCGTCGACGCCGGACTCCAGGTCCGTGATGTGCCGGTGCCGTCGTCGCCCGCCCAGTTCACCTCCCTGAGGAATGGCGAGTTCGACGCCGTATTCACCAGTCCCGACAACGTTCTCGCGTATCGGTTCCTGCCGAAGAACCCGTTGGGGGAGTTGCTCGACGTCGAGATCGTCGCCGGTATCGACCGCGGGCTGCGGTTGTGTCTCGCGGCGCGGCCGGGTGTGACCGGACTCCGCGAGGTCGCCGGCGGACGCCTGGGGGTCGATGTCCCGAATTCGGGATTCGCCTTCGTCGGCTACGCGCTCCTCGCCGAGCTCGGGATCTCCCGGGACAGTCTGGAGGTCATCGCGCTGGGCTCCACCCCCAAGCGCACCAACGCCTTACACAGCGGCGGCTGCGATCTGACGGTGCTCAACGCCGGCAACGAACTGACGGCGCGGGCCCGTGGCTGCCTGCTGCTCGCCGAGGTCACGCGGCTGGGTCCCTACGTGGGTACCGTTGTGGCCCGGCTGCGTGACGGGGCGGGCGCCGCCGCCGTAGACCGGCTGGTCCAGGTGCTCGGGGAGACGGCACGGGCCATCCGCTCCGGGGCGCTGGATGATGCGGCCGGCGAGTCCGCCGGCCGGCTACTCGATCTCGATTCGGAGCTGGCCACCGAACATGTTGCTGTGCTGAAGGATCCCTTGCGTGGACTGATCGGCAACGGTGCGGTGGATGTCGCCGCACTGGGCACCCTGGTCGGGTTGCGCAGGCAGTTCCTGCCGATGGCCGAACTCGACGGCCTCACCGCGCGATTCGAAGAGGTAGTGCGCCCGGCCGTCCTGGCGGGCTGACCGTCATTCCCGGACGGTATAGCGGGCGCGGGCCACGGTGGTGACGGCGGCGTAGACCACCGACACGATCGCGGCGAGCGCGAACAGCGTCCCGAAGCGGTCGGCGCCCGCGGCGATGTTCCCTGCCGCGGCGCCTGCGGATGCACCGACGAACAACGCGATCGAGAAGAACGACATCCCGATGGCGCGACTGTCGGCCGCCGCGTCGGTCATCCAGGTCTGCATCGTGGTGTGCCCGCAAGCCCAGGCCACGCCGAGCAGGATCGCGGCGGCCGACACCGTAGCAAGCGAGATCTGCAGGGCCACGACGACATATGCAGTGACCGTGCTCAACCCGGCCGACAACATCAACACCCAGGTGGGCCAGCGGTCCAGGATCAGCTTCATCGACTGGCTGACGATCACCACTGCGGCGCCGAACATCGCGGTCGCCACCCCGGCCACCAGTACCGAGGCGCCCGTCGTCTGCAACGCCACCGCCAGGTAGTTGAACACCCCGACCAACAGCGCGCCCTCGGCGACGGTGAACGCCAGGATCGCCAGGGCCCACCGATTGCCCGCCAGCCGGCGCAGGGACGGGATCAGCCGCTCCGGAGTGTCGTTGGCCGACCCCTTGAGTCGCGTGAATCCCAGTGCCAGAACCATCGAGAGCGCGGCGATCGCCACGTAAACCCAACGCCAACCGATCCATTGGGCGATGACGCCGGCACCCACCGTGCCCGCGGACAGGCCGATCGCGATCGCGGCGGCGAGGTTGGCGGTGGCCACCGCGCGCTGTCTGATTGTCAGGGTTTCGCCGTAGTAGATCAGCACGGTGGTGATGGTCGCGGCGAACGCGGCGGCCGACGCAGCGCGCGCGATGTTGTAGGACCCCGCATCATGGGTGAATGCCGTTGCCAGGTTGGCCAATCCGCCGAGCATGGTTGAGATGACCAGGATGCGGACCCGGCCGTAGCGCGCCGCCAGCGTGCTCCAGATCAATTGGAACGCCGCGTAGACCACCGCGTAGACCGTCAGCGAATGGCCGATCGCCTCGATCGAGGTGCCGAAGTCTGCAGCGATGACCGGGATGAGCGGCGGCATCACCGAACGGTCGATCAGTGAGACGAAGGCGCCGATGATCAGGATCATCGGCGCCCCGTCAGGTGTTTTCCCCGTCGCTTCGCTCGCCCCTTTGCCGGCTCAGCCACGAGGCGGCCATACCGGCACCTCTCCACGGCCGGACCGGAACCGTACGGCCTTCGACCTGACGAACTCGTGCAGGGTCTCCGGAGCGTTCTCCCGGCCGAACCCGCTGCCCTTCTGGCCTCCGAACGGCGACCCGAGGAAGGAACGGCGCATGTAGTTGTTCACGAACACCATGCCGGCCTCCAGGCGGTGCGCGATGTGCCAGGCCGCCGCTTCGTCGCGGGTGATCATGGCGGCGGTGAGGCCATAGGCCGTGCCGTTGGCGATCTCGATGGCCTCGTCGAGGGCGGAATACCGCATCAGCAGCGCGATCGGCCCGAAGATTTCCTCCTGTCCGACAGTCGAATCGGGGGTCACATCGGCGAGCACCGTCGGCGGCACCCAATAACCGTCGGTATAGGGCGCCTCGGTGGGCACCGTGCCCTGCCCGACGATGCGGGCGCCCTCGTCGAGGGCGGTCTGCAGGTATTGCAGCACCCGGTCGCGGTGTCTGGCATCGACCATCGGACCGATATCGGTCTGCGCGTCCAAACCGTCACCCACCACGAGCGCTGTTGCCGCGGCGGTGAACTTCTCCAGGAAGGTGTCATACACGGCGTCCTGCACCAGGATTCGTGCCGTCGATGTGCAGGCTTCGCCCTGGTTGTAGAACATCGCCTCGATCGACACCGTGACCGCCAGGTCGAGGTCGGCGTCGGGAAAAACCATCAGGGCGTTCTTACCGCCGAGTTCCATGGTCGCGTAGGTCAGATTCTGTGCGGCAGTCTCGAGGACGCGTCTGCCGGTGGCGGTGGCACCGGTGAAGCTGATGCGCTCGACGCCGGGGTGGCCGGCCAGCGCGGCGCCTGCGGTCAATCCGGGTACCGCGTTCAGGACACCGGGCGGCAGGACCTCGTTGGCGATCTCGACCAGTCTCAGCACTGTCAGCGGGGCTTGCTCGCCCGGTTTGATGACCACGGTGTTGCCGGTGATCAGCGCGGGTGCACCCTTCTTGGCGAAATGGATGGGCGGCCAGTTGAACGGCAGGATGCAGGCGACCACACCGTAGGGCTCGTAGACCACCCGGGTCTCGATCGGGCCCTGGTCGATGATCTCGCCCGGCAGGCTGTCGCCGAGGCCGGCGAAGAACTCGAAACAGTTGGAGCTGAAGGCCACATCGTTGGCCAGCGCATCCCGTTTGGGCTTGCCGTTCTCCCGGGACACCAGCTCGGCCAGTTCGTCGGCGTGCGCGCGGATGCGTTCGGCGACCTGCTTGAGGTAGCCGCCGCGCTGCCGGCCCGACAGATCGCGCCAGGCGGGCATTGCCGCGCGGGCCGACCGCACCGCCCGGTCCACCAGGGCATCATCTGCGGAGACGACGGCGGCGATGACCGCGGCGGTCGACGGCTCGACAACCTCGAATGTCGGCAGGTCGCCGGCCGGGACGAAGCCGCCGTCGATGAAGGCGCCCCATTCGGAGCGCGGCAGCGGTCCGGGCCGGGTGGTCGTGGTGTCGGCCAGGGTCATGGGCGCTCCGTCGCGAGTCATCAATACTGCAATCGATTGCGGTCGACTATAGACCGACCGGGATCGCTTCGGAAGCCCTTACTCGATGCGAGCGGCATATCGCGGGTGTATATGCCGTTGAGAGTGTGCGGTTGCGGTGACGGGCTGCCGGGAAACTGTTGACTGGGAATCATGACTGTGTGACGATTCACTGCAATCGATTGCAAGTGATGTGGGCAACACTCGGCCACCGCCATCGGGGCAATCGGTCTGACAGAGAGGTTGGACATGCGCTTTACCAATGTATTTCGCGCGATTGCCGCGACTGCGGCGATCGCGCTGACCGTGTCGGCGTGTTCCGCGGACGGAGGTGGTGACGGCGAGACCCTCCGGATCGGCGCCTCGCTACCGCTGACCGGCGAGTTCAGCCAGGGCGGCCTGGATACCCAGCGTGGCTACGAAACCTGGGTCGAGATGACCAACGAAAAGGGTGGACTGCTCGGCAAGCAGGTCGAGATCATCGTCAAAGACGATGCCACCCAGCAAGAGACAGCGGTCAGCAACTACAACAACCTGATCTCGCAGGACAAGGTCGACCTGCTGCTGGGCAGCCAGTCGTCGCTGCTGAACATCCCGGCCTCGGCGATCGCCGAAAAGAACAAGAAGCTCTTCGTCTGCCCATCCTGCGGTTCGCCGGACATGTTCAGCCGTGGATTCTCGTACATTTTCTTCTCCCAGCAGGCCATCGCCACCGACCAGGCGAAGGTGTTCGCCGAATGGGTCGCTGCGCTTCCTCCGGAGCAACGCCCGACGACCGCCGCATACCCGACGCTGGATGACCCGTTCGCCGGGCCGGTCGTCGACGGCGCCGAGAAGATCCTGTCTGCCGCAGGCATCCGCACCGTGTACAAGGACAAGTACCCCGCCACCACCAAGAACTTCGACTCGGTGGTCAACGCCATGCGCGATGCTGGAGCCGAAATCGTCGTGCAGGGAGCACAATTCGAGGACGGGGTCAACATGATCCGTTCGATGAACCGTGCCAGCTATCAGCCGTCGATCCTCTACCAGAGCAGCTCGCCCACCTATGGCCAGCAGTACCTCGACGCCGTCGGGGCCGATAACGCCGAAGGCGTGTTCTTCTCGTCGAGCTACAGCCCGCTGTCCGACACCACCGACAACGCCGAGTTCGTCAAGCGCTTCGAGGAGAAGTTCGGCCAGAGCCCACCCGAGGATGCTGCCGACGGGTTCGCCGCCGGACAGGTGCTCGCGGCGGCGGTCACAGCCGTCGGCTCCATCGACGATCAGGCAGCTCTCGCAGATTGGCTGCGCAGCAACAGTGTCGACACGCTGCTGGGCACGCTCAGCTGGAACGAAGACGGGAGTCCCAAGGGTGACTTCCTGGTCGGGCAGTGGCAGGCGGGTGTCTCGCAGGTCGTGCTTCCCACAGATGTTGCCACCTCAGACCAGATTCTCCGCTGGCGTGGCGGGGATCTCTGATTCCCGTACACCTGATTAGGAGCCGCCTCGCATGACATCCCTCGTCCAAACGCTGATCCTCGGAGTGCTCGTCGGCGCGCTGTACGCGCTGATGGCCTCCGGCCTGACCCTGATCTTCGGGGTCATGCGGGTGATCAACCTGGCCCACGGCGCGTTCGCGGTACTCGCGGCGTTCCTGACCCTCACGCTGTGGCGCAGTCTCGGCCTGGACCCGCTGCTATCCATCCCCATCGTCATGGTGGTCATGTTCGGGTTCGGCTGGCTGGTCTACGTTCTGGTCATCCGGCACGTGCGCGGTGCCCACGTGACGATGACGGTGCTGGCCACCTTCGGAATCGCGCTGATGCTCGAGGGCATCATGGGGTTCATCTGGGGCAACACCTCCTCCACCGTGGTGGTGTCCTACACCGACGCCTCGCTGACGTTCGGATCGATCTACGTGCCGCAGGCCATGCTCATCGCCGCGGTCATCGCGGTCGCGGTGATGGGTGCGCTCTACCTCCTGCTCAACCACACGTGGGCGGGCCGGGCGATCCGTGCAGCGTCATCGAACGAGAGTGGTGCGCTGCTGGTGGGGGTGAGTGTCGCGACCATCGCCGCGCTCACTTTCGCCATCGGTGTGGCCACCCTCGGTGCCGGCGGCGCGATGCTGTCCACCATCTATCCCTTCCTGCCCGGCACCCACTACCAGTGGATCGCCCGACTGCTCGCGATCGTCGTTCTCGGTGGCCTCGGCAGCCTGCCGGGCGCGGTGCTCGGCGCGCTGGTGATCGGTATCGGTGAAATGGCGGCCACCGCCTACGTCGGAGCGGCCTGGCCGGTCGCGGTGCCGTTCCTCGTCATCATCGCCGTGCTGATCACCCGGCCACAGGGCCTGATGGGCACCCGACTCCGGGAGGACGCGGTCGCATGAGTACCCACGACACGAAGTCACGACTACTCGATCCCGCAATGCACAAGTGGGTGGGCCGCGGTGTCCTCACTGTCGCAGCGGTGGTGATCCTGCTGTTTCCTTTGTCGCCCAGCATGTCCGCGCAGAACATCGTCATCCTGTCGCTGGTGCTGGCCATCGGCGCCAGCGGTCTGAACATCATCACCGGGTTCACCGGCTATCTGTCGCTGAGCCAGGGTGCGTTCATCGGTATCGGCGCCTACGTCGGCGCCATCATGGCCAATCGGTTTCCCGATATCGAGCCTCTGGTGTGGGTGCCGCTGGCCGGCGTGATCGCCGCACTCATCGCGATGCTGCTCGGGCTCGTCACGTACCGCTCCCGCGGCCCGGCGTTCGTCATCATCACGGTGGCGTTCCTGTTCCTCATCCAGTTCGTCGCCATCGAATGGGTCTCCGTCACCAACGGCAGCTCCGGACTGACGCTGCCACTGCCGGATTGGCCCGATGCGTGGGGGAACTGGCCTTTCCATCTGGTGCTCGTAGCGCTGCTGGCGGCCTCCGTGCTGATGACATGGTGGATCCGGCGCACCAAGTTCGGCATGGGCCTGATCGCCATCCGTGAAGACGAAGGCAAGGCAGGCACCATCGGTGTCAATGCGCCGGTCTACAAGCTGCTGGCCTTCGGTCTATCGGCGCTGTTCGTCGGCATGGCAGGCTCGGTGTACGGGTACTACCTGTCCTTCGTCGACCCGATCGGCATGTTCTCGATCATCACCAGTGCGCTGATCGTGCTCGCGGTGATCATGGGCGGCCGTGGCACGCTATGGGGTCCGGTCTTGGGCGCCTTCATCATTCAGCCGGTCAACATCTACGCCAACCAGGCGTTCGGTGGCGGTAACGCGCGGCTGGTGCTCTTCGGCGGTCTGCTGGTACTGCTGGTGATCCTGCTGCCCAAGGGCATCCTGCCGACGGCGGCGTCCTTCATCGAGAAGGCCAGGACCAAAGGTACCGTCGGCCTTTCCGGTGCCCGTCTCAATCCCCTTGACCGTCCACTGATCCGGACCGAGATCCGCAGAGCCGAGCCGACAGGCAAGACGATCCTCGAGGTGCGCGGGCTGTTCAAGAGCTTCGGCGGCAACCACGCGGTCAACGACTGCAGCTTCTCCGTTCCCGAAGGATCCATCACCGCACTGATCGGACCCAACGGTTCGGGTAAGACCACGGTGTTCAACCTGATCTCGGGCACCATGGCCCCGGATAAGGGCGAGATCCTGTTGGGTGGCGAGCATATGGAAGCGCTCTCACCGTGGTCGCGGGCACACCGAGGGCTAGGCAGGACGTTCCAGATCACCCGCTTGTTCCGCGAGATGACGGTGCTGGAGAACGTCGTCGCGCCGCTACGGGACTTCTCGGTGTCACAGTTGGGGCTCGGCGCCGTCAGCGGCACGGAGGCCGCTCGGGCCGAAGAACTGCTGGAGTTCGTCGGGATGGCCGCCTACCGCGACGCACAAGCCGGTGCACTGTCCTACGGCCAGCAGAAGCTCGTCGAACTCGCCCAGGTCCTGATGCTCGATCCGAAGTTGATCCTGCTCGACGAACCGGCAGGCGGCATCAACCCGACACTGATCGAGCGGATGGGCGACCTGATCCGCGAGCTCAATGCTGGCGGCAAGACATTCCTGCTGGTCGAGCACAACATGCCGTTCGTGGTCGGCTTGTGCGATCCGATCCGGGTGCTTGCCCGCGGAGCGGTGATCGCGGAGGGCAGCCCGGAGCAGATCCAGAAGGACCCGCTGGTGCTCGACGCCTATCTCGGTGACGACTATTTGCTCGAGGCACCTTCGAAGGGGTCGAAAGTCCGCGTCACGGAAGGAAATCCAGCATGATCAAACTGGAAGGGGTTGTCGCCGGCTACGGCGGCGGCAATGTCCTGCAAGGTGTCGATCTCGAGGTGGGCCCGGGGGAGATCGGCTGTATCGTCGGCCCCAACGGCGCGGGGAAATCCACCGTCCTGCGCGCTGTCAGCGGCATCCTCAAGCCCAGTGCGGGTCGGATTCTCCTGGACGGCAAGGACATCACCGGTCTCGCCCCTGATGAGGTGCTCGGCTGCGGTGTCACCCAGGTCCCGCAGAGCAACGGGTTGTTCCCGACGTTGACCGTCAAGGAGAACATCCTGATGGGCGCCTATGTCATCCGCAGGCAGCGGGCGCTGGTCAAGCGGCGCTACGACGAGGTGCTCGACATGTTCCCGCTGGTTCAGGACAAGACCGGCATCCGGTGCGGCAACCTCTCCGGCGGGCAGCGCCGCATGGTGGAATTCGCCCGCTCGCTGATGCTGGACCCCAAGCTGGTTCTGCTCGACGAACCTTCCCTTGGGCTGGATCCCAAGTCGCTCACCGTGATCGACGAAGCCGTCGCGATCATGCGGGCGCAGGGCAAAGCCATCCTGATGGTGGAACAGAATGTCAGGTTCGGCCTTCGGATGGCGTCGACCGGCATCGTGATGGAAAGCGGCCGGGTGTTGCTGACCGGCCCCGCGCAATCCGTCCTGGCGAATCCTGAGATCGCCGACCTCTACTTCGGTGGTGCGGTGCATGCGCCCAGCGCATCCGACACTCCGGCAACACAACCGACAGCCTGACAAGAAAAGGAACGACAACATGTCTACTTCGAACCTGAAGATCGGCTGGATCGGCGCGGGCCGCATGGGTGCCCAGCTCGTCACCCGGCTACTGGACGCCGGCTATGACGTCACGGTGTACAACCGCACCGCATCCAAGGCCGCCGCGCTGGTGGAGAAGGGCGCCAAGGTCGTCACCAAACCGGTGGACCTCGCCGATCGTGATCTGGTGTTCGCCATGGTGTCCACGTCCGCCGACCTCGAGCAGGTGATGCTCGGGGAAGACGGACTGCTCACCGGTACCGATTCGCCGCGAGTGATCGCCGATTCGTCGACGGTGTCCGCCGAAGCCAGTGCCAAGATCCGTGAAGCGGCCAACTCCCGCGGTTGCGATTTTCTGGCAACCCCGGTCAGTGGAAACCCGAAAGTCATTGCGGCGGGGAAGCTCACCGTCGCGGTCTCCGGTCCCCGCGAGGTTTTCGAGACCGTCGAACCGGTGCTGCAGGTGTTCGGCCGCAGCGTCACCTACGTCGGTGAAGGGGAAGTGGCCCGGTTGGTCAAGATCGCCCACAACCTGATGCTCGGCGTGGTGACACAGTGCCTGGCCGAGATCACGGTCCTGGTCGAGAAGGGTGGTGTGAGCCGCGCCGATTTCCTCGAGTTCCTGAACGACTCGGTGATGGGATCGACTTTCACGCAGTACAAGTCGCCGGCGTTCGTCAATCTCGACTTCACGCCGACGTTCACCATGGGGCTGCTGCAGAAGGACTTCGATCTCGGACTGGAAGCCGCCTACCAGCTCAAGTCGCCCATGCCGATCGCCTCGGCGACCAGGCAGATCGTGGCGCAGGCCGCAGGCGCCGGGGTGGGAGTCGAGGAGGACTTTGCGACGCTGCTCCTGGAAGTGGCTCGTGGTGCAGGTATGGAGCTCGTGTCCGAGAACGTCTCCGTCGATGACGGCCTGACCCCGCCGGTTCACACGTGAGCACTGCACGGCCGCTGGGCGCGCCCGGCCACATGGGCGTCGACTACGAGGAGCGCGTCGACTTCGCCCGGCTACGGGACTACCGGATCTCCCGGGCGAAGGCTGCGCTGGAGGCCAGCGGATGCGGTGCGTTTCTGCTCTTCGATTTCTACAACATCCGCTACACCACGCAGACGTGGATCGGTGGGGCGCTGGGCGACAAGATGATTCGCTACTGCCTGCTGACTCGCGATCGGGATCCGATCCTGTGGGATTTCGGTTCGGCGGTGCGCCATCACAAGCTCTACAGTCCGTGGCTGCCGCAGGAGAACTGGCGGGCCGGGTTCCTCGGTTTCCGCGGCGCGGTGGCCCCGGACGCGGGTCTGATGCGAGATGCGGTCACCGAGATCAAATCCATCCTCGTGGAAGCCGGGGTGGCCGATGCGCCGGTGGGCATGGACATCGTCGAGCCGCCGTTTCTGTTCGAGATGCAGCGTCAGGGTCTGACGGTGGTGGACGCGCAGCAGAGCATGCTCGACGCCCGGGTGATCAAATCCCAGGACGAGATCATGCTGCTCAACCAGGCGGCGGCCATGGTCGACGGGGTCTATCAGGACATCGTGGATATGCTGAAACCTGGTGTGCGCGAGAATGAGATCGTCGCGCTGGCCAACAAGCGGCTCTACGAGCTCGGATCGGATCAGGTCGAGGCAGTCAATGCGATCTCCGGGGAGCGGTGCAATCCGCATCCGCACAACTTCACCGACCGGATCATCCGTCCGGGAGATCAGGCGTTCTTCGATATCATCCACTCGTACAACGGGTATCGAACCTGCTACTACCGCACCTTCGGTGTCGGGTCGGCGACACAGAGCCAGCGCGATGCCTACAAGACCGCGCGGGAGTGGATGGACCGCTCCATCGAGGCGATCCGTCCCGGCGTGGGGTCGGATCACATCGCCCGACTGCTGCCCAAGGCCGAGGACTTCGGGTTCGAGAACGAGATGGCGGCCTTCGGCCTTCAGTTCGCGCACGGTCTGGGGTTGGGATTGCATGAGCGGCCCATTATTTCGCGGCTGAACTCGCTGGATAATCCGGTCGAGTTGCAGGCCGGCATGGTGTTCGCGATGGAAACGTACTGCCCGGCTTCGGACGGGACCTCGGCGGCCCGGATCGAGGAGGAAGTGGTGGTCACCGACGACGGTCCGGTGATCCTCACCAAGTTCCCGGCCCAGGAGCTGTTCGTGGCCAACGAGTATTGATTCACTGTCGACACGGAACTCCCGGTCAGGCAACGTTGTCGTTGGTGGCCGGGAGTTCTGTGTCAATGGAGCAGGGGACTCACCCCCTCAGTTTTTCTGCCACCTCGGGTGCGAGTCCCGCCAGGCTCTCGGTGCCGAGATCACCGTGGCGCAGGTCCAGAGTCTTGAGGAACTTCTGCTGGCCCATGGTGAGTGCGATGAAAGACCCCAGTTCGACCAGTTCGGGTTCGGTGAAGTGGGCGTGCAGTTGCGCCCACAGCGCGTCGTCGGCCAGGTTGGGATCCCAGGCGATGGCCTCGGCCCACATCAGCGCCGATTTCTCCCGGTCGCCGAGCACGGTCGAATCACGGAACTCGATCACCTCGTCGAACTCGCGCTCGGTCAGGCCCGCCTCGGCGCCCAGGTGTGAACGCTGCCCCGCGCAGTAGCCGCAGTCCAGACTCTTGGCGATGAACACGCGCGCGAGTTCCTTGATCCCATGGTCGAGCACACCGTCGCGGAACGTCTGCTGCCACGACGCGGTGAAGGTGCGCAGCACGGCGGGCACATGTGCGCGGATGGCCTGACTCTCCAGGCGGGGAGTGCCGAAGGTGCGCGACTGCGCCAGGATGTCGACCAGATCGGGTTCGGTGACACTGTCCGGCCGGACATAGCTGATACGCGCCATCGTCACGCCTTCCAGACCGTCTTGAGGTTGCAGAACTCCCGGATGCCTGCGGCGGCGAGTTCGCGGCCGTAGCCGGAGTCCTTGATGCCGCCGAACGGCAGCTCCGGGTAGGACACCGTCATGCCGTTGAGGAACACCGCACCCGCGTCGAGGTTGGCGACGAACCAATCCTGTTCTTCCGGGTCGTTGCTCCACACCGCCGAACTCAGCCCGAAGGTGGTCTGGTTCGCGATGCGGACGGCTTCCTCGCGATCGGCGACCTTGTACACCGACGCGACCGGGCCGAATGTTTCCTCCAGCACGATCCGCATCTCGTCGGTCAGCCCGGCCAGCACGGTCGGGTTGTAGTACCAGCCCGACCGGTCGGGTGCGCTGCCGCCGGCGAGCACCTCGGCCCCCTTGAGCACCGCGTCATCCACCAGTTCGGCGACGTCGGTACGGCCGGACTCGGTGGCCAGCGGTCCGACATCGGTGGTTTCGTCCAGCGGGTCACCGACCTTGAGCGCATTCATCTTGGCGACGAACAGTCGGGTGAACTCGTCGTACACGTCGGTGTGGACGATGAAACGCTTACCTGCGATGCAGGATTGACCGTTGTTGGAGATGCGGGCCTTCACTGCGGTGGTGGCCGCTGCTTCGATATCGGCGCTGGGCATCACGACGAACGGGTCGGAGCCGCCGAGTTCGAGGACAGCCTTCTTGATCTGCTGCCCCGCGATACCGGCCACCGAACGTCCGGCGGGTTCGGAGCCGGTGAGCGTGACGGCGGTGACGCGGCTGTCCTCGATGACGGCCGCGACGTCACCCGCACCGATCAGCAGGGTGCGGAACGAGCCGGCCGGAAAACCGCCTCGCTCGAAGAGGTCGTCGAGATAGAGCGCAGACCGCGGGACGTTCGATGCGTGTTTGAGCAGCCCGGTGTTGCCTGCCATCAGTGCCGGGGCGGCGAAGCGGATCACCTGCCACAGTGGGTAATTCCACGGCATCACCGCCAGCACCACGCCCAGGGGCTGCCACACCGTGCCCGCGGCCGACGCCGCCACCGACGCCGGATCGGCCAGTTCCTCTGCGGCCAGGAAGGACTCGGCATTGTCGGCGTAGTAGCGGATGTTCTTGGCGCACTTGAGCACCTCGGCCCGCGACTGGGCGATGGGTTTGCCCATCTCGATGGTGATCATCTCCGCGGTCTTGTCGACGTCGGCCTCCAGCAGGTCCGCGGTGGCGTGCATCCACCGGGAGCGCTGCGCATAGTTGGTGGTGCGCAGCTTCTGACTCGCGTCGAAGGCTTGCGCGATTCGTCGCTGCACCTCGTCGGCGGAATGCGCCTCGAAGGTCTCGACCGTCTCACCGGTCGCCGGATTGATCGTTGCGATTGCCATGAATTCCTTCTCTCGGGACCGTTCAGTCGAATACTTCTGGGTGGCGCGCGAGTTGGCGCCGAGTACGCCGGATATGGCCGAGCAGAACGCGTTCGGCATCCTCGGAGTCCTGATCGCGGATTGCCGCGACCAGCATGTGATGTTCGTCGTGCACGATGCGGTGGCTGTCATCGTCGAGCAGCCGGGTGAACGCGCGACGGTAGTGCTGGGTGGTGTTCCACAGCCGCTCCACGGTGGGCCCCAGGAAAGAGGTTCCTGCACCGGCATAGCTGCCCAGGTGGAACTCGCGGTCCAGTGCCAGGAATTGCTCGACGTCGCTGGTGCGGCGCATCTGCTCGGCGAGTTCGGCCAACCGCTCGACGCTCAGGTCGTCGAGGTGCGGCAGGCTGTAGCGCAGCAGCAGCGGCTCGATCCGCTCGCGGACCTGGTAGAGCTCCACGCATTCGTCGAGGCTGAGCGAGGCGATCCACGCCCCGGCATTGGCCACCGTCGTCACCAGGCCGTCGGCTTCCAGGATGCGCAGCGCTTCCCGCACCGGCACCCGGCTGGCTCCGTACCGTTCGGCCAGCGCCTCCTGCCGCAGCCGGGTGCCCGGCGGGTACCCGCCGGTCAGGATGGCTTCGCGCAGTTCGTCGGCGACTCGGGCCCCGGTGATCCCATCGCGCACCGGCGGAGGTTGAGTCATGTCAGCTCGCCGGGTGATTCGGATTCCACAGCAACACCGGCGCATTGGCCTCGTAGGCTTTGCCGCCCGGGAAACTGACCAGTTCGAATTGCATGCCCCACGGGCTCAAAAAGTACACCCAGCGCTGCCCCTCGCTGGCGTTTCTGCTGGCGGTCGGGGCACCCAGCACGCGGATGTCCTCGGCGCGGAGATAGGCGACAGCGGCGTCGAGATCGTCGACGTAGAACGCCAGGTGGTGCCCGCCGATATCGCTGTTGCGGGGTTGCGCCGCCTGGCCGTCGGCGGCCTCGTACTGGAACACCTCGAAGTTGGCGCCGGTGCCGCACCGGTAGAACCGCAACTCGCGCATGACCGTGCGGGGGTGGACGTTGAGGTGCTCGGCCATCCAGTCGTCGTCATGGGCATAGGGGCCCAGCGTGTAGACGTGCGCGCACCCGAGCACGCGGACGAAGAAGTCGTGCGCCTCGTCCAGGTCGGGCACGGTGAATCCGATGTGGTCGGTACCGACCAGGCCGGGCAGCGGCATGCAATGAACCTTCCCTAATGGATCCAATACTAGGCAATAGTACCGTTCAAGACCGCCAATTTGGCATGGATATGGCCAAAGTGGATCCAACTGGGCTACCATGGGATGTGCATCACATACCGCCACCCGGACGTCCGGCCGATGGAGATTGAGGGCAATGCCAACCGAAACCCGCCTGGAGACGGGCTCTCCGTGGATCGAACTCGGCACCACCGACGCGGACTACGACGCCGCCGACCCGGTGCTGCTCGGCACGATGCTGGGCCAGCTGCACCTCATCCGGGCCTTCGAGGAAACCGTCCTCGAACTGGCCGGCGAAGGGTTGGTGCACGGGCCCGCCCACTCCAGCATCGGGCAGGAGGGCGG
>JBPPMV010000587.1:0-2533 GCA_051306235.1 Mycobacterium sp. | reverse complement strand
CCGCCCCAGATGCCGTAGGGCTCGCCGACGGCGAGTGCGTGGGTGCGGCACTGGGTGATCACCGGGCAGGACCGGCAGAGTTCCTTGGCGCGCATCTCCCGCTGTGCGCGAGCGCGGCCACGTTCCCCGTCGGGATGGAAGAACATCGACGAATCGACGCCCCGGCAATGACCCGCCATTTGCCAATCCCAGATGTCGGCGTTGGGTCCGGGCAGTTGCTGCGGTTGTGGCATTTGAAAACCCCTCTCGTCACACCCATTTCGCGAAGACACGTGAGTGAGTGAGTCGCGGAACTGAACCGAGCACATGTCGCCGGTGACATCTCGTGCACACAACGTAGAAGGGCTACGGAAAGGCCGTCAATAGTCAGCCTCACCAGGAAAAGGCATAACTGCAGCGTGTGAATTTACGTCGTGTTCATCGTGTTCACCTGCGGGCAATGGACCAAGTGGTTCACAAGGGGTCGCAGACCGTCTCGGAACCGTGTTTTCCCTGCTCGCGTCAATTCGGCATCCGGGGCCGCAATGGGCTGGTTTATCTATTCGTAACGTGTCGACCATCAAGTGTTAACCAAGGTCGAATTGGTCACTTTTTTCCGGGGTTTACCCCGATATTGATAGCGTCCGGGTCCGATGACCAGTCCGAATTCGTCCGTGACAGCCCTCCTGGCCGGGGCCGCTTTCGGCGCTGACCCGCAACTATGGCCGTTGCCGACGGCTTCTGCTCCGCATGACCGCTGGCTGCGCGCCGTGGCCGCGGGCGGCCAAGGCCACTACGGCGCCGGGTTGGCCGAACTCGACGAGATCATCCGGACCGGGCAGCACGGGCCGACGCTGTCCTTGGCGCACAGCACCCGGGCGTCATTCCTGCGCCAGCTCGGCGGACATGACCTGGCGCGTGGCTGGGACGGTCGGGCGTGGTTGCTGGCCGGTGCCGATCCCGAGGCCGGAATCGACGCGCTGGTGGGTCTGGCCGCCGATGCGCTCGGGGTGGGACGGCTGGCCGCATCGGACCGGCTGCTGCAGCGGGCCCGCGATCTGCTCGATCAGGCGGCCGCACCCCGGCTGGCTGTCCGGCTGGGTTGGGTCGCCGCGGAGCTGGCGATGGCCGGCGGTGCCGGTGTCGAGGCCGTCGGGCACGCCGAACGGGCCGTCGAGCTCGCCGACGCGCTCGGCTCCACGCGCCACCGCGTCAAATCTCAGGTCGTGCTGTCCGCAGCGTTGTGCTGCGTCGGCAGGCTCGATGATTCGCGCGAGATCGCCGATGCGGCGTTCGCTGCGACCCAGCAGTCGGGCCTGGTCCCGCTGCGCTGGGCACTGGGCTGCCTGCTCGCCGATATCGGCAGTACCACGCATTCTGCCCAGCAGGTCGTCGCCATCCGGGACGCCGCCGCCGATACAGTGCGACGCGGGGGCGGCGTGTGGTCGCGTCGCTGAGCCGTTTCACCCCATCTGGATCGTTAGTGTTTATCTGACGCATACGTCCGCGCAGCCCCATCAGTCGAAGCCACATCCGTAACGCTGGAGAGATCAACCACGATGACAATTTCGGGAGAACGTCTCGATGATGTCGTCGCTGATGCTGTGGCGGGAGATCGTGACGCTCTTCGGGTGGTCTTGGAGACCATCCGCCCGATCATCGTCCGGTACTGCCGGGCTCGGATCGGGTCAGCTGAACGAAGTGGTCTGTCCGCAGACGACATTGCGCAGGAGGTGTGCTTGGCCGCCATCACGGCGTTGCCGCGCTACAAGGATCAGGGACGTCCGTTCCTGGCCTTCGTGTACGGCATTGCTGCGCACAAGCTTGCCGACGCCCACCGGGCGTCGGCGCGCAACCGCGCCGAGCCCACCGAGAACGTGCCGGAGCGGTCCTCCGGCGAGGCCGGCCCTGAACAGCTGGCACTCGATGCCGATGCGTCGGCCCGGATGGAGCGACTGTTGTCGATCCTTCCGGACAAACAACGCGAGATTCTCATCCTGCGCGTCGTCGTCGGGATGAGCGCAGAGGAAACCGCGGAAGCGGTCGGAAGTACACCTGGCGCGGTGCGGGTTGCCCAGCACCGAGCCCTGGCCCGACTCAAGTCGGAAATCACACCGGGAGGTGAGCATGCCTGATTTCGGTCGATGGACCGCCAACGGCGGTGATCCCTCCCTCAACGACATCAACCGCGCCGACAAGTTCCTCGACGCGCTGGCCACCGAGCAGCCGGTGTTCTCCACCGACCGCGGTGACGCCGATCTGGCCTTCCTGCTCTCGGGTTGGCGCGACGAGGTGCGACAGGTCCCGATGGACCACGTCGTCACACCCGCCGACGCCACCGCGGCACTCGTCGACGCCACTGCCGGGCCTGCCCGACGAAACCGGTTGTCGCTGGCGGTTGTGGGTTCGGCAGCGGCCGCTGTGCTGTGCCTCGGCGGCTTTGGCACCGCGGTGTTCGCGGCCGGACCGGGCGACGGTCTCTACGGCGTGCGCAGCATGCTTTTCGGCGACGAGCGGGCCACCCGCGATGACGCGGTGGTGCTGGCCGCGCAGA
>JBPPMV010000586.1:0-2623 GCA_051306235.1 Mycobacterium sp. | reverse complement strand
TCGCATTCGTAACTGACGCGTTCGGCACTCGTCCCGTCACCGGAACCAGGCACCGACTCGATCACCGGGTCCGGCGCGCATCCGTTGAGTTCGCGCCAGCGGTCCACCACGGCGTAGGCCGCCAGGATGGTGCTCGGCCCACCCCGCCCGATCATCGGCCCGCCGTTGAACGGCACGATCGGATCCACGGTGCCCTGCGAGGTCAGCACCGACACCGGCTGTGACGGGTTGCACGCGACCTGATCACCGAGGGTCGCGCCGATGGGAGCGATCGCGGCGAACAGATCCGCACGTTCACAGGCCAGTCGGTTGGCCATGAATCCGCCCGCCGACAGTCCGGTGGCGAATACCCGACCCGGTGCGATCCCGTACTGGGCCGTCAGTTGATCGACAAGGGCCGCAATGAATCCCACATCGTCGACGCCGGTACGGTCGGGCACCGACGCGCCGCGGCCGTCCGCCCAGCTGTAATCGATACCGTCCGGGTACACCACGACGTACCCGTGGGCGTCGGCCACCGAGTCGTAGTGGGTGAGCGCCGCGTGCTGCTGACCGTTCTGGCCGGCGGCATGCATGTTGACCACCAGACCCGTCGGCTGCCCAGGCGGCACATGCACGGAAAACGTCCGGGTCAGGCCGCCGACATCGAGCTGAGCAACTGGCGGCTCCGCGGCGGCGGGCGGCGCAAGGACGCAGGCCGCATGGACACAGGCGAGGACCGCGAGCAACGTTGCTGTGAGTTTCCCGCGCACCTGCGCGAGCTTAGACGCGTCAGACGTAGAGCGACTCGAACTTCTCGATCGAACGCTCGATATCGCCCTTGACCGTGCGCGCGGCCACCGATCCGATCGGACCGAACAGCGGCGGGCCACCCAACTCGAGGGTGACGGCGAACTTGCAGCCCGACGACGTGGGCTGCACGCTCAACTTGAGCCCGTACTTGGTGCCCCCGACGCCCTTACCCGTCACTTCCAGCAGATGCGGCGGATCCCATTTGCGCACCGTCCAGGTGACGCGATTGCGCATACCCTTCGCGCCGGCCACCCCGACCAGGGTGGTACCCACCGTCAGCTCCTCGGGGATGTCGCTGCGCCACCCCTCGTGCATCACCAGCCAGTCCCCCAGCTCGTTGAGATTCGATGCGTGCTCCCACGCGGTCTGCGGGTCCAGCGACAGTTCGCGGGATAGTTCCAGCTTGGCCATGGCCGGAATGCTAGTAGCTTGGGAATGGTGGACGACGCGCACAGCAGCAAAGCCGATGCCAGCACTCTCACCGGGGTATCCGAGACCGCGTTGCTGACACTGAACGCGCGGGCATATCAGGCCCGCCATCCCAAAGCCGTCATCGAGGACCCGATGGCGATCCGGCTCGTCGACGCGATCGACGTCGACTTCGACAAGTTCGGCCGCAAGGGCCAGGAGATGGCGTTGCGCGCCGTCGGCATCGACCGCGCCGCCACCCGGTATCTGTCGACTCATCCCTCGGCGACCGTGGTCGCGCTGGCCGAAGGGTTGCAAACCAGCTTCTGGCGCCTCAGCACCGCCCTGCCCGACGCCGATTTCCGTTGGATGACCGTTGATTTCGCGCCCATCGTCGAACTGCGTCAACGGCTGCTGCCGCCGTCGGAGCGCATCACCAGCCTCGCGCAGTCGGCCCTGGACTACAGCTGGATGGACCGGGTCGACACCACCAACGGCGTCTTCATCACCGCTGAGGGCCTGCTGATGTACCTGCAGCCCGACGAGGCGATGGGTCTGATCATCGAGTGCGCCAAACGCTTTCCCGGCGGGCAGATGATCTTCGACCTGCCCCCGGTGATCGTGAAGAGGCTGACCCGCAAGAACGGCATTCGGGCCACCCGCCGGTACCGCGTCCCCCCGATGCCGTTCAGCCTGACACCGGCCGAACTGGCCGACCTTGCCGACACGGTTCCGGGTATCCGGGCGGTGCACGATCTGCCGATCCCCAAGGGCCGCGGCCTGCTGTTCGGGAAGCTGTTTCCCGCCTACTGGCAGTGGAATTGGAGCAAGCAGCACCGGGGTGCCTACACGCTGCTGGAGTTCGGCTGAGCCATCGCCGGGACCAACTGCCGGACGCTCAGAGCCCGAGCAGGTAGGCGACCAGCGTGATCACCGGAACCGAGGCGAGGGTGGTGATCAGAGTGGCATCGCGGGCGAGTTTCTCGCCGCGTCCGAACACCGACGCGTAGGTATTCAGGTTCTGCGCGGCGGGTTGGGCGGCCAGCACGGTGGCGATGGCGATCTGATCCGGTGTGAGCCCGAATACCCAGCGGGCGAGCGTGTAGGCCAACGCCGGCATCAGGAAGACCTTGAACACGATGGCCAGCCAGAGATCCACCCGGCTCTCCTTGCCCTTGCCGCCGGTCTGGGTGACCAGGGCGATACCGAATGCCAGCAGCACCGTGGGAATCGCCAGATCGGCCAGCAGGTCCAGCGGTTGGTGAATCGCCCGCGGCAGCGTCAGCCCGGTGAGCGCCAGCACGGTGCCGATGGCACTGGCCACGATGATGGGGTTGGTCACCAGGCCCTTGATCTGGGCTGCCACCGACCCGCCGTCGCGCCCGGCGGAATTGAGAATGGCCACACCCAGTGGCACCAGTAC
>JBPPMV010000585.1:0-6588 GCA_051306235.1 Mycobacterium sp. | reverse complement strand
GCATCCAGGCGCGGGTGCTGCCCGATCAGCGCCAGCGTGTCGCGGACCGCGAGAGCCTGCTCATCATCGGGCGCGGGATCGAGCACCCGGCCACCGCGGGCGATGTTGTCGATGACGATCAGCGCACCCGGTTCGGCCAGGCCGATGGCGGCCTCGACGTAGGCGGGATTGTTCTCCTTGTCCGCATCGATGAAGAACATGTCGAACGGGCCCCGCAGCGTGGGCAGTGTGTCCAGCGCGGCACCGACGATCACCTCGACACGTTCGGCGACCCCGGCCCGCGTCAAGTTCTCGCGGGCAACATCCGCGTGCCGGGGCTCGTATTCGAGGCTGATCACCCGACCCTGCGGACCCACTCCACGAGCCAGGCAGATCGTCGAATAGCCTGCCAGCGTACCGATTTCGAGGACCCGCTTGGCGCCGGTCAAGGTGGCGAACAGGGACAGCAGATGGCCGTGCTGCGCGGATACCTCGATGGCAGGCATTCCGGCCGCTCCGGTCGAGACCCGCGCGGCACGGAGCGCCTCGTCCTCGGTGCCCAACAGCTCGTCGAACAACCTGTCCACAGCAGCCGGCTCGGTCATCCGGTCACCCCTTCTTTCGAATAGACCACGCGCAACACGTGCTGGACCTCGGGTCCCATCACCCAGCCTGCCAGCTCGGTCATCGTGCCGACGAACTCCCTGCCGTGCGGGGCACCCGACCCGGCCAGATGGTGGGCGATCTCGTGCAGCACCACCATCTCCCGAAGCGCCCAGGTGCTGTCCCGATCTGGTACCGCGATCGTTCCGGATTCATAGTGCGCCGCGGTCTGCCCGCGGCGGGCCCGCACCGCCAGCTGCCCCGCACCGGGCCACCGGTCACGCACCGCGGACATCGCCAGCACATCGTCCACGTAGCGACGCACCGATTCCACCGAGGCGAACCGCGCCTCCGGTGGCAGCGTCAGCGCGGTACCGAAGAAGTCGATGGTGCCGCTACCGTGCTGGGCGGCCCGGTCGAACAGGGTGCGCACGAATTCCTCGGCGGCGTAGACCTTCGCGCGCTGGGTGTCGCGCACTACCGCTCCAGTGGTGCCCGAGAGCCGGAGAGTTCCTGGCTCGGGCCCAGTTGAGCCCGCCGGCCCGCCCGGTCCCCGGCGTGGCGCGCCGCCGACGAGTAGCCGGCCGATGCACTCACCGCGCGCCATGTGCCGCGGGCTGCGGACTCCTTGCGGTAGAACGATGTGAGTTCCAAGTCCTTGTTGCGCAGCGCAAGTGCGGTCCCCGGAGCGCGCGTCGCATCCTCGGTGGCGGCGCGACGGGCCTCGTCACGCGCCTCGGCCAGCCGTTGGCCGACCCGGGCACCAAAGGCCAGGTGGAAGTTGATCCGGGCGGTGATCGTCGGGGTGGGCCGGTGCGCGCCACTGGCGATATAGGTATCGGAGGACTTGACCATCTGCACCAGCAGGCTGGCGTACAGCGCGTGACTGGCATCGATGTCCTCGCCGAACCCGTAGGCGTAGACGTAGGTGGAGTTGGACGCCACATCGCATTTCACATCATTGGCCAGTGCGATGACCACGAACAGCTGGACATAGGTGCGCAACCCGCGGGTGCCGGGGTCGCCGATGGTGATCGTCCGCTGCACCGGCACCTCGGCCGCCGTGCGCTGCGCGGAATGCGCCCGCGCCACCGCCAGATCGATCGATGTCGCGGTGGCCAGCCGTTGTGCCGCCGCCATGAAGGCCTCGGCCTCATGCGCATTGTCGGTGCCCTCGGCCTGCCGCAGCAGGGCCGCAATGCGGGCCAGCATCTTGTCGTCGCTCATGAGTTCACGCTACGAAATCGATCCGACATTCTCGGGCTCGTCACGGGGGTTATCCACAGATACGAATTCATCCACAGCCTCGGGCTATCTGGTGACGAAGGTGTCCAGCGCGGTGATCAGCTGCGGGGACAGCGGACCCGGTTTGGCGTAGTTGGCGACATTGTCCGACGGATCGTCGCGCAGCACATGGTTGACGCCCTTGAGGTCCACCACCGTCAGGGCGGTGTGTTCGAGCGCAGCCGTCAGCGGTCGCACCGCTGCACAGTTGGCCTGCCCGTCGGCATCCGAACAGGTGACCATCACCGGGGTGCCGCTGGGCACCTTTGCGGCGAGTGCCAGCGGATCGATGGCATCGGCCTCCACGACCGCTTTCACGTTGCCCGCGTTGAGGATCGCACCGAGACCGTCCGGTAGCTGCGCAGGCGCGGTGCCGCGGGTCCGTGCTTCATCGACCGCGGCGGCCCACGCGTCGGTAACCGTCTTGCCCTGCTCCGGGGTCTTGGCTCCGGTCGTGACCGCTGCGTCGACGTCGACCCGTACCCGTTCGGTGATGATGTCCAGATAGCGGCCCGGCAGTGGCTGAAACAGCCCCAGCGCGTGGATCTTCGGCGCATCGGGTTCGAGATCGTCGGCCAACGCCATCGCGTGGATCGTGCCCTCGCCGAGGGCGTACACCGAGATCCGGGCGCCGTCGGTGCCCGGGCGGCCGGCCAGGTACCGGACCGCGGCGCGGGCGCCTGCGGTATAGGTCGCGCTGCCGACATCGGCCGGACGCAGCGCATGCGGACCGAGTCCGGTCTTACCGGTACCCACCTTGTCGTAGCGCAATGACGCGATGCCCTTGTCGGACAGGTACTCCGCGAGCTGGCGCATATTGCCCACCGGGCCAGCCACCGCGTTGTCACCGTTGCGGTCGGTCTGGCCGCTCTCGGAGATCAGCAGCGCCGCGGGTCCGGTGTCATCACCGTGGTGCCGGTAGGTGCCGTGCAGGGTCAGCCCGAGCGAATCGGTGAAGGACACCTCGTCCTCGACCCAGCCGGTCTGCTGCTCGGCCTGCTCGTCAGTCGAGGAGCAACCAGCGACCAACAACATCGCCAACAGCAACGAAACAAGATATCGGACAACTCGTTTCACAGTCTGGTCTCGATCCACGAAGTGACATCGTCAAGCACCACGGCGCGCTCAGGTTCGTTGAACACCTCGTGGTAGAGCTCCGGGTACACCTTGAGCGCGACATCGGTGGAGCCGACGCATTCGACCAGTCGCTCGCTTCCGGCGACCGGAATCAGCTTGTCCTGCCCACCGTGCACCACCAGCAATGGCGCGGTCAGCGCGGCAGCCCGCTGCGGCATGGTCTCCCCGATGCCGATCAGCGCCTTGGCGATACCGGCGGGCAGCTTGCCGTGGTGCACCAGCGGGTCGGCCTCATAGGCCGCCACCACCGCGGGGTCGCGCGAGACCGCATCGGCGGGGAGGTTCTCCACCGGCAGACCGGGCAGCACGCTGCCGACCACCTTGGCCACCGCGATCATCACCGAGGACACCGCGTCCTGGGCGTAGACCGCGGGACCGGACAGCACCATCGCGGCGTAGTCGTCGGGGTGCTCGACACCGTAGGCGAACACGACGCCGCCACCCATGCTGTGCCCGAGCACCACCCGCTTGAGTTCCGGGTGCGCCGCCGTGGCGAGCCCGACGAGGTGATGGAAGTCCTCGGTGTACTCGGAGATGTCCTTGAGGTACACCCGCTTGCCGCCGGACCGGCCGTGCCCGCGCAGATCCAGCGCGTAGGTGATGAGGCCGGCCTCGCCGAACCGCTGCGCGACGTGGTCATAGCGGCGGGCGTGCTCGGCGTAGCCGTGACAGAGGACGACGATGCCGTTCGGCGCGGTGGCAGAGGCTGACTCCCCGGCCGCTTCGCTCCAGCCCTCCGGAGTCCACACGTCGTAGAAGATCGGCACTCCGCCGACACCGTCGAAACTGCGTTCACTGCGGGTAGCGGCCACCCGGTGAGCCTATCGGCTGGCCGAGACGATCCCCGGGCGTGTGTCGGTGGGGGTGCGTAAGCTCGGCACCGTGAGCGTCCTCACAGCGGTAGATGACAGATTCGATTCCAAAGATGCGTTCCTCGCCGATGCCCAGCGGTACCGGCGGGAGTTGTTGGCGCACTGCTACCGGATGACCGGTTCGGTGCATGACGCCGAAGATCTGGTCCAGGAGACCTTCCTGCGCGCCTGGAAGTCCTACGACCGCTTCGAGGGCAAATCCTCGGTGCGCACCTGGCTGTACCGGATCGCCACCAACACCTCGCTGACCGCGTTGGAGGGTAAGCAGCGTCGCCCGCTGCCCTCGGGTCTGGGCACCGAGAGCTCCGATGCGCACGCCGACATCCATGAGCGCCATGAAGTTCCGTGGTTGGAGCCGTTGCCCGATGCCGATGATCCGACCGATCCCCAAGCCGTCGTGGGCACCCGCGAATCGGTACGACTGGCCTTCGTCGCGGCCTTGCAGCACCTCTCGCCCCGGCAGCGTGCGGTACTGGTGTTGCGCGATGTGCTGCAGTGGCGGGCCGCCGAAGTCGCCGACGCCGTCGGTTCGTCGACCGCTGCGGTCAACAGCCTGTTGCAGCGGGCCCGCGCCCAGCTCGACACCGTCAGCCCCAGCGAGGATCAGACCCTGGCCGCGCCGGAGTCGCCGGAGGCTCAAGAGCTACTGACGCGCTACATCTCGGCGTTCGAGGCCTATGACATCGATGCGCTGGAGAAACTGTTCACCGACGACGCCATCTGGGAGATGCCGCCGTTCGACAGCTGGTACGTCGGCCCGAAGGCGATCGGCGACCTCTCCCGCGACAAGTGCCCGGCCGAACGGGCAGGCGATATGTTGCTGCGCCGTGCCACCGCGAACGGCCAGACGGCCGCGGCGATGTATCTGCGCAACCCCGAGACCGGGGTGCACGAGGCCTTCCAGTTGCACGTCCTGGACGTCACCGGCGCCGGCATCACCCATGTCGTGGCATTCCTGGACACCCGACTGTTCGAGACGTTCGGGCTACCGGCCACCCTCTGAGTGGTAGGCCGCCTCCAGCGCGGCCACATCGAACTTGCCGACGGTGGCCAGCACGGCGGCCATGAGCCGGCCATTGGCCCGTTCGTCACCCGCGGCCAGCAGGTCGTAGTACGCCGTCGGGGTGATCTGCCAGGACAGTCCGTACTTGTCCTTGAGCCATCCGCAGGGCTGTTCCTCGCCGCCTTCGACGAGGGCCGCCCAGAGCCGGTCGAGTTGTTCCTGGTCGTCGACCCGCACCTCCAGGGAGACCGCCTCGCTGAAGGTGAACATCGGACCACCGTTGATCCCGACGAACGGCTGCCCGTCGAGTTCGAACTCGACGACCACCGGCACGTCCTGCGTGGCCGGTGAGCCCGGGTGGGCCGGTGTGGTGCCGATGATCCTGCCGTTGCCACCGAAGGCGGCGATGTAGTGCTCGGCGGCCTCGACGGCTTCGCGGTTGAACCACAGGTTGGGGACGATGCGGGCGCTGATCCGGGTCATGGAGGACATATCGGATAGACCGGTGATGCGAGGCATTCTCATCGTGGTCTCTGCGATATGACGAAACAAAGCCGGTATACCTGCTGTTCAGAGCCACGATACAGGTCTATCTGGAACGTGTTCTATTATCGATTCCATGAAGACCAAAGGTGCCCTGCTCTGGGAGCTCAATACGCCGTTCAAGGTCGAAGAGATCGACCTGGGCGACCCGGTGGCCGATGAGGTGCAGATCCGGATGCACGCCGCCGGTATGTGCCACTCCGACTACCACATCACCACCGGCGCGACCCCGATCGGACTGCCCGCGCTGGGCGGCCACGAGGGTGCCGGCGTGGTCACGAAGGTCGGCAAGAACGTCACCGGTATCGCCGAGGGCGACCACGTCATCCTGGCGTTCATCCCGGCCTGCGGCGAGTGCCCGCCGTGTCTGAAGGGTTTCCGTTCGCTGTGCGACCGGGGCGCCTTGCTGCTCGGCGGCAAAACCATCGCCGACGGCACCAGCCGCATCCACGCCGGGACCCATGAGGTGTCGCCGATGAATCTGCTCGGCACCTTCGCCCCGTACATGACGGTGCACAAGGACTCTGTCGTAAAGATCGACGATGACATCCCGTTCGAGACCGCCGCCATCATGGGCTGCGCGGTGCCCACCGGCTTCGGCTCGGCCACCAACGTCGCCGAGGTCAAGCCCGGCGAGACCGTCATCATCGTCGGCGTCGGCGGTATCGGGATGAGCGCGTTGCAGGGCGCAGTCATCTCCGGGGCCAAGCAGGTCATCGCCATCGACCCGAACGAGTGGAAGCGCGATCAGGCCATCAAGTTCGGCGCGACCCACGTCTACCCGACGATGGCCGAGGCCATCGCCCCGATCATCGACGTCACCCACGGCCTGATGGCGGACAAGGTGATCATCGCCGTCGGCACCATGAAGGGCGAGTACATCGAGGAGGCGCTGATCCTCACCGCCAAGACCGGTACCTGCGTGGTGACCGGTATGGGCTCGATGTTCGACGCCGACGTGAAACTGAACCTCTTCCTGTTCACCATGTTGCAGAAGACATTGAAGGGCAATATCTTCGGCGGGGGCAGCTCACATGTCGAGACGCCGCGACTGGCCGCGCTCTACAAGTCCGGGCTGCTCAACATCGACGATATGATCACCCGCACCTACAAGCTCGAAGACATCAACCAGGGCTACCAGGACATGCTGGACGGCAACAACATTCG
>JBPPMV010000584.1:0-5929 GCA_051306235.1 Mycobacterium sp. | reverse complement strand
TTGTGCGCGCCCGGTGACACCATCTGCGATGGCACGCCCGGCGCCATGCCATCGTTTGCGCACGCCATGTACCCGATGAACGGGATGGTCAACGAGGCCGCCTCGTACGCCGCAGGCAAGCTGTAGCACCCCGGGCGCGACCCCCGACGGCGCTGTGGTGTTGTAGGACTCGACCGAAGTCCAGCGCCGCGGCGGGGGAACGATGAGCGATACCGACGCGATCGCGTCCAACAGAATGAACTGGGACCAGCGCGCGGAAGTACACGTGCGTTCCCAAATGTATGACGTGGACGGCTTTCTGGCGGACCCGGATCAGATCTCGGATGTCGTCGAACGAGACCTCGCCGTGCTGGCCGACCATCTGCCGCCGGCGGGGGTCCGCGGCCGCAGCCTGCTGCACCTGCAGTGCCATATCGGCACGGACACGGTCTCGTGGGCGCGCCTCGGCGCCGTCGATGTCGCCGGCGTGGATCTGTCGCCGAACTCGCTGCGGCACGCAGCCCGCATCGCCGAGGCCGATGGCCGCTCCATCGAGTGGGTCGAGGGTGACGCCAGATTCGCCTCGTCGCTGATCGACCGGCGCTTCGACATCGTCGTGACCAGTGCTGGCACCATCGTCTGGCTACCTGAACTCGTCAACTGGGCTCGGTCCATTCACGATCTGCTCCATCCGGGCGGCGTCTTCCTGATCCGCGATGACCACCCGGTGCTGGCGGCGATGGCATTCCAGCCGTGGCAGATCACCGAGGACTACCTCTGCGGCGGCGGCACCCGCACCTACGACGACGGCGGAACCTATACCGAGAACGCCGCCGACGTCATCACGCACACGACCAATCACGAATGGCGTCATGATCTCGGTGAGATCATCGGGGCCCTGCTGGGCGCGGGACTGCGCATCGAGGGGTTCGCCGAACTGCCCCATATGGATTGGCCGGCGTTCCCGGCACTGGTCTCCAGCCCGCACGGATGGACCTTGCCGCCCGGGACCCCGCGCATACCGCTGAACTTCGCGATCGTCGCCCGCCGCCCCGACTGAGGGCCGCCGATGCGCAATGATGGATTCATGGAGTCGACCCGGGTGGACCGCTGGTTGTGGGCGGTCCGGCTGACCAAGACGCGACCAGACGCGGCCACGGCCTGCCGCGGCGGACATGTGCGGATCAACGACCGTGTGGCCAAACCGTCGGCGACGGTCTCACCGGGCGATCAGGTGCGGGCGCTGGTGGGTGATCGCACCCGGATCGTCGAGGTGGTGCGGGTGATCCAGAAACGTGTCGGCGCCGCCGACGCGGTGACCTGCTACCTCGATCGCACGCCCGTGCTGCCCCCGACGACAGCGGTGCCCGTCGCCGCGCGTGACCGGGGCGCGGGACGACCGACCAAACGCGACCGCCGGGTTCTCGACAAATGGCGGGCCGGGCTGGGCTGAATCAGCCCAGCGGACCCTGCTGGATGATCGTCGGCGGCAGCGGCGCGGGAGGCGGCGGAGGTAGCGCTCCAGGTGCGACCGGCGCACCCGGTGCCACGGCCGGAGCGGGAGCCGGTGCCGCGCCGGGCGCACCGATCGGCAGCACCTCGGCCGGCGGGTTGGGATCCGACAGCGAGACAAACCCCGGCGGCAGCGCCGGGCCGCCCACCTGCGGGGTCCCCTGCAGCGACGGTGTCGACGACGACGGATCGGTCAGCGACTGGTAGCCGGGCGGAAGCTTGGGGGCAGGACCTGCCCCGGGCGGCGCTCCGGTCGGCATTCCGGCCGTCCCGGCCTCGGAGAACGCCGCCATCGGGTCATTCGACCTGGCCGCGTTCCACAGATCCTTGATATAGCCGAGTCCGCCACCCGACGAGCCCTGGCCGTACGCGGGGTTGGTCATCTGCGGCACCGGAGGTGCGCCGACGGGCGGCGGGGCCGGCGGCGCGGCCACCAGTTGTCCGGGATCCACCGCGACCGGCTGACCCGGAATCGGCACACCCGGATCCCCGGGCACCAGGGGCTCGGCACCGGCCAGTCCGGCGGTGAACAGCGCACCGCCGGTGAGGAACGTCGTCGCCAGCGCGAGCTTGACGGTGGAGCGCGTCGCGGCACGCTGTCGAACGGTCATGAGTCAGAAGGCTAGCGCCTCGTCGGCGATGGCGTCACCGATAGACCGACGAATGACCTGCGGGGAAACTGCGGGTGAACGAATCCACCCCGCGCACCGCGCGATTCGCCGGCACTTCAAGATGGCCGCATGAATTCTGCGATACCCGATCTGGTCATCGTCGGAGCCGGGATCCTCGGCCTGGCTCACGCCGCCGAGGCCGTGCACCGCGGACTCACCGTCGAGATCGTGGAGCGCGACGCCGAAGCCGTCGGCGCCTCGGTGCGAAATTTCGGCCACGCCTGCATCACCGCGCAAGGTCCCTCGCTGTTGCAGACAGCTCAGGTGTCCCGGCGCGGGTGGCTGCGGACGGCCGCCCAGAGCGGGTTCTGGGCTCCCGAGGCAGGCGCGATCGTGCTGGCCCGAAGCGCCGCAGAGGCCGCGTTACTGGAGGAGTTCCGCGACGAACGCGGCACCGAGGCGGTGCGGCTGCTCACCGGGGACGAGGTGAGTGCCCGGCTCAGTGGCCCCGGCAGGCAGCCCGATCCCGCCATCCTCGGCGCGGCTTGGTTCCCGGCGGACCTGCGCGTCGATCCGCGCACCACGGTCGCCACCATCGCCGCCTGGCTCGCCGACCAGCCCGGGGTGCGATTCCACTGGCGCACCACGGCCCAGGGGTGCGCCGATTCGACGGTGTACACCAGCCGAGGCCCGGTGCGGGGTCGGCACGTACTGGTGTGCGTCGGACATGACCTGGACCGGCTCTACCCGGCGACCGCCGAGGACAACGATGTGGTGCGGTGCCGACTGCAGATGGCGCTGGTGCAGGCGCCGGCCGGGTACGCCGTGGATTCGGCCGTGCTGACCGGGACGTCGATGCTGCGCTACGACGGGATGGCGCACCTGCCGTCGGCGGCCTCCGTCCGGGCCGAACTGGAGCGTGAGAGCCCCGAACTGCTGGAGTTCGGCGCGAATCTGATGTTCACCCGCCGCCCCGACGGCACCCTGCTGGTCGGCGATTCACATCATTACGGCCCCACCGCAACGCCGTTCCTCGACGAACAGGTGTCCGCGCACCTGCTCGACGGCGTCGCCCGCATCCTGGGCGTCGACACGCTGCAGGTGCTGCAACGCTGGCAGGGCGTCTATGCCTCCAGTGGGCGCACCGATGTTCTGCGTGCGAGCCATGAGCCCACAATCAGCTCGGTGACCGTGACGACCGGACTGGGGATGACGTTGGCGTTCGGCCTGGCCGCTGAGACGCTCGACGCGCTCTGACCGACCGCGGTCAGGTCTCGGTCCGCCCGGGGCCGACGTCCCCGATATCGGAGCCGTCCGGTCCGTCATCGGCGTCGCTGTCCGCAGTCTCGGGTTCCAGCGCCACGCTGCGGGCACGTTGGGCGGCCGCTCCGGTGGCCGCGGTCTCCGTCGGCTGCAGGCGGACCACGCGGCCGACGGCGCGCCGAAGCCCGGGTGGCCCCTCGATCCGGACGAAGTCGCCGACCCGTCCGGCCCGGTAGCGCAGCGGGGAGCCGATCAACTCCCCCATCACCACGCCACTGCCGATCGCCAGTGCGATGGCCACCGCGGACAGCAGCTGCGCGATGCCGTCCAGGAAACGTTCATCGACGGCGAAGTAGAACACCGACCGGAAGACCGCCAGGCCCGGCAGCATGGGGGTGATGCCGGCGGTGGCCGTGACCAGGGCCGGTGCTTGGCGGCGGATCGAGGTCACGGTGGCCAGCAGGCCGACGCCGACGGATGCGATTCCGGTGGCCAGGACCACGCCGAACTGTGCGTGCGCGAGCCCGATCAGCACCGCCTGCGCCGCGCCGGCGGCGATACCGGCGGTCACCACCGATCGCAGCGGCGCATAACTGGCCAGCGTCAGGAACACCCCGGCCAGGACGGCACCGAAGACGGCGACCCCGATCTGCACCGGTCCGGTGGGCGCGATGATCGATTGCGTCGCGTCGATGTGCAGTTCGATCTGGATGCCGGCCAACGTGGCTATCTGCAGGCCCGCCACGATGCCCACCACGATGCCGGCGGTCAGGAACAGGGCGTCACCCAGGCGCCCGACGGCGGTCAGCATGTGGCCGGTCAGCGCATCCTGCACCGAGCCCACCAAGGTCATCCCGGACAGCAGCATCACGATGCCGGTGGCCACCAGTGCCGTCGGGTTCTGGTCGGCGAACCGGTAGGCCGCCACCGCGACCAGGGTGGCGATCGCTGCGCCCGCCGCATGCTGGAAGAAGAACGGCGTACCGAACCGGTTCAGCAACCGGCCGATCCGGTCGATGACCGCGGAGGTGACGGCTGCCAGCAGACATATCTGCCAGGTACCACCGAGCAGCATGGCGATACCGAGCGCAAAACCGGCCCAGCACGCGGTCGCCATCCACCGGGGATACGGATGGGGGCGTTCGCTGAGTACATCCATCGCCTCATGGGCCTGATCGACGGTGACGCCGCCGGAGGTGATGCGCCGGACCAGCTTGTCCAACTCGGCCAACCGGGTGTAGTCGGTGGCGCGGGCGCGCACCGACCGCACGATGGTCAGCGGTGGGCTGTCCGCGGTCGGCAACGCCGAGACGATGATGGTGGAGAAGGTGATGTCGACGACGCAGTCGGTGAGTTGATAGGCCTGTGCGACGTCCTGCGCGGTCGCGACGATATCGGCGGTGCCCGAGCCGGAGGACAACATCACCTCGGCCAGCCGGATGGTGAGGTCGAGGACCTTGCGGGTGTGCGCATCACCGACATGGTTGACGCTGCGCCTGCGCTGCCCGGCCACCGGTGCAGGGTCCCGCCGTCCACGGAGTGCGCCCCGCAGACCCCGGCGGGCGCGGGCCGTCTCTTCGGATCGGTCGAAAACCATCACCGCACACCATACTGATGCTCAAGAAGCCAGATCCAGGCCCGCGTAGATCTCGTCGAGAATGGGCGGCACCATGGCGTTCGCGGTGGTGCGCCCGCCCGGCGACAAGGTCAGATTCGTCCAGATGACCAGCGACACATCGCGTTCCGGGTCATACCCGATGAACGAGTTGAAGCCGGGCAACTCTCCCCCGTGGTAGTACATCGCCGCTTCTTTGCCGTATCTCTGGTACGAGATGCCGTAGCCGTACTGCTGACCATCGGGCTGGTCCGGGTTCTCGGCCTGCAGGGCTGCCAGCCACCGCCGATGGGTGTCTGCGGCGAACACCTCACCGTTGACCAACGCCCGGATCCAGGTGGTCAGATCGTCGGCCGTGGAGATGGCACCCCCGGCAGCCGTCGCATACGACGGGTTCTGGTGGGTGTAGTCGAGGGGTTGCAGCGTGCCGTCCCGGGCGGCCGTCTGTATCGACTCCGGATAGATGTCGTCGGCGAGCGCGTAGCGGGTCGGTCCGTACATGTAGCCGTGCGATGCCGGGGCAGGGATGTCCGTGTCATCGGCGGCAGGCAACGTGGTCTGCACCAGTCCCAGCGGCCTCAGCAACCGGTCGCTCAACTGATCGAACAGCGTTCGGCCACCGGCCTTCTCAGCGATCACGCCGAGCAGCACATAGTTGGTGTTGCTGTAGTCGTACTCCGCGTCAGGGGCGAACAACGGTGGACGCCGGTAGGCGATCGCGAGTACCTCCGCCGGCGTGTAACTGCGCGCCGGATCGCGGTCCAGCTCCGCGGCAAGTCCGGGATCCCCGGTATAGCCGTACAAACCGCTGCGCATCGTCAGCAGTTGCTCGATGGAGATGTTCGCGCCGTTGGGGACGTCGGGGACATACCGGCTGACGGGATCATCCAGCGAAAGCGTGCCGTCCTGCGCCAAGAGAAGGATGAGCGCCGCCGTCATCGTCTTGGTG
>JBPPMV010000583.1:0-3090 GCA_051306235.1 Mycobacterium sp. | reverse complement strand
GTCGGCAGCCAGGGCGCCCACCTCGAGAAGCTTTTCACGGCAGGCGAATCCCCGGATATTTTCGATCTGACCACCGTGGCCCACCCGAAGCGGTCGAGCAGTCTGCGGTTGCCCAGCCTGCAGGCCCCGGTCGCCATCCTGCAGGGCACCGCCGGATCCACCGGCATCCCGAAGACCGTGCAACTCCCGCCCGCGGCGGTGTTGGCCAATCTGAGCGGCCTCAACGACCGGATCGGGATCCGTCCCGGTGACGTGGGGTGCTCCTGGTTGCCGCTCTACCACGACATGGGGCTGAGCTTCCTGCTGTCGGGTGCGCTGGCCGGCAGCGATGTCTGGCAGGCTCCCACCTCGGCCTTCCAGGCCTCGCCGTTCCGCTGGCTGAACTGGTTGTCCGAGAGCGGATCTTCGGTCACCGCGGCACCCAATATGGCCTACGCGATGATCGGCAAATACTCGCGCCGCGTCACCGACGTCGACCTGTCCGCACTGCGGTTCGCCCTCAACGGCGGCGAGCCCGTCGACTGCGAACTCACCGAGCGCTTCGCCACCGAGATGGCCCGCTTCGGGTTCTCCGCCGGCGCGCTGTCACCGTCCTACGGGTTGGCCGAATCCACCTGTGCGGTCACGGTTCCGGTGCCCGGGGCGGGGATGCGCGTCGATGAGACGGTGTTCCGGACCGAGGACGGCACGGCGCCGCGCCGGCACGCCATCCTCGGCGATGCCATCGCGGGGATGGAGGTCCGCATCGAGCCCTACGAGAACACCACCACCGAGGTCGCCGACCGCGATCTCGGCGAGATCGCCATCCGGGGCACCTCCATGTTCGCCGGCTACCTGGGCGAGGCCGCCCGCGGAGCCGACGAATGGTTCCGCACAGGCGATTTGGGTTACTTCGTAGACGGTGGCCTGGTGGTCTGCGGGCGTGCCAAGGAGATCATCACCGTCGCAGGCCGCAACATCTTCCCAGCCGAGGTCGAGCGGATCGCCGCCCTGGTGCCCGGTGTGCGGGAGGGGGCGGTGGTGGCCGTCGGCGTCGGGGAAGGATCCATCCGTCCCGGTCTCGTCGTCACCGCCGAGTTCCGCGGTCCCGACGAGGCGGGCGCCCGCGCCGCGCTGATGCAGCAGGTGGCCTCGGGGTGCGGTGTGGTGCCCGCTGATGTGGTGTTCGTCAAACCCGGGACACTGCCCAGGACATCGTCGGGCAAGTTGCGCCGACTCGAGGTCAAACGCGGTCTCGAGGTCAAGGGTGACCTCGAGGTCAAGGGTGACCTCGAGGTCACCACCGCTTAGCGGCTCATCGAATTCCAGGGGCAGAACGCCACCGTCGCGGTACCCACCACGAAGGAGGCGACGTCCTCGGGCACCGCATCGTCGGCCATCACGTTGTCGACCACCGACAGCTGATCGACACCCGAGTCCATCGTGGCGCACAGACTTTGAGCGCTGGTCAGCGCCGTGGCCGTGGTGTAGAACTCCGGGATGAGGCCCGCGTTGGCCAGCGCTCGCAGATAGGCGCCCTCGGCAGCCGGATCGGCTCCGGCCGGCGCCGCACCGAGTAGCGCAGCCGACGCCACGGTGAGGGCGGCCAGACCGCCGAACAGACTTCTGTGCATGACACGAAGGTAGGCCATCGCGCAGCCGTGAACCGCGCATTGCGGCTTCGTGGCCCTACCGCAACAATGCCGGACGTAAGACCCTCACGTAAGAATGGAGGGCGATGGCGACAACCCCGCAGACCCGCCCCGGCGCGATCGTCCGGCTGGCCACCCGCGCGGCCCGCAGCCGCCTCGGGCTGCCACGCCCGACGAGCGACTACCGGGTCGCCCGGGATCTGACCGTGCCGATGCGCGACGGTGCCCGGCTGCTCACCGATCTCTACACGCCGACCGCCGCCCCCGCGGGCACCGTGCTGATCCGCACCCCGTACGGGCGCACCAACCTGCCCGCGGCGGTCACCGCGGCACTGTACGCCGAGCGCGGCTACCGCGTGGTGATGCAAAGCGTGCGAGGAACGTTCGGATCCGACGGCGACTTCGAACCGGGGACGGCCGAGGCCGAGGATGCCGCCGACACGGTGGCGTGGATGCGGGAGCAGCCCTGGTTCGACGGTGAGTTCGCCACCGTCGGCTCCTCCTACCTCGGCTTCACCCAGTGGGCGTTGCTCGCCGATCCACCCGCCGAGCTGAGCACCTCGGTGATCGGTATGGCACCGCACGATTTCGCGGAATCCGGTTGGAGTACCGGCGCATTCGCCCTCGCCGACTTCCTGACCTGGAGCTACCAGGTGGCCCGGCAGGAGGACGGCGGCACGCTGCGCACCATCGTGCGGATGACGACGGCCCCGCATCGGATGCGGCGCCCGCTGCGCACGGTGCCGCTCAGCGACGCCGGGGCCAAGGTTCTCAAAGGTCGCGCACCGTGGCACGAGTCCTGGCTACGCACCCCCGACCTCGCCGACCCGTACTGGCGTCGCAGCCGACTCGGGCACGCCCTGCAGCGGGTGAGTACACCGGTGCTGCTGGTCACCGGGTGGCAGGACGTCTTCCTGACCCAGACCTTCGATCAGTACCGGCAGCTGCAGGACCGCGGTGTCCAGCCCGCGCTGCTGGTCGGGCCGTGGAGTCACGGCGACGGCGGCGGTGATGTGCTGCGTGAGTCGCTGCGCTGGCTGGACGGTGAGCGCCCCGGCGGGGTGCGGGTGCACATCACCGGGGCCGGCGAGTGGCGTCAGCTACCGGCCTGGCCGCCGCAGGCATCGCCACGGGTACTCCATCTGCGGCCGCGGGCGGCGCTGGGGGAGGATCCCGCACCTGCCGGTGCGACCTTGGCCCGCTTCGTCTTCGACCCCGAGGACCCCACCCCGAGCCTCGGCGGCCGGCTGCTGTTCAACCCCCGCGGCTACCGTGACGACACCGCGTTGGCCGCCCGCAACGATGTCGTCACCTTCACCGGGCCGATTCTCGACGAGGCGCTCGAGGTGATCGGCGTACCGCGAATCGAGTTGGCGCACAGCGCCGATACCGGCTGGGCCGATGTGTGGGTGCGGATCAGCGAGGTGGACGCCCAGGGTTCCCGCAACGTCAGCGACGG
>JBPPMV010000582.1:0-13460 GCA_051306235.1 Mycobacterium sp. | reverse complement strand
GCAGGTCGTGCACGGTCTTCGCCGCACCGGCGGCGATCGCGACCGGGTCGACGGACTGCTCTCCGACTATTTCGAGCTCACCGAACTGCACATTCACCCGCGCGCCCAGGGACGCGGACTCGGCGAGGCGTTGGCCCGGCGATTGCTGGCGGGGCGCACCGAGGCTCACGTGCTGCTGTCGACACCGGAGATCAACGGTGAGTCGAACCGCGCCTGGCGGCTGTACCGCCGCCTCGGGTTCGGCGATGTGATCCGCGACTACCACTTCGCCGGCGACCCCCGCGCCTTCGCCATCCTTGGCCGGTCGCTGCCCCTGGACTGACCGGGTCTGGCACGATGACCGGGTGTCCGTGCGTACCAGCCGCCACCGGCTTCCTGCCCTGGTCCTGCTGCTGTTGATCCTCGTACCGCTCGCCGTCGGATGCGTGCGGGTGCGCGCCTCGATCACGGTGTCCCCCGACGACCGCGTCTCCGGCCAGATCGTTGCCGCCGCCATGGCCCGCGACGGTGAGGACAAGGGACCGCAGCTGCTGAACTCGCTGCCGTTCAGCAACAAGGTCGCCGTCTCCCGCTACGAGCGTGGAGATTACGTCGGGTCGCAGGCGGTGTTCTCCGATCTGACGTTCGCCGAACTGCCGCAGCTGGCGAACATGAACCGGGACGCCGCCGGGGTGGACATCTCGCTGCGGCGCGCCGGTGACCTGGTGATCCTCGAGGGCCGGGCCGACCTGACCTCGCTGAGCGACCCCGAGGCCGACGTCTCGCTGAGCGTGTCGTTCCCCGGCGAGGTGACCTCCACCAACGGCGATCAGGTGTCCACCGAGGTGGTGGAGTGGAAGCTGAAGCCCGGCGTGGTGACCACGATGAATGCTCAGGCCCGCTATACCGATCCGAGTGCGCGTTCGTTCACCGGTGCGGCAATCTGGCTGGGCATCGGATCGCTGGTCGTGGCGGCCATCATCGCCTCGGTGGCGTGGGTGAGCCGCGACCAGTCCCCGAAGATCGGCGCCGACTGATCAGGCCGCCGCGCACATTCGACCCGGCGACCGCATAATTGCGTGGTTGTAGGCGCGCCTGACTCCCATGAGCCACCGGGCACGCTCTACGCTGAAGACACTCGGGGGAGCACATCGGGAACCAGAAAGGGGCGACCGCTGAGCGTGGACACAGCGGCTCCGTCGGCCGTCGAGTTGGTGAATGCCGTAATAGAGCAGCTACGGCGCTATCTGGCCGAGCGCCGACGCGAATCCGCCTACATCGGTACCGAGTACGCCGAGCTGACCGCAGCGCTTGAGGAGTTCGTCCTCCGCGGGGGTAAACGCGTGCGCCCGTTGTTCGCCTACTGGGGCTGGCGCGCGGTCGCCGGCGAGGACCGGCCGTCCGATGCGCACGCGCTGCGGCTGTTCTCCGCGCTGGAGCTGCTGCATGCCTGCGCCCTGGCCCATGACGATGTGATCGACGCGTCGGCCACCCGTCGCGGTCTGCCGACCGTGCACCGGCACTTCGCCGACCGGCACCGCGCCAACAACTGGCACGGGTCCTCCGAACAGTTCGGACTGTCGGCCGCAATCCTGCTCGGCGATCTGTCCCTGGTGTGGGCCGATGACATCGTGGCCACCGCCGACCTACCCGCCGACGCGCACCTGCGCGTGCACAAGGTGTGGGCCGATATCCGCACCGAGGTGCTCGGCGGGCAATACCTCGACATCGTCGCCGAATCCAGCGGCGCGGACTCGGTGGCGTCGGCGATGAACGTCAACACCTACAAGACCGCCTCCTACACGGTGTCGCGCCCGCTGCAGCTGGGTGCCGCCGCGGCGGCCGACCGGCCCGATGTGCAGGCCGTCTTCCACCAGATCGGCACCGACCTCGGGGTCGCGTTCCAGCTGCGCGATGACGTCCTCGGCGTCTTCGGCGACCCCCAGGTCACCGGAAAGCCCTCCGGGGATGACCTGCGGTCAGGCAAGCGCACCGTACTGCTGGCCGAAGCCGTCGAGCTCGCCGAACGGACCGACCCGGCGGCGGCCAAACTCCTGCGCGAGTCGATCGGCACCGAACTGACCGATGTGGCGGTCAAGGAGGTGTGCATGGCGATCGAATCGGTGGGCGCACTGGCCGCCGTCGAGAATCGCATCGACCTGCTGCATCGCCGCGCGCTCGAAGCCCTCAACGAGGCACAGATCGATCCGCAGGCCAAGATCGGCCTCGCCGAGCTGGCCAGTCTGGCGTCGAACCGGTCCGCCTGAGGAAATGACCACCCCGGTATCGGTCGAGTCCACGAAAAGTGGCTTCAGCAAACAGGTCTCCGCACTGCTGGTGTTTGCCGCCTCGCCGCAGGCCCGTCCTGCGCGGCTGGGCTTCCTCGGCGCGGTCCTGATTGCCGCAGGCGGTCTCGGCGCGGGCAGCACCCGTCTGCACGATCCGCTGCTCGAATCGCTGCACATGTCGTGGCTGCGGTTCGGGCACGGCCTGGTGCTCTCCTCGCTGCTGTTGTGGGGCGGGGTCGCGCTGATGCTGCTGGCCTGGCTGTGGCTGGGCCGACGGGTCGTCGACCGCTCCGCCGACCGGTACACGATGTTGGCGACCACCGGGTTCTGGTTGGCGCCGCTGCTGCTGAGCGCGCCGGTGTTCAGCAGGGACACCTACTCCTATCTGGCGCAGGGCGCGCTGCTGCGCGACGGTTTCGACCCGTACGTCGTGGGCCCGATCGAGAACCCGAACTCGCTGCTCGACGATGTCAGCCCGATCTGGACGACCACCACCGCCCCGTACGGTCCGGCATTCATCCTGGTGGCCAAGTTTGTCACCATGATCGTCGGCAACAATGTGGTCGAGGGCACCATGCTGCTACGGCTGTGCATGCTGCCCGGCCTGGCGCTGCTGATCTGGGCGACACCGCGGATCGCCAAACACATCGGTGCGAACACCTCTGCCGCGCTGTGGATCTGCGTGCTCAATCCGCTGGTGATCATCCACCTGATGGGTGGTGTGCACAACGAGATGCTGATGGTCGGTCTGATGATGGCCGCCATCGCTCTGACATTCGGCGGGCGCCCGATCATCGGGGTGGGTTTCATCGCCACCGCGGTGGCGGTCAAGGCCACCGCCGGTATCGCGCTGCCGTTCATGGTGTGGGTGTGGACCCGACAGTTGCGCAGCCGCAAGGACTATCACCCGGCGGCCGCGTTCGCGATCGCCACCGCTGCCTCGGTGGCGATCTTCGGTGCAGTGTTCGCGGTGCTGTCCTGGCTGGCCGGTGTCGGCCTGGGCTGGCTCACGGCGCTGGCCGGTTCGGTGAAGATCATCAACTGGCTGACGCTGCCCACCGCCGCGGCGAACCTGATCAACGCGATCGGCGGGCTGTTCATGCCGGTCAACTTCTACGCCGTGCTGGAAGTCACCCGCATCATCGGCATCGCCATCATCGCCATCTCACTTCCCTTGCTGTGGTGGCGTTTTCGGCACACCGACCGGGATGCGCTGACCGGGATCACACTGGCCCTCGGCGTGGTGGTGCTGTTCGTACCCGCCGCGCTGCCCTGGTACTACACCTGGCCGCTCGCGGTGCTGTCGACGCTGTGGCAGAGCCGTGCGGCCATCGCACTGATCGCCGGCTTCTCGACGTGGATCATGGTGATCTTCAAACCCGACGGCTCGCACGGGATGTACTCGTGGATCCATGTGGTGCTGGCGACGGCCTGTGCCGTGGCGGCCTGGTATTCGCTGTCCCGGGCTCCGGAGGAGCCTGCGGTCGGTGAGCCCCCGGTCAGTAGGCCACGACCGGCGTCCGGTCAGTAGGCCATAGCCTGCGCGCGGCGCAGCACCTCGCGGGCCTGGTGCGAGCGCAGTGCGTCGACCGGCCGGGCGTTCTCGAGGCGTTCGGTGCTGCCGTCCCGGCTGAGCGTCAACGAGGCGTCCGGGGTGAACAGCCAGCGCATCGCCTCGGTGACGTCGAATCCACCGTCCTTGAGGACGACCAGCAGTCCCGGAAGGGGTTTCACCACGGTGCCCTTGTCATCGAAGAACACCTTGGGCACGACGAGGGAGCCGTTGCGGCGCACCGCCATGAGGTGCCCGTCGCGCAGGTGCTGGTGCACCTTGGTGACCGAGACGCCGAGTAGCTTCGACACCTCGGTCAGCTCGAGCACGATTTCGTCAGGGTCGAGGATGTCTTTGGCCGCCGGAATGCTCACCGGACAGATTCTAGGGGTCCGGGCCGCAGGACGGAGCCGGAAGGCCATGGCCGTCGGCAAGAATCGGTCGGCGAGATCCGTACCATGACTGCGGTGGAGAACCCCCAGCGGCCGGACCCGCTCGTCGGCACCGCGCTGGAAGGGCGCTACCGCGTCGACGCCGTGATCGCCACCGGCGGGATGTCCACCGTGTACCGCGGGATGGACATCCGGCTGGACCGACCGGTCGCACTGAAGGTGATGGACGCGCGCTACTCCGGGGACAGCCAGTTCCTGACCCGTTTCGAGCGCGAGGCCAAGGCGGTCGCCCGGCTCAAGGGTGACGGCCTGGTCGCGGTGTACGACCAGGGTGGCGGGGGCGCCGCCGCCGAACCGCCGTTTCTGGTGATGGAACTGGTCGACGGCGGCACCCTGCGTGAATTGCTGCGCGAACGCGGCCCGATGCCGCCGCACGCCGTCGCCGCGGTGCTGGTGCCGATCTGCCGGGGCCTTGCCGCCGCGCATGCGGCCGGACTGGTGCACCGCGATGTGAAACCGGAGAACGTGCTGATCTCGGATGACGGTGAGGTCAAGATCGCCGATTTCGGGCTGGTGCGGGCCGTCGCGGAGGCCGGTATCACCTCGACAAGTGTCATCCTCGGCACCGCCGCGTACCTCTCCCCCGAACAGGTCGGTTCCGGTGAGGCGGGGCCCCGCAGCGATGTGTACGGCGTCGGCATCCTGGCCTACGAATTGCTCACCGGGCGTACCCCGTTCACCGGGGACACCGCACTGTCGGTGGCCTATCAGCGGATGGACAATGATGTGCCCGCGCCGAGTTCGGCCATCGCCGGGGTGCCCGCGCAGTTCGACGAGCTCGTCGGCAAGGCCACCGACCGTGATCCGGCGGGCCGGTACGCCGACGCCGCCGAATTGGGTACCGCACTCACCGAGGTGATCGAGGAACTCGGGCTGCCGCCGTTCCGGGTGCCCGCGCCGCAACAGTCGGCACAACATCGCGCGGCCACCGAATTCCACAGCCGCGTCCTACAGGAGCGCAGCACCGAGACCGTGCGGCCGGCTCCAACGCACCGCGACACCAGGGTCTTCACCCCCGACGTATGGCGGCACCCCCCGGAACTGCCCGATGATCCCGAGTATCAGCCCGTCACAGGGCAATTCGCCGGGATCGACATGGAACATTTCCACTGGGCCCGGCAGCGCAGCAGGCGGGTGCTGCTGGCCTGGGTCCTCATCGTGGTGATCCTGTCCGGGCTGCTCGCCGCGGGCGCCTGGACGCTCGGCAACAACCTCGCAAACCTGATCTGAGTTCTAGTCGCGCAGCATCTCCGCGACCAGGAACGCCAGCTCCAGTGACTGCTGGGTGTTCAGTCGCGGGTCGCAGGCCGTCTCGTAGCGGCCGGCCAGATCCGAATCGGAGATGTCCTGTGCGCCACCGAGACATTCGGTGACGTCCTCCCCGGTGATCTCGACGTGGATGCCGCCCGGATGGGTGCCCAACGCGCGGTGCACCTCGAAGAAGCCCTGCACCTCGTCGACGATGCGATCGAAATGCCGGGTCTTGTAACCGGTCGACGACTCATGGGTGTTGCCGTGCATCGGATCGCACTGCCAGATCACCTGATGTCCCGAGGCCTGCACCTTCTCGATGATGGCGGGCAGCACATCCCGGACCTTGTGGTTGCCCATCCGGCTGATCAACGTCAGGCGACCCGGTTCGTTGCGCGGGTCCAGGCGCTCGACGTATTCGACGGCCAGCTCCGGGGAGGTGGTCGGGCCGATCTTGACGCCGATCGGGTTCGAGATCACCTCGGCCAGCGCGATATGCGCACCGTCGATCTGTCGCGTCCGCTCACCGATCCAGAGGTAATGCGCCGACAGGTCATAGAGTTTGGGCTCGGAGGCTTCGTCGGGCACCGCGAGGTCCCCGGTGTCCATCCGCAGCATCGCACGTTCGTAGTCGAGCACCAGCGCCTCATGGCTGGCGTAGATCTCGGCGGTGTCGAGGTTGCGGTCGTTGACCCCGCAGGCGTGCATGAAGCGCAGACCGCGGTCGATCTCGCCGGCCAGCGCCTCGTACCGGGCCCCCGCGGGCGAGGTGCGCACGAACTCGCGATTCCAGTCGTGCACCGCCTGCAGCGAGGCCATGCCCGAGGAGGTCAGGGCGCGAACCAGGTTCATCGCCGCGCTGGCATTCGCGTACGCCCGTACCAGACGGGACGGGTCGTGATCACGGACCGAGGCATCGGGGGCGAAACCGTTGACCATATCGCCCCGGTAGGACGTCAGGCCCAGCGCATCGATGTCCGAGGAGCGCGGCTTGGCGTACTGGCCGGCGATCCGCGCCACCTTCACCACCGGCATGGACGACCCGTAGGTCAGCACCACGGCCATCTGCAGCAGGGTCCGGATATTGGCCCGGATGTGCGGCTCGGTGTTGTCCACGAACGTCTCGGCGCAGTCACCGCCCTGCAGCAGGAACGCCTCACCGCGGGCGACGGCGGCAAGTTGGGTCTTGAGCTTCTCGACCTCCGAGGCGACCGTCACCGGCGGAACGCTCTCCAACACGGTGCGCATGGCCTTGGCCTGATCCGGATCCCAGCTGGGCTGCTGCAGGGCGGGCTTGACCAACGCGGCGTCGAGGCGCTTGCGCAGGTCCTCGGGCAGCGGCGGGAGCGCGGGCAGCTGGTCGATGGGCACGTCGACGGTCCAGTTCACCGCTCCATGGTAACCGCGGGTGACGCCGGATTTTGCCGGTCCTAACCCCGCCCGGCCGCCCAGTCTCCGTAGCTGTCCAGTTCGGACATCACCTGGAATCGCAGCAGATTGTGCTTGGCGTCGACGAGTGCGTCGTGGGTGTCGCGGGGGCGCGGGGGCATCCGCGGGCTGCCGCGCTCCTCCCAGTACTGCCGCAGCTCCCGGGTGAACCGCGGGATCTGCGGCGGCAGGCTGGTCATCGGCCCCCACAGCTGGCACAGCACCACATGGTCATAGGCCGCCACCCAGGCCCACAGTTCGATGGCCTCGTCACCGTCGATACCGAAGAACTCCTCGAGGTCCTCGCGGATCTGTCTGCGCGAGCGCCACAGTTGCGATGACGGCGGCGGGAGTTTCGGCAGCACGTGGGTGCGGACCCATTTGCCTGCCTGCTCCGGCGGGAATTCGTTTGACACGGCGTAGTATTCGCGGCCATCCTCGGCGGCCACCCCGATCGAGATGAGCTCGATGGTGCGACCGTTGTCGATGAACTCGGTGTCATAGAAAAAGCGCATATCAGGCGGCTCCCTGGCTGTCGGCGGGCGCTGGCGCGGCGTGGATCTCGCGATCCAGTTCCTCGTTGACCTTGGCATCGTCGGGGAAATGCGGCTCACCCGCGACCACGTGCTGCACCCACAACTTCGCCTGCACCACCGGCCTGCGCAACCGGCGTTCCCGTTCCAGCGCCTTATGCATGCGGTGCGGCCGCGATGTGTAGCGCCAGCGGGCCCACGGCGCGTGCGGCCGCGACAACCGGATGGCACCGACGACCAGCAGCGGGGTGATGAACATGCCCACCAGGCCGGTCCACACCTTGCCCTTGAGCAGCACCACCACCGCCAGCGCCAGCGTCAGCACCGCCAGCGCGATGACCAGAGTTCTGGCTGCCACCGTGTCATCGGCCCGCCAGATGTTGATATCGAAGAAGGACAGCGGGTTGAAGCCGAGGATGAGCAGCCCTGCGACGGCGATGGCGACGAACACCGCATCCACCGAGGTGCGGCCGTCCTCGGCCCAGTACACATCCTGCAGGTGCAGGATGAGCGCGAACTCGTCGAGCACCAGCGCCGCACCGATCCCGAAAAAGACTGCGGCGACGGTGAACTCCGCAACTCCCCCGTTGACGGCCAACGTCACCATCGTCACCCCGGACACCAGGACCAGGACGACACCGATCACCACGTGGTGCAGATGTACCCCGCCGCCGACCGACATGTTTCGCGGCTGCCACCACTTGCGCGGCGCGTCGGTGCTCGGATGGCTGCGGATGTATCGCACGATGAGACGCGTCACGAAGAACGTCAGGATGAACGCGATCAGACAGCACAGCAGTGGCAGGCGGTTCCCGGTCATGAAGTCCAGCTGGACGTTCAGATGCACGGTCGCAAAAGATACGCCGATAAACGACAGTTCTGCGCCATCGGCCGCCGTGTGCCGTCCACCGCGCCCCCGGCCAGCGATAGGCTGGTCGACGAAATGAGGAATCGGTGGACGGCCGTGGGGGCTGCTGGGCGGTCGACCATACTCTGGCGACTCTTCCAGCTGGCGACCCTGGCGATGCTGGGCTGGGCCGGTTGGCGACTGCTCGGCCACGCCATCTACCGCATCGATATCGACGTGTACCGGATGGGCGGACGGGCCTGGCTGGACGGTACCGAGCTCTACAACGACGCCACCGTCTTCCAGACCCAGGCCGGTCTGGATCTGCCGTTCACCTACCCACCGCTGGCCGCCGCCGCGTTCTCCCCGTTCGCCTGGCTGTCGCTGCCCGCCGCCAGCGCCGCGATCACGCTGACGACCCTGGTGTTGTTGATCGTCTCGACCCATATCGTGCTGACCCGGCTGCAGGTGTGGGAGCACTCGTCGCTGCGGACACCGGCCTGGGCGCGCCGCGGCTGGCTGGCCGCCGCGCTGGTGGCGCCGGCCGTCATCTTCGTCGAACCCATCCGGGCCAACTTCGAGTTCGGCCAGATCAACGTGGTGCTGATGACGCTGGTGATCGCCGACTGCGTGCCGCGCCGCACGCCCTGGCCGCGCGGCCTGCTGCTGGGCCTGGCCATCGCCGTGAAGCTCACCCCGGCGGTGTTCCTGCTGTACTTCCTGCTTCGCCGCGATGTGCGCGCACTGCTGGTGACCACCGCCTCGGCGGTGGCGGCCACGGTGCTCGGCTTCGCACTGGCCTGGCGTGACTCCTGGGTGTACTGGACCGAGACGCTGCGCGACACCGACCGCATCGGGTCGGCGACGCTGAACACCAACCAGAACATCTCCGGCATGCTGGCCCGGCTGGGCGCCGGTGAGGATGCCCGGTTCGTGCTGTGGGTGGCGCTGTGTTTCGCCGTGCTGGGCCTGACCGCCTGGGCGGTACTCCGGCTGCTGCGCGACGGATCCGAATCGGACATCCCTGGTGACAACACTGCTCGTGACACCACTGCCGGTGACAATGCCGTACTGGCGCTGATCTGCGTGGCCATGTTCGGCCTGGTGGTGTCCCCGGTGTCGTGGTCGCATCACTGGGTGTGGGTGGTGCCGACGGTTTTGGTGACCGTGGTGGTGGGTGTGCGCCGGCGCAGCGTGCCGCTCGCGCTGATCGGGGTGCTGGGCCTCGCGCTCACGATCTGGTCACCGATCACGCTGATGCCCGAGCATCAGGAGACCGCCGCATCGCTGTGGCGCCGACTGGCCGGCGGTTCGTATCTGTGGTGGGCGCTGGCGGTCATCATCGCGGCGGGGGCACTGCCCGCGACCGCGCGCACGGTCGAGCGCACCGATTCCGCCCATGCACAGCCTGCGACCAAGTAGCCGGCTTCCGCTCAGGTCTGCCTGCGCCCAGCCCGCCTCGGCCTAGCCTGCCTTGGCCGCCGGGATCTCTGCGGGCGCTTCGTCGGATGCAGCCGCTTGGGTGGCCGGGGCGACCTCAGCGGCCTTCTCCTTGAGATCGGCGGCGTACAGGTCGACGTACTCCTGACCGGACAGCTGCATCAGCTCGTACATCACCTCGTCGATGACCGCCCGCTCGATGAACCTGTTACCGGCCAGCCCCTCGAACCGGCGGAAATCCATCGGCTTGCCGAACCGGACCTCGACGCGGCCGAAGTGCCACATCTTGCTGCCCGGAGGGTTGACGACGTCGGTTCCGATCATCGCGACCGGAATCACCGGGATACCGCTCTCCAGGGCGACCCTGGCCAGCCCGGTCTTGCCCTTGTACAACCGACCGTCCGGTGAGCGGGTGCCCTCCGGGTACATGCCGAGCAGCTTGCCCTGACCGAGGATTCGCTGTGCTGTCGTCAGCGCAGCGTGCGCCGAGTCCGCATCGGTCCGGTCGATCGGCACCTGGTTGGTCGAGGTGTAGAAGAACTTGGTCAGCTTGCCCTTGAGGCCGGTGCCGGTGAAGTACTCGGCCTTTGCCAGGAAGGTGATGCGACGCTTCAGCACCAGGGGCAGGTAGAAGCTGTCCGCGACGGCCAGGTGATTACTGGCCAGGATCACCGCACCGGAGTCCGGAACATATTCCAGGCCTTGCACTTTCGGCCGACCCAGCAGGGACAGCAACGGGCCCATCAAGATGTACTTGTAGAACCAGAAAAACATGGACCCTCCTGCAGCGGCGCCTGGCACCGCGATCGGGCCCGACGAGGTCAACTCTACCCAGCCGGAGTGAGTGCGACCACACCAGCGGGTTCGGCGCAGCTAGTCCTCCACCGTCACCGGGATCTGCTCATATCGGCTGAACCCGCCCGGTGGCTGATCACCGTCGGCAGGCGCAGGTGGCGGGGGCTGGGGTGACTCCTGCTCGCCGAGCATCGCCCGGATCACCGTCAGCAGCGCCACGCTGTGCTCAGCGATCACCGACAACAGGGGATGCTGCTCACCGTTGATGAGCGCGGCCAGCGCACACACCGGGCACCACACCTGCTGGCACGCACCGGGTGCGGATCCCTCTGCGGAGGCGCGCGCGGCAGCCATCCGCACCGCCGGATCGAGTTTGTCCAGCAGGGCCTGGGCCAGCTGTCGCAGTTCCGGCGGGATATCCGAGTGTGGGCCGGTCATGTGGGCCACACCTCCGGATTCGGTCTGAAACGTACCGTCAAGTCCCCACCCCGGAACTGTGCGTCGATCACGATGCACCGTCGGAGTACCGATGCCAGCCGGACCCGTCGCCGCATGCCGCCGGAGCCGATGATGAGGTCATCGTCGACCCGGCCGAGTGTCAGTGCACCCGGGTCGACCTGCGGCAATTCTAGTCGCATGCGGTACACCGCATCGAGGCCGGTTCCGGATTCCAGATCCACCACCGGTCGCAGCGGTCCAGGTGGCGGGGTTCCGTCCCGCAGCCGGGCCGCGTCGAGCAGTTCGCCCAGCGCCTTGGGGCCGATCGGCTCGCCTGCCAGATGTGGCACCAGGACCAGCTTGATGTCACCGATCGCCGAGTCGAGCTCGTCGAGCACCGCCTGCTGCTCGGCGATCCGCTCGGAATACCAGTCGAAGGCGGGGTGGGCCGGAAGGTTGCGGTACTCGAAGGAATCATCCTGCACCAGAATCTGATTGACCAGCAGCTCGGCGACCCGGACACCCATCAGCGCCAGCGAACCGAGAGTGCGGGCGGCCTCGGCGGCCACCACGCGCTCGGCCGTGAGCACCAGATGGGCGCTGACGCGTGTGGCGTCGGCCAGCAGCGTCGAGAGCGTGTCGGTACCGTCGGCCACCCGCTCCAGCAGGCTCACCGCCGCCGCGGACGCCAGGTCCGCGGGCGGCTGCGCCAGACGGCGGTGCCGCGGCCATGTCCGCTCCAGATACATTCCGAACGTCGCAGGCAGCGTGAGCATCCGCAGGGCGTCCGCGGTCGAGGCGCAGTCCACCACCACATGATCCCAGTCACCACAGTCGGCAAGCTCCCCCACCTCGTACAGCCCGAGCACCTCCTGCACCCCGGGCAGGGCCGAAAGCTCCTCGGGAGCAACGGTTCCCAGATCCGAGTCGGGGAACTTCTGCACCAGGACGCCGGCGATCTCCCGCCAGCGGTTCTCCAGCAGCGCCAAGGTGTCCAGGGCCAGTGCGTCGAGGGAACCGCCACCACCGTCGCCCGATCCGGTGTCCAGATCGGCGAACACCCGGGTCGGTTCCCGCCGGCCGGTCGGCACGACCGGCGTGCCGAGCACGTCGCCGGTGGAATGCGCCTGATCGGTGGAGACCACGAGCACCCGCAGTCCGCTGCGCGCATCACGCACAGCGGTGGCGGTGGCCAACGTGGACTTGCCTACCCCACCCTTGCCGACGAACAGACTGATCCGGGCGGGCGCGGGTGATTGCTCCGCATTCAGATCACTCCCACCTCGACTCGCTTCTTGAGGTCCTTCAGGGCGGTGTCGGTGAGGCGTCGTTCGGCCTTGCGCTTGAGCAGACCGATCATCGGAATGACCAGGTCGACGGAGAGTTCGTAGGTGACATCGGTCCCGGGCCCCTTGGGAGACAACCGATATGCCCCTTGTAGTGCCTTGAGCAGGGAACTGGAGACCAGCGTCCAGGTGACGGACTTGCGGTCGGCGGGCCATTCGTAGGCGAGCACCATGGTGTCCTTGAGCACGGCCGCATCCAGCACCAACCGGGCCTTCCCAGGGTTACCCGCCCCGTCCCGCTCGAGCACCTCTGCCTCGGTGTACTCGGCCACCCATTCCGGGTAGGAGCCGATGTCGGCGATCACGTCCATCACCGTCGAGGGGCTGGCCTCGATGTAAATCGTCTGCGCCGTCTTCTCCGCCACGCCCAGAAATGTACCCGTACTCGGCTCGCTTCATGCCAGCCGTGACACCCCCACCGGGCGCTGGGCCTCCAGCCGCGTCTTGATCTCGAAGGCCATCTTCTTGCCCGCCACCCGACGACTGTGATTGAGCGTGGCCAGATCCGGCCCCGCCTTCGCGCCGGTCGGTTCGGCGTGCAGGAAGTAGTGCAGGACGGCGCCGTCCATCATCGTCTCCAGCCAGACCTCCATGGTGCCGGTCAGTGCCCCGGCAACCGTCCATCGGTGGCCCGCCGGTCCACGGTCCTCGACCACCGTCAGGCGCAGATCCGGCCACCAGCGCCGCCAGCCGGCCGGATCGGCGACCGCCCGCCCGATGTCGGCCGGGTCGGCGCACACAAAGGTCTCATCGGCGATCTGCACGCTGTTCATGGCCCAATAGCTTCACACATGCGTTGCGAGCGCTGTGACCTAGCTGACTGGGCGGCCGACTAGGCTGTCGCCAGAAAATCCGTCACCAGGACCCGAGGGGCCAAGATCGTGCGTGAGTTCACCGTTCCGGCGTCGTTTGAGATCGCCGAATACGACACCGTCGTCAGCTCGGTCTATTCGCATGAACGCGAGGACCCCGACCATGTGATCTTCCAGCGCCTGGTCGACGGATCCTGGACCGATGTCACCTGCGCCCAGGCCGCCGCGCAGATCCGTTCGGCTGCTTTGGGTCTGATCGCCCAGGGCGTGCAGGCCGGCGACCGGGTGGCCATCCTCTC
>JBPPMV010000581.1:0-5910 GCA_051306235.1 Mycobacterium sp. | reverse complement strand
GATCGGTGGCCGGCCACGGTCGACGCGGACCGTCTCAAGCTCGCGCTCCGAAAGTGTCGGCGTGCCGCACCGGTCACGCTGCATATTGACGATTCCGTACCGGACGCTTCGCGGGACCATGCCCCATCCGGAAAGCGTGCGCATCGGCTGGCGCTCTTGTGTTGTGCAACTAGCGACCTGACAGCCGCCGGCCTACAGGTAGCGGCAGACCTGGTCGGGGTTGCAGGACTCGGGTTCGGGCCGGGCCGCTTGGTCGCGTAGCTCGGCGATGGTGTCGCGCAGCGCGGCGAGCCCGGCGAGTTGTTGCTCGATTTCCGTCAGACGTGCGTCGAGCAGGTCGCGGACGTGGTCGCAGGGTGCTTGTCCTCGATCGCGGATGTCGAGGATCTGTCGGATCTGGGCGAGCGTGAGTCCGGCCGCCTGGCCGCGGTGGATGAAATCTATCCGGGCGACGGTCTCGGGCGTGTAGTCGCGGTAGCCGGCCGGGGTGCGCTCGGTCGGCGGGAGCAGCCCTTGGTCTTCGTAGAACCGCAGCGTTTTGGTGGTGGTGCCGGCCGTGTCGGCGATCTCCCCGATCCGCATCGCGCCTCCTGTGTCGCAGGTCTCCCTTGACCTTCCCCTGTACTGGAAGGTCCAGTATCGCCGCATCAAGGGAGTTTCTCAACGGACCGGGGAGGTACTGGCATGGGTTCGAGGTATGACCTGGCGGTGATCGGGTCGGGTGGGGCGGCGTTCGCCGCCGCCATCCGCGCGACCACGCTCGGCAAGTCGGTGGTGATGGTCGAGCGTGGCACGTTCGGCGGCACCTGCGTGAACACCGGCTGTGTGCCGTCCAAGGCGCTGATCGCCGCGGCCGAGGCCCGCCATGTGGCCGCTGACGCGAGCACCCGGTTCCCCGGCATCGCCACCACCGCCTCCGCGGTCGACATGCCGGGCCTGATCGGCGGCAAGGAAGGTCTGGTCGAGGCCCTGCGGAGCGAGAAGTACGTCGACGTGGCTGACGCCTACGGCTGGCAGGTCCGCCAAGGTGAGGCGAGCTTCACCGGCACCCCGGACGCACCGGCCCTCCAGGTCACCGCAGCCGAGGGCAGAGTCGAGGTGATCGAGGCCGAGAACTACCTGGTGGCCACCGGCGCCCAGGCCTGGGCCCCGCCGACCGCCGGCCTGGCGGAGGTCGGCTACCTGACCTCGACCACGGCGATGGAGCTGACCGAGGTTCCGGAGTCGCTCCTGGTGCTCGGCGGCGGCTACGTGGCCCTGGAGCAGGCCCAACTGTTCGCCCGGCTGGGCTCCAAGGTGACCATGTTGGTGCGATCGCGGCTGGCCTCGAAGGAGGAGCCGGAGGTCTCCAAGGCGCTGCAAGAGGTCTTCGCTGACGAGGGCATCCGGGTGGTCCGCCGCGCCGTCCTGAGCCGGGTCACCCGCGACGGGGCTACGGGGCAGGTCGTCGTGACCGCCGAGGTGTCCGGGGGCGTGCAGGAGTTCCGCGCCGACCAGGTCCTGGTCGCGCTCGGACGGCGTCCGGTCACCGACGGCCTCAACCTCGACGCGGTGGAGGTGAAGACCGGCGAGGCCGGCCACATCGTTGTCACCGACCAACTGCAGTCCTCCAACCCGCGGATCTGGGCCGCCGGCGATGTGACCGGACACCCCGAGTTCGTCTACGTCGCTGCCCACCACGGCACGATGGTCGCCGAGAACGCATTCGGCGCCGCCGACCGGTCCGTCGACTACAGCCGGCTGCCGAGGGTGACGTTCACCAGCCCCGCGATCGGGGCAGTCGGGATGACCGAGGCCCAGGTCCTCGAGGCCGGGATCCGCTGCGACTGCCGGGTATTACCGCTGGACTACGTACCGCGGGCGCTGGTCAACCGCGACACCCGCGGGTTCATCAAGCTGGTCGCCAACGCCGAGACCGGCGAGATCCTCGGTCTGACCGCGGTCGCCAAGGACGCAGGCGAGCTCGCCGCCGCCGGCGTCCACGTCCTGGGCAAGACCCTCACCGAGGTCGCCGAGGCGTGGGCGCCCTACCTGACCATGACCGAGGGCATCCGGATCGCCGCCAAGGCCTTCGGCGCCGACGTCTCGAAGCTGTCCTGCTGCGCCTGACCCCCGCACCCGAGGGCACTCTCACCCCGACAAGAACGGAGCCAACGCACGTGTCGAACCTCAGCACCGACCTGACCGACCGACTCACCCGACCCGAGGAGACCGGCCTGGACGCAGGCCTGCTCGTCCCGCTGTTGCGGCTGCTCGTGGACGGCGACCCCGTCACCCTCGAGCAACTCGCCGCCGCATCCGGCCGCACCGTCGACGACGTGCGCCGTGGTCTGGCCGCCGTGCCGGACACCGAGTACGACGACCAGGGCCGGATCATCGGCCAAGGCCTCACCCTGCGCCCCACCGCGCACCGGTTCACCGTGGCCGGCGAGGAGCTCTACACCTGGTGTGCCCTCGACACCCTGATGTTCCCCGCCCTGCTCGAACGCGCCGCCCGCATCGAGTCGGTCTCGCCGGTCGGCGGTGGCGCGATCCGGGTGGCCGTTGACCCCGCCGGCGGTGTCACCAGCGTCGAGCCTTCCACGGCTGTGGTGTCCCTGGTCAACCCCGACGAGATCACCTCGATCCGCTCCTCGTTCTGCGACCAGGTGCACTACTTCACCTCCCCCCAGGACGCGGCGGGCTGGCTCGCCGGGCACCCCGAAGCCGAAGTGGTCACCGTGGCCGACGCCTTCCAACTCGGCGCCGCCCTCACCGCCAGCCTGCTTGGCCGCCTCCAGGCCGACCCGACCGGGTCCGAGGACCCCCACTGCTGCTGACACAAGGCCGACGAGAGGGCCGACGAGAGAACGAGAGAGGAACACCCATGACATCAAACCGCGACAACCAACCAGGTGGCGGTGGCCTGCTCATGGCCGCCGGAGCCGGGCTGCTCATGGTCGCTTGCTGCGCCCTTCCCCTCCTCATCGCCGGCGGAGCACTCGCTGGGATTGGCGGGTTCATTCGCAGCCCGTGGGTGATTGCGGCAGGCGTCCTGCTCGTCGTCGTTGCGGTGCTGGCCGTCCCACGACGGCACAAGCGCGATAACGACGACTGCTGCGCACCCGACCCGTCCCGCAACGAATCCACGCCGGGCCGCGCCCGAGGAGAGGGCCGCTGACCAGTGCACCCCACTGACACTCCCGATCGCACCGGTACTGCTCGCCGCGCCCGCCCATTTCGGCGCCGATTCACTGCGCTGGGCATGATCAGCGTGCTCGCCGTCTTGTTGACCGCCTGCGGAGGCCTGACCAAGGACAACCCCTCCCCGGCAGGTGACGGAGGCGCCTCCACGGCAGGTTTCACCGCCCGCACCATCGCCGGCAGCTCCATCACGCTGCCCGGTGAGCGTCCGAGCGTGCTGCTGTTCTTCTCCGTCGAGTGCGGCGGCTGCGGACCCACCGCCAACGCCCTGGCCCAGGCGCGGGCCCAGGATCCCAAGGCGGCGGACTTCGGGGTCATCGACGTGGCCGCCTACGAGACGTCCAAGGACATCGAAGGATTCCTCAAGGACTACGACGCCACCGCCCTGGCCTACGCCAGTGACCCCGACGGCACGTTGACCGCCCGCTACGGGGTCACCCAGTTGAGCACCGTGGTAATCGTCGACCCCGACGGCAAGGTGGTCTTCCGGGGCGTGGAGCCCAACGCCGAGAAGATCCGTGCCGAGCTGGACAAGGTGACGGGCTGATGGGCGGGCTGCTTGCGCTTGCCTTCGCCGCCGGCATGGTGGCCCCCGTCAACCCCTGCGGGTTCGCGCTCCTGCCCGCCTGGATCACCCTCTCCCTGGGAGACACCACCCACCACACCGCCCTGGCGGGCCGCCTAGCCCGGGCCCTGCCGTCCGGAGTCGCGCTGACCATCGGGTTCGCCGGCACCCTGGTGGCCGTCGGACTCATCGTGAGCGCCGGAGCCCACGCGGTCATCAAAGCGGCGCCCTGGCTCGGGCTGGCCACAGGAGTGGTGCTGCTGCTGTTCGCGGGGGCGATGCTCACCGGTCGCTCACTGGGCCTCCGTCTGCCCGGCATCGGCGCGAAGCCCGCAGCGCGAGGCCACGGGGTGGGCCAATCGGTCGCCTACGGCGTCGGGTTCGCCGGGGCCTCGCTATCGTGCACCTTCGGGGTGCTCCTCGCGGTCATCGCTCAGGCCCAGGCCACCGCCACCTACACCGGCCTGATCGTGGTCTTCGCCGTCTATGCCGCCGGGGCAGCCACCGTCCTGCTGCTCCTCGCCATCGCCACCGCCATCGCCGGCACCGCCCTCACCCGGCGCACGGCCTCCCTGGCCCGGTACGGCCCCACACTCACCGCGATCGTCCTCGCGGTCACCGGCACCTACCTCATCTGGTATTGGTACCCGACCGCAGTGACGGGTGACCGCGCGACCAGCGGCACCGGCCTGACCAGCGTCGCCGCCACCGCCGCCACCTGGGTGCAAGCCCACGGCACGCTCATCGCCCTGTCCGCGACGGGAGCCGTCCTGCTCGCGCTCGCGGTGGTCATTCACCACCACCGAACCCGCCGCATCACCGACCCGGGGGAGGCCGCGGATCCGATGGTGACCGATCCCGAGGGCTGCTGCGCCCCCGCGCTCACAAGACCGCAGACACCCGCGCGCGACCAGGATCGTCGCGAGGGCCGTTCGCGGTGAGGCCGACAGCCACCTCACCCCACCTTGCCGGAGCCGCCGGCCGTCTCACATTGCGGCTGTTCGCGGTCATCGCGGCAGGGCTCGGCGCTGTGGCCGCCTTCATCGGAGCAGGGTTGGCGATGCTCGGCCTCTGCTGTGGCGCCCCCTTGGCCGTGGCCGGCGCCGGTACGGCTGCCGCAGGGGCCAGCGTGGACGGGCCCGCGTCCTGGCCGTTCTTCCTCGGCGCTGCCGCGCTCTTCGCCGCAGCGTGGATGCTGCACCGCGGCGCTTCGGCCCCGACTTGCCGCCCGCGCGCGCGGCGGGCAGATCGAGCTCGTCAGCACGTACCTGAAGGGTAGCTGGCTGCTGCTCGTCGCCAACGGATCGCCAAACATTTGCCTGGACGCCCCACCCACCGCCTCTTACAACTATTCCACTCTGGAGAGATGCAGATGAATGAACAGTTCGACCTGATCGTCATCGGCGCCGGCATGGCCGGTGTCGCCGCCGCCAACAAGTGCGCAGCGCAGGGATGGAAGGTGGCCATCGTGGACTCCCTGCCCTACGGAGGCACGTGCGCGCTGCGGGGGTGCGATCCGAAGAAGATCCTGCGCCGCGGGGCCGAGGTCATCGACAGCGCACGGCTGATGCGCGGCAAGGGCATCGACGACGCGGATCTTTCCATCAACTGGGCCGACCTGATGAAGCACAAGCACGGCTTCACCGACCCCGTGCCCCAGAACATGGAAGACGGCCTGAGCAGCCATGGCGTCACCACCCTGCACGGCCGCGCCAGATTCACCGGCCCACGCCAACTGGAGATCGAGGACACCGCCTACGACGCCGACCGCTTCCTGGTCGCCACCGGCGCCCGCCCCCGCCCCCTGGACTTCCCGGGCCACGAGCACCTCATCGACAGCACCGACTTCCTGGACCTTGGAGAACTGCCGTCGCGGATCTTGTTCGTCGGGGGCGGTTTCATCTCCTTCGAGTTCGCCCACATCGCCGCCCGGGTAGGCAGCTCGCCGGTCATCGTCGACCGTGGCGAGCGCCCGTTGAAGGGCTTCGACCCCGACCTCGTCGAGCTTCTCGTCGACCGCGGCCAGTAGGTCGGCATCGACCTGCGCCGCACCACCACCATCGCGGACGTGCAGCCTTCCGAGGGCGGCTACCGGGTCACCGTCGAGCACGCCGGCACGCGGGAGACGATCGAGGCCGACCTCGTGGTCCACGGCGCGGGAC
>JBPPMV010000580.1:0-5596 GCA_051306235.1 Mycobacterium sp. | reverse complement strand
AATTGGCCGGAGGCGGCCAGGATGGCCAGCGCGATGCCCAGATCGAAACGTCCGCCTTCCTTGGGCAGGTCGGCCGGGGCGAGGTTGATGGTGACGCGCCGGGCCGGGAATTCGAAGCCGCTGTTCAGCAGGGCGCTGCGCACGCGGTCCCTGGCCTCGCGCACGGCGGTTTCCGGCAGACCGACGATGGCCAGCGCTGGCAGGCCGCCGGTCAGATGCGCTTCTATAGTGACGGGTGGCGCGTCGATGCCGAATTGGGCACGGCTGCGCAGGGTCGCCAGCGACATGGGCGCCCGCAGACAGTCAAGAGGTACCGTCGAGCCGAGTGGCGAGAGCCTCGACCTGTGCCTGCACCCGGGCCAGGCGCTCGCGGGCGTCCTCCAGCAGGGCGCGCTGCACCTCGAATTCCTCCCGACTCGGCAAACCCAGTCGCTGACTCAGGCGCTGCACCGTCACAGTGCGAAGGCCCTCCAGTTCGCTGGCGATGCCGTGCAGCCAGTGCAGCGGCGAAGGTGGCACGGGATCGGTCATCACAATCACTCCGGATGAGGAGGCTCCGCTAGCTGCGCTAGTCGCCCTGTTTAAGGTCGGCCATCCAATTCAAATGCACTTACATGGTGCAAACAATCGCCTGGATGTCGTACGAACCATATTCTCGCGGCGCTTCGGACTATACCCCAATGCTCCACCGTCACTTTGGCACAGGCCGTGCTTAAGACGCCCTACTGGTACATACCGGTTCAGTCCGCACCGTCGCGCCTCCCTGAATGGGGGCTGGTGTTGCGCTTGATATCGCGGTGCCGGGGGCAGGCTGCCCGGTGGCCTGCCTGCGGTTCCGTCTTGCCCGAGGAGTACTGCAATGAAGATGGTCTGTGCGGTGATCAAGCCGTTCAAGCTTGACGATGTGCGCGAGGCGTTGTCGGGAGTCGGGGTGCAAGGCATCACGGTGACCGAGGTGAAAGGGTTCGGCCGCCAGAAAGGGCATACCGAACTTTATCGCGGCGCCGAATATGTCGTGGATTTCCTGCCCAAGGTAAAGATCGAGGTCGCGGTGGACGAGACGGACGTCGACCGTGTCATCGAGGCAATCACCAACTCTGCCAACACCGGCAAGATCGGTGACGGCAAGATTTTCGTCTATGACCTGGGGCAGGTCATCCGTATTCGTACCGGCGAGACCGGTGCCGACGCGCTGTAGCGCCGACGCGCCGGTTCGTGGCCGACGAATCTTTAACCGAGGGAGTTTATCGATGAAAACCCTGATGCGACGCGGGCTTGCCGCACTGGCAACGATTGGGCTGTGCCTGCCCGGCCTGGCATTGGCAGAAGATGCGGCAGCCCCGGTCTTGAATTCTGGCGACACCGCCTGGATGCTGACCTCGACCGCCCTGGTGCTGTTCATGACCATCCCGGGCCTGGCTCTGTTTTACGCCGGCATGGTGCGCAGCAAGAACGTGCTGTCGGTGTTGATGCAGTGTTTTGCCATCACCGCGCTGATCACGGTGCTGTGGACGATTTACGGCTACAGCATGGCATTTGACACCAGCGGCATGGAGCAGGGGGTGGTCAACCTGAACAGCTTCGTCGGTGGGCTGAGCAAGGCCTTCCTGAGCGGCCTGACCGTCGACAGCCTGACCATGACCATCCCGGAATCGGTGTTCATGTGCTTTCAGATGACCTTTGCCATCATCACGCCGGCGCTGATCGTCGGCGCCTTTGCCGAGCGCATGAAGTTCTCGGCCATGATGTGGTTCATGGCGCTGTGGTTCACCATCGTGTATACGCCCACCGCGCACATGGTGTGGAGCGGCAACGGCGGCCTGATGTGGGACTGGGGCGTGCTGGACTTCGCCGGCGGTACCGTGGTGCACATCAATGCCGGCATCGCCGGTCTGGTGGCCTGCCTGGTGCTGGGCCCCCGCAAGGGCTTCCCGACCACCGCCATGCCGCCGCATAACCTGGGCTACACGCTGATCGGCGCCTCCATGCTGTGGGTGGGCTGGTTCGGCTTCAATGCCGGCAGCGCGGTGGCCGCCAACGGAACGGCCGGCATGGCCATGGCGGTGACGCAGATCGCCACGGCAGCGGCGGCGCTCGGCTGGATGTTCATCGAGTGGATCAGCCACGGCAAACCGAGCGTGCTGGGCATCGCCTCGGGCGCGGTCGCCGGTCTGGTTGCCATCACGCCGGCTTCCGGCTTCGTCGGCCCGATGGGCGCGCTGGTGATCGGCGCCGTGGCCGGTGTGCTGTGCTTCCTGGGCGCCACCAAGATGAAGCGTGCCTTCGGCTACGACGACTCGCTCGACGTATTCGGCGTGCATGGCATCGGCGGCATCATCGGCGCGCTGCTGACCGGCGTGTTCGCGGCGTCCAGTCTGGGCGGCGTCAAGACCGAATTCGACATGGCCGCCCAGCTGTGGATTCAGCTCAAGGGCGTGCTCGTGACGGTCGGCTTCAGCGGCATCGCCACCTTCATCATCCTGAAGGTGATCGACCTGGTGATCGGCCTGCGCGCCACACCCGAGCAGGAGAACGAAGGCCTCGATCTGGCCCTGCACGACGAACGCGGCTACAACCTCTAAAGCCATTCGGTGTGCCAAAAGGGCCGGGGGGGCACCCTCCCCGGCCCTTTTTTTGTTGCCGGACGCCAGCCTCGTCGACCAAACGGCGCGGTGTAAAATGCCAAGCCGCTGCGGCACCCCGAATGAAGCCGCGGGCCCGCGCCCCGGAAGACCTGGGGATACGATGCGCCGACGCACACGCCCCTATAGCTGGAAGGTCTAGCAGACGCCTTGTAAGCGTCAGACCCGAGTTCGATTCTCGGTGGGGGCACCAAAACGGCCCGGCAGTCGATCATGCGTCCTTGCGTGGGCCCCTCCTGCCGCCGATATCCGGCACACGTGCCAGCTCATCACCGTCGTTGGCGAGTCCTCCCGGCCGCCACCCAAGCCCCTGCTAAACTGGCCATCACTCGCATCCCCCATACAACGGCCACGGCATGACCCATCCCGCTTTCGAATTGGTGCGCAGCGAGCGCGTGTCGGCGCTGAGCCTCTCGGTCGAGGAGCACCGCCACCGCGTCACCGGCGCCCGGCACATCCACCTGGCCGCGGCCGACGACAACAACGCCTTCCTGGTGGCCTTCCTGACCGTGCCGCAGGACTCGACCGGTGTCGCCCACATCCTGGAGCACACGGCCCTGTGCGGCAGCCGTCACTATCCGGTGCGCGATCCATTCTTCCTGATGCTGCGCCGCTCGCTGAACACCTTCATGAACGCCATGACGGCCAGCGACTGGACCGCCTACCCGTTCGCCAGTCAGAACCGCAAGGACTTCTTCAACCTGCTGGACGTGTACCTGGACGCGGCGTTCTTCCCGACGCTCGATCCGCTCGACTTTGCCCAGGAAGGTCACCGCCTCGAATTCGCCGAGGCCGACAACCCCGACTCCGAACTCACCTTCAAGGGCGTGGTGTTCAACGAGATGAAGGGCGCCATGAGCGCACCGGTGTCGGCACTGTGGCAGGCGCTGGCGCGCGAGGTCTACCCGACCACCACCTACCACCACAACTCGGGCGGCGACCCGCAGCACATCCCGGACCTGAGCTACGACCAGCTAAAGGCGTTCCACGCCCGGCACTACCACCCCAGCAACGCGACCTTCTTCACCTACGGCGACATCCCGGCCGCCGAGCACCAGTCGATCATGGAAGACCGCGTGCTGAGGCACTTCGAGCGCCTGGACATAGACCTTCGCGTGCCGCCGGAACAGCGCTACCCGGCCCCGCGCGTGGTGCAGGAAACCTACGCCGCCGAGGATGGCGACACCGCGCGCAAGACGCACATCGTGCTCGGCTGGCTGCTGGGCGACATGACCGACCTGGACCAGGTGCTGCGCCTGAACCTGCTGTCGCGGTTGCTGCTGGACAACTCGTCCTCGCCGTTGATGAATGCGCTCGAAACCACCGAGCTGGGCAGCGCGCCCTCGCCGCTGTGCGGCCTGGACGATTCGGCGCGCGAACTGCTGTTCGCGGCCGGCGTCGAGGGCTCCGAGCCCGAACACGCCGCCGCGCTGGAAAAGCTGGTGCTCGACGTGCTGGCGCAGGTGGCGGAAAAAGGCGTGCCGGCCGAGCAGGTCGAGGCCATGCTGCATCAGATCGAGCTTGGCCGACGCGAGATTGGCGGCGACCGCTACCCCTACGGCCTGCAACTGATCATGAACGCCCTGCCGCAGGCCGTACACCATGGCGATCCGGTGCAGGCGCTGGCCATCGACGCGGCATTGGAGCGCCTGCGCGCCGCCGCCGCCGAGCCCGGCTTCGTCCAGAACGAGGTGCGCCGCTGGCTGCTGGACAACCCGCACCGCGTGCGCCTGACGATGACGCCCGACGCCGCCCAGGCCGAGCGCGAGCTGGCCGCGGAGAAGGCCCGGCTGGCGGCGCTTCGGGCGGACCTGGATGCCACCCAGCGCGCGCGCATCGTGGCCCAGGCGAAGGCGCTCGAAGCCCGTCAGGCACAGCAGGACGACCCCGACATCCTGCCGCGCGTGACCCGCAAGGACGTCGCCCCGGCGCTGAAGATTCCGCCTGCCGTACACGAACCGGTGGTCGGCCTGCCGGCCACCTGGTACGACCAACCGACCAACGGCCTGGTCTACCAGCAGGTCGTCATCGACCTGCCGCCGCTGGACGACGGGGCCCTCGAGTTGCTGCCGCTGCTGGCCGAGACGCTCAGCGAAGTCGGCACCGGTGGCCGCGACTACACGCAAACGCAGGCCCTGCAGGCGGCGCTGACCGGCGGCATCAGCGCCAGCGCCAGCGTCGGCGCGCTGGCGGCGGACAGCCAGACCAGCCGCGGGCTGTTCGTGGTGTCCGGCAAGGCACTGGTGCGCAACCACGGCGCGCTGTCGAAGCTGCTGCACGAGACGCTGCACACGGCGCGCTTCGACGAACTCGCGCGCCTGCGCGAGCTGATCGCGCAGGCGCGCATGAGCGACGAGAACTCGGTCACCGGCAACGGCCACGCGCTGGCGATGGCCGCCGCCAGCGCCGGCATGAGTCCGGTGGCGCGCCTCGCCCACCAGTGGTCGGGCCTGGCCGGTATCAAGGCCATCAAGGCGCTCGACGACAGCCTGAACGATCCGGCCGCGCTCAAGGCGCTGGGCGACCGATTGGGCGAGCTGCGCGCGCGCATCGCCGCCGCACCCGTGCAGTTCGTCATCGTGGCCGAGGACGAACAACACCCCGACATCGCCCTGCGCCTGGCCCAGGTGTGGCAAGACACCGGCGCCCGGCCCAGCGGGTCGGATCAGACACTCGCCCTGGCGCCGGTCAGCGGCCGCGTGGCCCAGGCCTGGACCACCAACACGCAGGTCAACTTCTGCGCCCGCGCCTATCCTGCCGTGGCCTGGAGCCACCCGGACGCGCCGGCCCTGACGGTGCTGGGCGGCTATCTGCGCAATGGCTTTCTGCACACCGCGATCCGCGAAAAGGGTGGCGCCTACGGCGGCGGCGCCGGCTTCGACGCCGACAGCGCGGCGTTTCGCTTCTACAGCTACCGCGACCCGCGCCTGGCCGACACCCTGGCCGACTTCGAT
>JBPPMV010000579.1:0-11368 GCA_051306235.1 Mycobacterium sp. | reverse complement strand
CCGGCCGGCGGTAACTCCGGCCAGGACGTGTTGCGGTTCGACAATCTCAAGGCCGTGCTGACCTATCGCACGCCAGTTCCGGTCAGCGCCGATGTCCGCAAGGCGGAGCTGGATGCAGCAGCTACCCGCCTGCGGGTGCTGGCAGAACAGTTGCCGGCGGCGTTGTCCACGTGGTCGACCGATGACTTTGTGTCGTTGCTGATGGGCCAGGCGGACGCAATTTCGGCGTCCACCGGTTAGGCCACCAGCGTCGCCCTCATTTAGGAGTGGGTTCCCCACCATGCGTACAGAGCGTCGAGGCTAGGGCTGGACTGCGCGCCGGTGTGGACGTCGGCCAGCAGGTTTTCGGACGTGTCTGTCCAGATGATGCGCGCATCGCCGTTGCGCAGGCCGCACACTACGGTGCCGCGCGTGATGCTCGGCGCGTCGTTTCGGCGCCAGGGACCTGGCGATTGGATGCGGCCCGGACAGGTGACCACGGTGGTCTTGTCGATCACCTGCTGGAGCGCGGCGGGCAGTGCGTCAGGGGTGCTGAACAGTGTGTAGGTCGCGGCCTGCGGGCCGCCGGGGTCGGTGTTTTGATCGCAGGTGAGGACCGTGCGGTCCTCTGTCGATGTATCTGATGGTGTGCACGCGTGATCGGGGTAGCCGGCCGGCAGTAGTTCTGTGAGCCGGCGAGCGTTGCGACTGTCGGGGTGGGTGACTGAGGTAGGTGCCGCGGCGGAGGTCTGAGGGGCTGGGTCCGGTTGTGAAGTGAGGGTCAACGCGGCGGTGGCGGCGGCGACCACGGCGGCGGCGGCGACGACGATGAGCAGGGTTCGCTTGTGCGGGTTGACCGGTTGGGTGTGAGGGAGAAGACCGATGAATTGTGCTGCACCGCTATCGGATTGTTCGCCAGCGGACCCGGCCGGCTGTGGGAGCACAGGCTGGGTTGCTGGCCGCGGTGGCGCGGTGATCGCGTCGGCTACGGCTGCAGCGAACGCACCCGCGCTGAGCCACCGTTGGTCTGGCTGTTTGGCCAGCGCGGTGGCTATGACGTCGTCGAGTTGAGGGCTGGCCCAGGAGAGCCGGTCTGACAGCCGGGGCGGCGGTGTCCAGAGATGGCCTTGCGCGGCGGCCGGGGGACCACCGTCGGTGTCGTAGGGGTGTGTTCCTGACAGGAGGCGAAACAGGGTGCAGCCCAATGAGTAGATATCGGCGCGGCCGTCGAGGGGGTGGCCGGTGATGACTTCGGGAGCGGCATAGGCCAGTGTCGCAGCGAGGGGTTCACTCGGAGCTGCGGGGCCGTGTTGGGTGGCCAGGGCGGCGCCGAAGTCGCTGAGCACGACGCGCTCGGGCTGCCCGGACGGTGCCTTTCCAAGTAAAACGTTGGAAGGTTTGACATCGTGGTGGATCACGTTGTGGGCGTGGGCGTAGTCCAGCGCCTTGGCCACCTCGGTGATGACGTGCAGGGCGCGTTGGGGGTGCATCCTGCCGGAGGTGAGGGCCTCTTCGGCGTCGGTTCCTTCGACGTATTCCATGGTCAACCAGAGCTGGCCATCGTCGGTTTCGCCGCGGTTGAAGATGCGCACGATGTTGGGGTGCTCCAGCCCGGCGGTGATGTTGACTTCGTGCAGGAACTGAGCGCGCATCTGCGCGTAGCGCTGGGGGTGCGGGGTGAGTAGCTTGAGGGCTTCTCGCCGGGGCAGGGTGGGATTGTGTACCAGGTACACCGCACTGGTGCCGCCGAGGGCGAGCACTTCGTCAACCTGGTACCCGGCGATGTGGGTAGGTGTCGCAGAAGCCTCGCAAGGGGGCGCAGATGTGCGCTCGCTGGCAGCGTCAGCAGCGTCGGCCCCTGCCTGCGTGCTGGCAGGTCCGCGGTCTGGATCGGCTCCCACCCCAATCAACCTCCTGATTTCTTCCGATCTCAGCGTAACGGGGCCGCACGTTTGTTCCGGCACCGATATTGGCCCAGCGGTTGCTGTGCCCAACTTGCCCGATGATGACTGATACTGGACGTGTGTCGATTCAGGCAGAGGCAGCGCGTGTGGTCGCGGTGGTTGAACGTGCACGGTCGTTGTTCGGCAGCGCCAACGCCGCCGGTGTGGGTGGTGCACACCTGCAAGCTGCGGCCCAGTCGGTGACCGCAGCGGGTGCCGAGATGTCCGGGCAGGCAGGCCGGCTGGTTGATCGCCATGCAGAGGTGGTGCACAGCCAGGATCAGGCGTTGCGCACGGCCGGGCGCACCGACAACTCCTTGCAGTCCCAGCTGGATCGGGCCGCTCAAATCACTACTGACGGTGCGCGCCGAATGGATGCGATTGTGGCTCATACACGCTCGATTGCTGATGTCGCAGCAGCAGCGGATACGCCGGCCGCCCAGATGCAGGTGTTGCAGGCGTTGCGTGCCCAGGTCGCGCAGTCACAATCGGTGGTGGCTTCGACCCAGCAGCAGGCCAGTGAGTCCGCCGGCCAGGTCCGTTCGCTCAGTTACGGGACCGGCGATGTGCCGTTGACACCGGCTGACACGCCCTCGGATTCATCCGGTGAGGATCCTCCGCACGGAAAAGATCCGCGGTACTGGCTCGATGTGACGAAGATCGTGCATGTTCCGGACGGAGAGCTGGCGCCGGCCAACAGTATTCAGGTGGGCCCGAACTTGTGGTATCCGGCTCCGGATAATCCAGGGTTCGTGGTGCCACCTCCGCCACCGGCGCAGTACCCGTTGGATCTTGGGGATGTGCGGGTCATCGACCCCGAATCTGGGGTGCTGTACCCGAACGGATACCAGGAGATTGCACCCGGGATCGGTGTGCCGTATCCAGATGGGTTCCGCGCGCCGACACCGTGGCCAACACCTGAACAACCCATCGATGTCCGCGACATCATCGAGGTCGGCCCGAACCAGCTGGCACCGTCTGGCTATGTCGAATATTTTCCAGGGTGGTGGGTGCCCGACCCGACCGCCTCGTGGTGGTGATCCACGCCTCAGCGAGGCCGCTTACGGTGGCCGCATAAATTAGTGCACGAGAGACCCTTTGGGCGGATTTACGCTTTTTGAGTGGCTCATCCCAGTGACGTAGTCGCTGAGAAGTGGAACGGCGGGCTTTGGCCTCCTGCTTTCGCAGCGATGGGCAAGCCATAGCGAAAAGTCGTGTCCGCCTACACAAGGAATCCACTTATGGAACTGTCTTCTCGTCCGCGCCTGACTGCGGGCATCGCTTTGACTGCAGCCGCCCTGTCGGTATCTCCACTGCTGGCTAGTCCGGCTGCACTGCACGCACCGGCACTGACTGACCTACCCTCGGTGTCGGTTCCCCAGGTGCGCCTTGCCGCAGTGGTGAATCCTCAAGACATCGATGATTTGGTCAACAGACTGAATTCGGCGCTGGCGTCGGTGTCCTCGACGGTGAACTCCGCGGTCGCCTTCCCGGGCAACAATCTGACAGCTGCCCTGCAATCGGCTGCTTCAGTAAATAATTCGCTTTGGGAAGGTCTGCTCGACGCCACCGACAACCGCGCACTGCGCGACCTTCTGAACGCGTTGCGTGCTACCTCCTCGGGGGGTCTGGGCCGATTGTCGACCACTATCGGAGATGTCGGTGATGCGCTCGTTCTGACCACCGGCGAAGTTACCAACCTACTGGCGTCGACACTGACCGGCTCGCTGAGCACGGCGTTGCACGCAGTAGCCGCTGTCGTCAACAACCCGTTGGCGCTGTCGAGTTACACCGGCCTGCTCAACGTCCCTCTCAACATTGCCGGCCAGGTGCTCACCGACGGCCTTTCGCTGGTCAACAGTGTTGGCGGGGGCGCTCTTTCGGTGACCAGCAACCTGGTCATCGGCGTGACCGCACAGCTGGACAACATTTTGCGCGGAGTCAATGGGATCCTCGGTGCGGCCAAGGAGGTGGTGCCCGGTGTGGCTTTGATCGACGGGGTGCTGACGGCTATTCAAGGCATCGTGTCGGCACCAGTAACCGCCGCGCTGGCCGGGGTTAACGGATTGACGAGCAATCTTTCGGATGCGGCCGGTCGAGCACTGGGTAACCTCACTCACGGCGGTGCCGAACTGGTTAGCGCGTGGCTCGGCAACGGAGCATCCGGCGGGGCGCTGCAGCGCGCCATCAACGCCATCGGCTCCGAACCGCTGAGTGTGGCGAGCTACGCGCGCGCGCTCGGGGTGGTGGTAGGCGCCGGTCTGGGTACGGTGAACGCGGTCGCCGGCACTGCGTCCGGGCTGCTGTCGGTCCCTTTCAGCGCTGGGGCGGATCTCACTTCAACGGCTACCGCGATGATCACCAAGTTTAATGACGGCGTGGCGACTGCCGCTTCTGGCATCCTGCGGGCCGCCGGCCTGCCGTCATTCATCGTCGGGCTGCCGCATGCCGTGGCCGCCACGGTCAACATTGCCGTTCGCGCTGTCGCGGCTACCGTGTCGGCCGGCCTGAATACTGTTGCCGCCGTGCTTGACATCGGGTCGGTAACAGGGACATCCATCAACTCTGTTCCCAGGCAGGCTTTCTCGACCACACTTGTCGACACGAGCGCTGTCGCCGACTCGAGTTCGATGCCGTCGGCCCGTGGCGGAACGCGTGTCGACGCGACTGACGACCAGAAGAGCGGGTCGTCCGGGTTGACTGTTGCGCCAGCGGTGTCCGAGGTCGCGTCGGCAGAGCCGATTTCCGATACCACAGCGAGCGCCGATACCGGCCAGGCCGCCGCCCAAAATGCGGACACACCAACAGACCTCATCACAACTGAGGTGCCCGCCACCGGCGAAGCGGACATTGAGGATGTCGGGAAAGCCGCCGAGTCCGCGGCCGCCGAGGTTGCCGTGTCGGACGAGATCGCCGTGTCGGACGAGGTGGACGGTGGCGAGAACGAAAAGGACGCCGACGACAGCGAGGATGCCACCGAGAGTGCGGTCACCGGTGGGCCTGCAGGAGAGAAACGACCTGCGCCGGCGTCACGGGAACGCGCCGCACTGGGTACACAAGACAATGAATCGGGTGACGACGAGGGCAACCCGGAAAGCGGCTCGTACGGCCGGCATGCCTCGGGTAAGGCCGCTGAGGAGTCCTCGTCGACGAACCCCGGGCGACACCGTAATGATTCGGCTGCGGTGTCGGATTCATCGGCGGCCTCGGGTGCTGACACTGGCTTCTCCGGCAAAGACGCCGGCCGGGCTGCCGCATAGCGCGCGGTCCCTGCCCCGGGGCGCGGATAGGGGGTCGGCGCTGCCGCGCTCCGGGTGCTCGTTCCGGATCGACCCGCGCTGGCTGTCAGCGAGAGGAGATAGCTAGGCGATGGTTGTCGATGGCGATCGCACGTTGGTGCGCTTCCGCCTGTCTGCTCGCATCGTTTGGAGCCCCGGTGAGGCCGGGTTCGTTGGACCATTTGCGATCGATGACCGCATGCCCGGCACGGTCGAGGACGAATTCAGAACTTCCCGCGCCTGTGTAGCGGGCTGACGGGTAAACGATCACGGACGCTGGCGCCGTCAGATGCAACCATAGGCATCCGTTTGAGCGGAAAGTCTGATGGATCGGCGGGCTGCCGCGACGTTTCCGCATCACGGGTTGTGCGGCTTCACTTATCTCCGTGATTCTTTCGGCGTGGACGAAACCGTCGCGCTGCGGCCGGTGGGCGATCGCGGCCCGAAAAGGTGTCAGAACCAGTGCCCGGGCTGCCTGAGACTGTATGTATGTCGATCGTCACGGCTTGTGCTCGAACAGCTGAAGTCATCGGACACGCACGGTCCTTGTACGGGGGCGGGCCAACGCCCACTCCCGACTGCACCGCTCGCCTGCGTAAGTCTGCAGAAGAGACCATCGAGGCCGGTCGGCGCACCCGCGGGCTCACCGGGGCCACCGTCGACGCCTATCGACAGCTCGACGCACGGGTGGCGTCGAGCCTGGCAACCGCCGCCCAGTCCGATGCCCTGGTGAGCGCTTACCTCGACCACGCGGCCACCGCGGTGCGAGCTGGCTCGGCTCGACTCGACGAGCTCGTCGAGGAAAACAACGCCACGATGGCTGCGGCACAGCGAGCCCGCACCCCCGCCGAGGAGGCCGTGATACTGCGGGCGCTGCGCTACCAGGTCAGTCGCACACAGCAGATCGTCACCGATACCCGGCAACAAGCATCGGGTGTTGCGATAGACATCCACTCCGTTGACTATCAGACGGACACTCAGCCACAGCCATCCGCTACCACGTCGGAGGCTAGATCGGAAGGGAACTCGTCGTCGCCGGACGACCAGATTGTCAGAGCCGACGACGAGAGGAACGACGCGATACATCTCGTCGACTTCGAGCCGCCCCAAACGCCGGCGCCGCCGGGTGAGCCGGTTCCCACACCCGATCGCGTTCCGCAACCGACCGCGCTCCCATCTCCCTTGCAAGATTTCACCGACTACCAATTACAGGGTCAACAGGTACCGGGTTGGTCGCCTCCCCCGCCGCCAGTGACAGGGGCGCCCATTCGCTTACCATCGTCAGCGCCGAGCCCCCCGTCTGTGATCGACATGGGTGTACCCGGCACTGAAGGCCTGTTTCCCAACTGCGACGGCGGGGACGCGACCAAGGCGGGCTTGCAGATCGTGGCCGGCGGTCTAGGTGCAGCGGTAGCTGGTGCGGCCGGATTCCCCACTGGCGGAACCACCTGGGCCAGCCTCGGCATAGCGGGCCTGGCCATTGGCGACGGCATCGACAATCTCAGCGATTGCATCGAGGTGCCGTGACGCTGGTGGACACCGTCCAAGCGGTCGCCTTCGGTGCTCTACTAGCTATAGTGACTGCCGCCTTGGTGTCGAGCCGGCACAAAGGTGACGTTGCGCGACAAAGGACCCGCCGCATTACCTCGTGGGCGATGGCACCATTCGCGGTATACCTCGCCGCAGTTGCCGCCGACCGCGGAGGCAATTCCCGCTACCTCATGGCCGCCTGCGCCCTTCTGGGCGTCAGCATCTTCATCGCCAGTCGTCGACGCAATCGCCGTTAGCGATGCTCCTCGACGAAGAGCAGATCGCTGCCCACGCTGATCATCTGGTCAAGCCACAGCGAGGCCTAGTCGCGGCCGCGGTCGCGGCGACAGACCGCTTCAAGCTTCAAACCGAATGCCGCGGAGGTATCGATCACGTGACGCGGCATCGTTGACTTCCGGGCTTGATGAGGCCGGCTCCTGGAATGCGGTGGCTGGGGACCACGGTGCCAGTCCTGAAAATACGTGACACTGGGTGGTCAGGGCTGAGGTTAGGCTGCCAGAGAGTGCATCGCAGCCCGTACGCTGCGGCGAGTCGAGGGGGAGAAGTAGCTGTGACGACCGAACTTGCGTTGGCGCTGGCGGACGAGGAGCATCCAGCCAGGGTCGTCGGGTTCGTTTTCGGCCGGGTGTTGATTCTCGGGCTCATCATCTGGTGGATCGTGCACATGATTCGTAAGCGCCGGCGACGCCGCTCAGGGGTGCAGCACCCACCGCAACAGCCGTTTTGGGACGGGACTGCCTGGCAGTACCCACACCCGGGCGCGCCGCAGCCGCAGCCCTACTGGGATGGGGCGGCGTGGCAGCACCCGCAGCACTACCAGGCCCACCTGCCGCAGCAGCAATATCCGACGCACCAGCAACAGCCCTATCAGCAACAATATCCGCAGCAGCCGCCGTACCCGGGTGCACCCGATCGATGATCTCAGCCGATAAAGCCCAGTTCGTAGAGAGACTGGTGATCGTGACAGCGAGCGTCGACAGACCCCAGACCACGCGCCGCGTCGCTCCGGCGTCGTTGGCGGCGCTGCTGATCGCGTGCATGCTCACGGCGTGTTCGCCCGCGGAGGGCACCCGAGTCGAGCCAGCCGAATCGACGCGCAGCGCGATCGAAGCGATCCAGGCCCTCGGCGCGGTCGAAGCGATCCAGACATTCGGCCAGTTCGGGCTTCCGGTCTGGCCCGAGATCCTCGGTGTCGACTCAGACTCCGGTGCCGACATCCGCTACCGGATGGCTATGCGAGTCGATGACGAGCAGCTTGAGGAGTTCCTCTCCCAGTTTCCGCTCGGCCCGCAGCCATCCGACATTCCGCGGTCGATGCCGGTGATCGCCGGGCCTGCACTGGACTCCGCGCCCGACCCGCTCTACCTGCAAAACACGACCGACTCGACAGCCGGCGTGTTCGTCCGCGAGATCATTGTCGACAAGCGCGCACCCAACGAGACGTACGTGCACATCTCGGTGTACACCCTCTGAGCGTGCGCTTCGCGCTCACGCTGGCTTAGCCACGGCTGAGTCCGGTACCGCGCCGAGGCCCGCCGCCGGCCGGGTGGGCACCACGCGTCTCGCGGCTGTTATGTGAACGAATGTGTGGATGGGCTGCCGAAATTTGGTGCGTACCGAGGTCTATAGCCCGGCTTAGGCTCAATGTAGGCCGCGCACAGCGGCATCCGAACATTCAGGGGGTTCCACCGCGATGATTGAAAACACCACCAGCACCACCGCCGGCCGTACTTTCTGCAGCGACGACGGCCGGCCTCCAATGGTGAAAGCTGTTGCCCGACAATTGACGTTGGTTCTGGCGGCTTGTGTTCTCGCGCTCTCGGCGGTCGCATGCGGGTCCGCCGATGCGTCGTCCGACGATGTGCACGACATTCATTCAGGCAAGAGCAAGCCCACCGCCGTGTCCGGGCCGCGGTAGCTGCCCAGAGCATGAGCGGCGACGGTGTCACCGCACGTCTTCCCGCTGCGGTAGCGGTGCTCGCTGCAGCAGTAGTTTTGGGTGGTGTTACGTGGTTGTGCACGCTGCCGTCCAGCATGGACGGTTTGGCGATGGGTGATTACGGGCCCGACAAGCAGCGAGACTGGGCCCAGCAGCTGATGGCGGGGCTGAATACCCGAGACGCGGCGCAGGTACCGGTGCTGCGTCCGCGCGGGCAGTTGTTGGGAGCGCAGGCCCGCACGATCGAGGCCGCGATGCCGGCGCCGGGTTGCCGCTACGAGCTGGTGTCGGTGCGCGATCGCGGCAACCAGGGGCGCCGAGCGACGCCTGACCTGGGTGAGAACCAGACCTACCGGTTCGACATGGCGGTCGATCAGCACTGTCCAGCTGGGCCGCCGCGTACACGGGCGCTCGGTGTGATGGCGGTGGCCGAGATGGGCTACTGGCAACCGTTCTACTTCGTGACCGACATCGAGGCAGTGTGAGCCGCTGTGCGCGAACCTCTTTGAGCAGATCGTGGCCGATACCTTGTGCGCACGAATTGGCCGGCCGCGTCGATGGCTTGCGTAGAGACGGGAGAACGCGGCGCCCCTGGTGATGACCCAGGTGACGCCGCGTTCGCTGGGGGTCTACTGCTGCCCGGACAGTTTCTTGATGGTGCGGTGGACGGTGATTCCGACCCATGCGAATAGCGCCGCGCATACGACGCACAGAACCATCTCAACGATGATCGTTGTGGTGACGCTAGTCGTGGCCATTCCGCTCATGTACGGGCTTGAGTTGATGCTGGACCAGGCCAGGAGTCCGAGTACCGCAGCTCCCGTGTTGATCAGGAACCCGATGCCGCAAATGCCATAGGCAACCCACTGCACGGCTTTCTTGGTGCCTATCGCGAAGAACGTGTAAGCGATTCCGGCCCACAGGGCGAGGGTGAACACTGCTCCCAACACGCCGGGCAGCTGACCGACGATCAGCGACAGGATGACGCCGATGCCGAAACTGATGTAGACGAACGGATCGGGAGACTGCTGGCGGGTCTGCTGGAACCATGGGTTTTTGATGAGTTCGCCGTACATGCCGCGGTGGATCAGTCGGGCGATGAACGAGCCGCCTTTGGCCAGAGCGGCATTGGCGGCGCCCAGGGGGGACTGCACCGGGCCCGGCTGCTGCGGATCGGGCTGGCCCGGGTAGGGCCCCGCCGGCGGGTGTTGCTGCTGTGCATAGGGATCGGGCTGTGAGTACGGCTCGTACTGCGGTGCGTACCCGTGCGGCTGCTGAGGGCTGGGACCGTAGTTCGTCGGTGACGGACCGACTGGGCCGGGTCCGTACGGTGCGGCCGGCGGCAGACTGCTCTGCGGGGGACCGTAGTTGGCCGGCGGATACGGCTGCGCGGGCTGCTGCGGTGGGGGTCCGGCGGGCGGCCGGTACGCGGCCGGCGGCGGCGGGGTGGACTGCGCGCGCTGCGGCTGTGTTCCGGTGCCGGGGTACTGGGCAGGCGGTCCGCTCGGTGATCGTTGTGCGTTCGGTCCGGTGCTCGGGTATTGGGTGCGGGGTTCGGCCGGCGGATACAGGCCCTCACCGGTTGGTGCCGGCCGCCGCGGCGGCACGACGGATTCACCGACGAGGTGGGTCTTCTCCGCGTCGTCTACGCGGCCGGAGTCGGATGCGGCAGGTCGGGGGGTGTTCGGCACGATCGACGTCTTGTCCGGATCGAAATTGTGCGATGCCCCCGCGGCGACATCCTGGGTCTTCTCGTCGTCTGCCATGTTTGCCCCCTTGGGAAAGTTGCTCGGCTCATCACATTACCTGGCACCCGGTGGGGGCAATTTCACCAATTTGAACCGTCTTGCTGCAGGTGCACGTCATCTTTTGGTCTTCGTCTGCATGCTTTCGTTGTGTAGGTGCGTGCGAAACTGAAAACTCTCCAACCGACAATTCACCACGACTCACGTCGAGGTGCCCGAGGGAGAAAGACGATGAGCGCTGATTGGACCACCGTGTTTCCCACGGATCCGTTCTGGGTTCCCAGCCGTGATCGCGCGGACGCCGCAGCCGCGGTCTTTGGATGCCTGGTCGACGGTGAGTCCGACGTCGAGGTGCGAACAGTGAAGCAGCTTCTATTCGAGAGTGCTGGAGCTGACTTCGGCACCGCCAGCTGTCCAATGTGCGCCGCAGTCGTGGCGCAGAACCCCGAGGACATGGGTTGGTTCACCGGGCAACTCGACCGTGTTTTCGCCGAGCTTGAGAGCTCACGCACGTTACAGGCGACGATGCCGTGCTGTGGTGTGTCAGTGTCGATGAATGATGTGCTCTACGACCCTCCGGCTGGATTCGCGTGCTGGTCGGTCAGCGTTCGCGGGGCCCGGTACGCCGTCGGCGACCGGGAACGCGCGCTTGTTGAAGCCGCGCTCGGACATGACGTGCGTGTCGTCGAACTCCGCGTCTAACGCCGCATCCGGGGTGCAGAGTCTGCGCACAGCGGCCGTTGTTGCTGCTAGCGGGAACCCTGCTCTTCGGGTCGATCGGCAGCTACCGGCAGTGCGTGCGGGTAGCTCAACGCTGCTGGGCGGCCAGGCATTGCCCAGCGATCCCGTCGAGGGTCGCGGCCAGCGCCGGCAGCCGCACCAGCGGAGGGATGGTGCCGGCCGAGGGCTGATACCACTCCAGCGCCTGGGGTC
>JBPPMV010000578.1:0-2389 GCA_051306235.1 Mycobacterium sp. | reverse complement strand
TGAGCACTGTTTCGATGTGCGGAAGGAGCGCCTCGCTGATCTCCCACGTCGCCGAGTTCCACAGGTAGGACGGGCTGTGATCGACCGCGTAATACTGGATGCCATTGGCCTTCTCGATGACCGGGCTGGTGAACGAGGTGGGGCGCGCCCAGCTGAAACCCATGCCGGCATCACAGGACACGTCGATGAGCAGGCTGCCCGGTGTGAAGTCCGCGAGATCGTCCTCGGTCACGAAGATCAGGGGAGCATTGGGATCCTGAAGCACACAGTTGACGACGACGTCGTTCTCGGCCAGAAGGCGTGCCACCGGTACGGCGCCATCTTCCGGTGTATCCGCCAAAATCTCTTCGGAATCTTCTTCGCTGCGTCTCATCTGGACGATCTGAGTCGACGGGATCGGTGACCCTACAGCCGCCACGTCGCGGTTGGTGAGCACTCGGACATCATCGACACCGTGTGCGTTCAGGGCCGTGACCGCACCGCGGGCTGTCGCACCGAAGCCGAGGACAGCAGCCCGGAGTCGGCGACCGTAACTGCCGGTGACGCCGGCCAGCTGCATGGCGTGCAGCACCGAGCAGTAGCCCGCGAGTTCGTTGTTCTTGTGGAAGACGTGTAACCCGAAGCCACCGTCCGCCTGCCAGTGGTTCATCGCCTCGAAGGCGATCAGCGTCAGCCGCCGATCGATGGCGACCTGGGTTTGCGTGAAATCCTGCACGCAATGCGGCCACCCCCAGACGACCTGCCCGACTCGCATTTCCACCAGGTCCTCGGCCTGCACCTTGGGCAACACGATGACGTCACACTCGGCGATCAGCTCGGCGCGCGATCTCATTCCGCCGACGAGTTCGCCGAGCGCATCGTCGGTCGCGCCGAAATCCTGGCCGTAGCCGTGTTCCAGGAAGATCTGCTGCCGAAACGCGGGTTCGATCCTGCTGAAGTGCGCCGGGTGAATCGGCAGCCGCTGCTCGTTCGGTTTCCGCGAACGAGCCATGACACCTAGCGAAAGCAGTTCCGGCTCAGTGGTTGTCATGCGCGTCCGGCTGAACGCGATGGGCGTAACCGCCCGGTCAGAGATTTTCGATCAGATATATCAGACATAACAAGCCCTTTACAGTGCGGCCTGAGCGGCCGCTATGTCCGCAACATTACCTCGCCCATCACATCGAACTTTCACACCTGAAGTTTCGAGGTTCGACCCGCCTGGGGTGCGTTCTGGAGGAGGATCGAGTCCGTGCTGACTCTCCTGACCGATCTGGTGGCGCTGTCCCCGGCCGGGCTCACCCGCGAAAACATGCTGATGCGCACGGTGTGTGCAAAGGCGGTCGGGCTGGAGCCGCTGCCGTTCGAGTCGCCGACGGAGCCGGCCTCGGAGGCCGAGACGGTGCTGTCCGACTTCGCCGAACAGTTCACCGTCGATGTCGCCGGGGTCAGCGAGGCGCAACGGGCGGCGCTGATTGCCGCGTTCGGCGCCGAGGTTCTCGGGGTGACGGCACTGATATTCATCGCCGATTTTCTGCCGCGGGTGCGGGCCGGGCTGGATGCGCTGGGCATGACTTCCCCAGATCCGGACGGCTGGGACCACACCACCCATCCGGCGGATGCGCTGCTGAACCGCTTCACCTCCGCGGTGGGGGCGATGCGTGGGCTGGATCCGCTGACGACCGAGATCATCCGGCTGCGCGGGGCCACCCAGCACAACTGCCGGCTCTGCAAGTCGCTGCGCGAGACGACGGCACTCGATGCCGGTGGTTCCGAGTCGTTGTACGAGGACATTTCCGATTATGCGGGATCGGCACTGCTGAACGATGCGCACAAGGCAGCGCTGCGCTACGTGGATGCGTTGATCTGGATGCCGTCTTCGGTCGACGAGGCGGCCTCCGGTGTGCTCGAACATTTCTCGGCGGAGCAGGCGCTGGAGATCACGCTGGATGTGATGCGCAACGGCACCAACAAGATTGCGGTCGCGTTGGGCGGTGACACCCCGCGGGTGGCCGAGGGGGTGGAGCACTACCTGCTCGGTGTCGACGGGCAGCCCGTCTTCAGCTCGTAGCGGCCTTCTTCTTCAGGACCAGCGCCGGCAGGATCAGGGTGGCGATGGCGGTGACCAGCCAGACGATCACCGTCGCGGCGATCCAGGACCCGATCCCGCGGATGCTGATACCGCTGGAGAACAGCGAGGCCAGGACCAGAGCGGCCAGGGTGGAGACCAGCCCGATACCGCCGAGGAACGCCGAGGCGTAGCGGCTGGCCATCTTGAGGAAGAACGGCGACAAGATGCCCTGCGCGACGGTGAAAATGACCACCGCCGTGATGAATCCGAGGGGGCGCAGGGTCATGCCGGGCACGAGCAGCGACGCCACCAGCAGGCCGATGGCCGAGGACCCCAGGA
>JBPPMV010000577.1:0-15841 GCA_051306235.1 Mycobacterium sp. | reverse complement strand
CCCCGTCGATCAGCAAACCATTGTGCACACTCCCGACCGAATCGTGCAGCTGTACGAGCGACGGCCCCGAATGGACGGCTGTTCAACGCCTGTCAGGTTCCGGTGCGGAGCGGCTGTCGCGGTTGGTGTGGCGACGGCCACGATCGCTGTAGCAAACATCAGTGACCGACCGGGCGAGGTCGGACAGGCGGCAGGCAGACCTTCCGGTGCCGACCAGAATTGTTTCCCGCACGACGCCCAGCAACTGCACTTTCACGTTCGATCTGAGGTTTAACCACGGGTACGCCGATCGACGGACACATCTGGCAAAAACTGACGGAATTGCAGATTTTGGCTAACGTAGCCGTTAATATCCTAGTCGCTGTGATGTTCGTCACGGCGAATCGTATTTCTGCAACGCATGAACTGGGGGAACGTCGATGGCAGGTGGGCATCGGTTGCCGAAGGGCACCAAGACGAATCGATCCGGCGGCAATGGTCGACGCGGCAACCACCGTGCCAAGAGCACCCGCCCGGAACCGTACGCCTGGCTGGGTGCGAGCGCGGTGACCCTGGGCCTGGGCGCTGCCCTGGCCGGCGGCACCGGGGTCGCCTATGCCGATGACGGCGGCGGATCGGTGAGCAGTAACCACTCGCCCTCGTCCACCGGGCAGGACTCCCCGGGTGCGGTCGACCAGTCGTCGTCCACTGCGCCCGACGTGACGCCGAAGGCCGAAGACCCGGCCGATATCGATCCGGATGACGAAGACACCGGCCTCATCGGTTCCGGCGCCGAGGAAGAAGCCGGCACGGCCAAGAAGCCGACCCGCGGCGCCCATGTCCGCGGCACGAAGTCTGTTCTGCAGAACAGACTTTCGACGACGACGACGAACGAGATTGCCGAGACGTCCAAGATCACCATTGCGGCCGATGTCGGCAACAGCCTGGAGGCGGGTTCACTGGAAGCGGGCGCCCCCGCCACGCCCGAGGTGACGTCGACGCTGAATGCCACGACGGCTCAGTCGGCCTCGTCGAGGTCGGCCTTGGCGACCTCGAGTGCGGCGAACCTCGCCGCGGCGGACGAGCCGGCCCCGGCCCCGGTCCCCAAAGCGATCGCCGTTCCGGTCCTGAAGTTCGTCGGCGGGATCCTCAACCTGTTCGGTGTCAACACCAATTCACCTCTGCCCCAATTGGATCTGGGTCTCGCCGCGGCGTGGACGTGGTTCCGGCAGCTGCAGACCGAGTGGGGTATCGCGCCGCCGACCGCTGTGGTGGCCACCTCGACCGAACCTGACCCAGAAACCGGGACGGTCACCGGATTCCTGAACGCGAACAACCCGTCCGGCCTGGCCTTGACCTACACCGTGGCCATCGATCCGCTGCTGGGTTCGGTCACCGTGGCCGCCGATGGCGCCTTCAGTTACACCCCGTCGGAAGCAGCGCGTCTGGCGGCAATCATCGCGCCGCTGAGCGATATCTTCACCGTCACCGTGTCGAACGGCATCGCGTCCAACTACTCGCTGGTCACCGTGCCGATCGGCGCAACGACCGCCGGCACCCCGGGCATTCCGGCGACCGTGTCGCAGAGCACCAACACGACAACAGGTTTGGTGACCGGTCAGGTCGGTTCGACCGGGCCGGCGGGACACACCCTGACCTATCAGGTGCTCACCTCGACCCTGGGTGGCCAGCTGACGTTCGATAACGCAACGGGCGAATACACCTATCAGCCTTCGGCTTTGGCGATGGCGCTGGCCGGTCTGGGGATCGGCCCGGTTTCCGATGTGTTCACGGTGGTCGCCAAGAACGGTTCGCTCACGAGCCTGCCCGGGATCATCACGGTGCCGATCGCGGCCGGTAACGCGACGCCGAGCACGCCAGCGTCGATCTCCCAGAGCGTCGACCCTCTTACGGGGCTGGTCACCGGGCAGGTGGGTTCGACCGATCCGTCCGGTCAGAATCTGACTTACGACGTGCTGACGGGGACGCTGGGCGGCACGCTGAACTTCAACGATGCCACCGGTGAGTACACCTATCAGCCGTCGGCTTTGGCGATGGCGCTGGCCGGAGCGGGCCTGGGTAGCGTCTCCGATGTGTTCACGGTGACCGCCTCCAACGGAACGTTCACCAGCATGCCGACGATCATCACCGTTCCCATCACGGCGGCGAACGCGAAGCCGGGCACACCGGTCGGCGGATCGCAGAGCACCAATGCGGCCACCGGTGTGGTGACCGGCAGCGTGTCGTCCACCGATCCCCTCGGCGCCGGCGTGACGTACACCGTGATCACCTCGACCGTCGCAGGCACGCTGAACTTCAACGGCGCCACCGGCACGTACACGTACACGCCGTCCGCGGCGGCGCGGGCGGCCGCGAGCGCCGGCATCACCACCCCAGACGTCTTCACGGTGACGGCCACCAATGCCGCGGGGACCAGCAGCTTTGCCGCCATCACCGTGCCGATCGCGCCGAACCCGGCCCAGCCGAGCGCCCCCTCGAAGGGCTCGCACACGATCAACACCAGTAACGGCCTAGTGACCAGTTCGGTCTCCGCGACCGATCCTGGCGGCCTCCCGCTGACGTACAACGTCACCATCGGTGCGATCAGTGGGTCTGTGTCGATGAATCCGAACGGAACCTTCACCTACCTGCCGACGAGTGCGGCGCGCAGAGCATCGTATATAGCCGATCTGGCCGGCGACCCCCTCTCCGATGTCTTCACGGTGACCGTCTCCAACGGCTACAGCAGCAACTTCGCCATCATCACCGTGCCGATAAGCCCGAAGTTCTAACCGCATCCGACGGGCAGGTTCGGCCATCCGGTCGGACCTGCCCGTTCGGCGCCTGACGGTGGCTACGCTCGTTTCCATGGCTACCGAGATCACGGTGCGGGGTTCGTTCTCCGCCTTTCAGCCGCCCGAGCGCGGCACCGTCCGGGCGTCGATCGCCTATGAGGGCCCGGACATGGGGACGGTCTATGACCGAGTGGCCCATGACCTCGGGGTGGTGAAGGCCTCGATCACCCGCCTGCAGGACCTCGACCCGGCGCCGGTGACGTGGTGGTCGGCCGAGCAGTTGCGCACCTGGTCGCAGCGGCCCTGGCACAAGGACGGTAAGCAGCTGCCGATGGTGCACCATGCCAGCGTCGGAGTGGAGGTGAAGTTCCGCGATTTCGCCGCGCTGTCCCAGTGGGTCGGTGAGCATGTCGCCGGGACCGGCGGATTCCGGGTGGCCCAGGTGATCTGGGCGCTCACCGCGGCGCGGCGGGATGCACTGGTTGCCGATGCGCGCACCCGTGCCGTACGTGACGCGGCAGCGCGGGCACAGCAATATGCCGATGCCCTCGAGCTCGGCTCGGTGCGACCGGTGGCCATCGCCGACGCCGGCATGCTCGGGCTTCAGCTACATCCGGAGGGCGGCTCGGGGGGCACCTTCTTCCGGGCGGCGGCCAGTCCTGCAGGCGGCGGGGATGTCGAGTTGCTCCCGGAGGACATCGAGGTCGCGGCGACCGTGGACGCCCGGTTCGTGGTCGGTGAAAACTAAGCGAACGCGTTGCGCAGGAACGGCGTCGAGTCGGCCAACGAGGCCAGAACGGTTCCGCTGTGGTCCTCCTCAGGATAGATCCGCAGCTCGACGTTCTGGTTGTTGGCCACCAGCTGGTCGTAGAACGCGAGGGTCGACGCCGGTGGCACATCCCGGTCCAGCAGACCGACCCCGAGGAATATCGGCCGGTCGTATCCGGAAACCGGTGTCCCCATGAAGTCGTGCAGGGCTTCCTCGACCCCGGGTACCGAGAGCAGCGGGGCGGAGAACAGTGCGGCCGGACTCAGCTGTGCGAGTTCGTCGGTGAGCGGATGCACGCACACCGTCTCGGCGCGCTGGGCCGCGTTCAGACCCGCAGGTGAGAGCACCGCGTTGATATCGAGATCGGGCCGCGCTTCCCGCAGCGCCGCGATGATGTAGGCGGTGTACGCATTGGCCACCGGGCCAAGTTCGGGTAGTTGCAGTTCCGGGCCGGCCTGCGCCACGAACTTCTGGATGTTCGCCGGTGTTCCGGTGGCGACCACGCCGCGGTAGTCGAGCCCGCTGCCTGCGCTGAACTCCGTCGCCCAGCGGGCGCTGGCGACCGCCGCGCCGCCGCCCTGGGACTGGCCGACGATGGCCCACCGCGGTGAAAGGTCAAGCGCCATCTCGTGTGCGGCGATCACCGAGTCGATAACACCGTGGGCGGTGGTGACGCTGTTGAGGTAACTCATCAGCCCCGGTGTCCCCAGACCGGCGTAGTCGCTGGCGACGATCACGTACCCCTGGTTCAGCCAGTGCGACAGGTATTCGTCATCGCGTGGGGTGCGCGGGAGCGCCGATGGTGTGCAGTCATCGCCAAGTCCGACGGTGCCGTGCGCCCAGGCGATGACCGGGTAGCCGCCCGGCGGCGGCGGTGTGCGCGGGACGAACACCGCCGCGGTGCTGACCGCCGGCGCGTCGTGCTGGTCGATGGTCGAGTACAGGATCCGGTACGCGGTGCCCGCGCCGCTGATCGACAGTTCCGCCGCCAGCGGCACCGTCTCGATCAGCGTTCCGGACGCTGGGATGGGTCCGGCGAAGTAGCGGGCGTCCAGACCGGACCAGTTCGGCACCGCGGCGTGCGCGGCGCCGGGCACCGTGAGTGCCAGCGCCAGGGCGAACAGGACGGTGGCACGCACAGCGCGTCGGAGACCGGTCATGCCCGCCACCCTAAGCCGCTGCAGACGGCCCAAGTCTCACTCCGAGCTTTATCTTGACTAATTCCAGAAAGCGGGACAAACTCGAACCGTGGACACGACAGCGGACTTCCAGCAGATGCTGCGGGGCGCTTCGCTACGCGTGACGCGCCCGCGGGTGGCGGTGCTCGGCGCCGTCTCCCGGCATCCGCACGCCGACACGGATTCGGTCATTCGCGCGGTACGCGCCGAACTGCCCGAGGTATCGCATCAAACCGTCTACGACTCGCTCAACGCGTTGACCGCGGCGGGTCTGGTGCGACGTATCCAACCGTCCGGTTCGGTGGCTCGTTACGAGTCGCGGGTCGGGGACAACCACCACCACGTCGTGTGCCGGGCGTGTGGGGTCATCGCCGATGTCGATTGCGCGGTCGGGGAGGCTCCCTGCCTGACCGCCTCCGACGATCTCGGGTTCACGATCGACGAAGCCGAGGTCATCTATTGGGGCCTGTGCCCCGATTGTATTACTGCACAACAGTTTCAGCTGCAAGCTGACTCGAAGTAAAAACCAGTCCGACAGCCCCGGAGAGGATCTTTAAAGTGCCTGAGGATCGACCCATCGAAGACAGCCCGCCCATCGGCGAGGCTCAGACCGATCAGACCGAGGGTGGCTGCCCGGCCGGTTTCGGCAAGGTCAAGCCGCCGGTAGCCGGTGGCGGCAACCGCGACTGGTGGCCGGATCAGCTGAACCTGAAGATCCTGCAGAAGAACCCCGATGTCATCAACCCGTTGGGCGCGGACTTCGACTACGCAACCGCGGTGCAGTCGCTCGACGTCGACGCCCTGCGCGCCGACATCGTCGACGTGATGCACTCCTCGCAAGAGTGGTGGCCGTCGGACTTCGGGCATTACGGCCCGTTCTTCATCCGGATGACCTGGCACGCCGCGGGTACTTACCGCGTGCAGGACGGCCGCGGCGGTGGCGGTAACGGCATGCAGCGGTTCGCCCCGCTGAACAGCTGGCCCGATAACGTCAGCCTCGACAAGGCCCGCCGTCTGCTGTGGCCGGTCAAGCAGAAGTACGGCAAGAACCTGTCCTGGGCCGACCTGCTGGTCTACGCAGGCAATGTGGCGCTCGAGGACATGGGCTTCCAGACCGCAGGCTTCGCCTTCGGCCGTGCGGACCGTTGGGAACCCGAAGAGGATGTCTACTGGGGCCCCGAGCTGGAATGGCTCGATGACAAGCGCTACACCGGGGAACGCGATCTGGAGAACCCGCTGGCCGCCGTCCAGATGGGCCTGATCTACGTCAACCCTGAAGGCCCGGGCGGCAATTCGGATCCGCTGTCCTCGGCCGCGGATATCCGCGACACGTTCGGCCGGATGGCGATGAACGATATCGAGACCGCCGCGCTGATCGTCGGCGGCCACACCTTCGGCAAGACGCACGGCAACGGCGACGCCGAGCTCGTCGGCCCCGAGCCCGAGGCCGCGCCGCTGGAACTGCAGGGCCTGGGCTGGCACAACCCGCAGGGCACCGGCGTCGGCATGGACGCCGTCAGCAGTGGTCTCGAGGTCACCTGGACGCACACCCCGACCAAGTGGGACAACAGCTTCCTGGAGATCCTCTACGGCAACGAATGGGAGCTCTTCAAGAGCCCGGCCGGCGCCAACCAGTGGCGGCCCAAGGACGGTGGCTGGGCGAACTCGGTGCCGACCGCGGACCTCAAGGGCCGCACCCATCCGTCGATGCTGACCTCCGACCTCGCGCTGCGCGTCGATCCCTCCTACGAGAAGATCACCCGCCGCTGGCTGGACCATCCGCAGGAGCTGGCCGAGGAGTTCGCCAAGGCCTGGTTCAAGCTGCTGCATCGCGATCTCGGGCCGGTGGCCCGCTACCTCGGACCCGAGGTGCCCAAGGACACCTGGATCTGGCAGGACCTGATCCCGGCAGGAAAGACCCTGTCCGACGCCGATGTCGCGACGCTGAAGGATGCCATCAGCGCATCGGGTCTGTCTGTCTCGCAGCTGGTTTCGACCGCGTGGAAGGCCATCTCGACCTTCCGTGAGAGCGATAAGCGGGGCGGCGCCAACGGTGGGCGCCTGCGCCTGCAGCCGCAGCTGGGCTGGGAGGTCAACGAGCCCGATGAGCTCGCCCAGGTGATCGGCAAGCTCGAGGAGATCCAGGGTTCGGCCGGGGTCGACGTGTCCTTCGCCGACCTGGTCGTGCTGGCCGGCAATGTGGGTATCGAAACGGCAGCCAAGGCCGCCGGTCATGACGTCACGGTGCCGTTCACCTCAGGTCGCGGCGACGCCACCCAGGAGCAGACCGATGTCGAGTCGTTCTCCTACCTGGAGCCCAAGGTCGACGGCTTCCGCAACTTCGTGGGCAAGGGTCTGCGGCTGCCCGCCGAGTATTACCTGATCGATCGCGCGAACCTGCTGGACGTGTCCGGTCCGGAGCTCACCGCACTGGTTGGTGGCCTGCGGGTGCTCGGCACCAACTACGGCGGCTCCGCGCACGGTGTGTTCACCGACAAGCCGGGTCAGCTAACGAATGACTTCTTCGTCAACCTGCTCGATCAGAACACCAAGTGGGCGCCGTCCCCGGCGGACGACGGCACCTACGTCGGCACCGATCGGGCTTCCGGCGCGCAGAAGTACACCGGTACCCGCAACGATCTGGTGTTCGGTTCCAACTCGCAGCTGCGCAGCTGGGCCGAGGTCTACGCCGAGAATGGTTCGGAGGAGAAGTTCGTCAAGGACTTCGTCGCCGCCTGGGCCAAGCTCGCCGATGCCGACCGTTTCGATCTGAACTAACTGCAGCCCTCAATCCAGGCCGGTCCCTTCGGGGGCCGGCCTGGTTTTGGTTCAGTGCGCTGCCTTCTTCTTGCCGAACGGGAGCAGGTGCACGATGGTCGCTACGATCGCGCCGATCACCAGGCCGACGACGGCCGAGATCCCGGTGTTGACCAGCCAGGCCACCCCGCCCTCGGCGAAGCCGATGGCGTGCGACACCCAGTGCTCGGCGTCGTGCACCAGCTCGTAGGGCGGCCGCAGACCGGCTTCGAAGCTCTGCGCCAGCAGGATGTGGCCACCGACCCACAGCATCGCGACGGTGCCGATGATCGACAGTGCCGAGAGCACCTTGGGCATCGCCGAGACCAGGCCGCGGCCGAACTTCTGCGCGAAGGCCGAGGACCGCTGCGCCAGCGACAGGCCGACATCGTCCATCTTCACGATGAGCGCGACGACCCCGTACACGGCCGCGGTGATGACGAGGGCGACCACGATCAGGCTCGCCAGCCGCAGCCAGAACGTCTGCTCGGCCACCTCGTTGAGCGCGATGACCATGATCTCGGCGGACAGGATGAAGTCGGTGCGGATGGCGCCCGACGTCATGGTCTTCTCGACGTCCTCGCCGGCGACGGCAACGGGCGTGGCGTGGGCGTCCTTGCCGCTTATCCAGCCCCAGACCTTCTCCGCGCCCTCGAAGCAGAGGAACGTCGCGCCGGCCATCAGCAGGTAGGGCAGCGCCCAGGGCGCGAAGATGCTGAGCAGCAACGCCGCGGGCAGGATGAACAGCAGCTTGTTGCGCAGCGACCCGATCGCGATGCGTTTGATCATGGGCAGCTCGCGCGATGCGCTGATGCCCTGCACGTACTGCGGGGTGACGGCGGTGTCGTCGATGACGACACCGGCGGCCTTCACCGTCGCCTTGCCCGCCGCGGCACCGATATCGTCGATCGATGCGGCGGCCAGGCGGGCCAGGACGGCGACGTCATCGAGAAGTCCGAACAGACCTGCGCTCATGTACCGAAGGCTAGTCGGTGCATGGATCCGTTGCTGACATGCAATCGGTGTCTGATAAGGATTGAGCATGGGAACCAATCAGCGCGCCAAGATCGTGATGGCCGATGACGAGATCACCGAGTTCATCGACCGCAGCCGCACCGCCACCATGGCGACGGTGCTGCCCAACGGCAGGCCACATCTGGTGGCCATGTGGTACGCCGTCCTCGACGGCGAGATCTGGTTCGAGACCAAGGCCAAATCGCAGAAGGCGGTGAACCTGCGACGCGATCCGACCATCACCGTGATGATCGAGGACGGCCACACCTACGACACCCTGCGCGGGGTGTCCATCGACGGCACCGCGGAGATCGTCGATGATCCGGAGACCAATCTTCGGGTCGGCATCAGCGTGTGGGAGCGGTACACCGGTCCCTACACCGAAGAGATGAAACCCTTTGTCGAGCAGATGATGAACAACCGCGTGAGCGTGCGGGTGGTGGAATCGCGGCGGCGCAGCTGGGATCACCGCAAGCTGGGTATGCCCGGCGTGCCGCTCGGCGGTAGCACCGCGCAGTACCTCGGTCAGTGATCGGGCGGAGCGAATCCCGGGCTCAGTAGCGCGGTGGCGACACCGCTACCGATCGGGCCGGACCGGTCGAAGAGGGTGGCGGTCCCGGTCGCGACACCCGCATCGCTGTAGTGCGTCAGCGCGCTGAGCCCGATCTCGGGGCTCACGGGCAAACGGCTCAGGGTGAGGGTGTAATCGGCGTTGATGTAGAGCAGCCCCTCGGGGCCGAAGTGCGTCAGCGAGCTCACCACATCACCGGCCATCGCGGCCCGGGTGAACGGCGTCATCGGCTGGCCGTCGACCAGCGGGGTGACGTTGTGCACCCAGATGTGTTTGGGTCCGGTGTGCCGCCAGGCGGTCAGATCGGAGCTGGTGCCCGCGCCGTGCGCCACCAACTGCATGGGCGCATCGGTCAGCACGTGATCGGGCCCGGGAGCGGCCGGGATGTCGACCGGTGCGGTCCAGATGCCCGTCGGCGATGCCGCCCCGCGGCGCAGCAGCACAACACTGGCGCGTGCCACCACCTCCTCGCCCTGAACGGCTTGCGCGTCAACGACTTTGATCCGACGACCGGCCCGGATGAGATCGGTGCGGATGGTCACCGGTGCGAGCGCCGCCGGCCGGAACAGGTCGACGGTGAAACGGGCCAGCTGCAGTTCCGGATCCCCGAAATCCCGGTCGATGACGAATCCGAGCAGCCCGCCCAGCACATTGCCGCTGATCGTCGCGCCCCACGGGCCCTGGGCGATGCTGGTGGGGACGAACGCATCACCGTCGGCGGTGTAGTACGCCGTCGGCCGCGTGCTCACCCCCGGTACTCGGGGTGTTTGGCGATGTACCCGTCGACCATCGAACACTGCGAGGCGATTCGCAGGCCGGCGTCGCGGGCGGCCTTCAACGCCTCGCCGACCAGGATGGTGGCCAGCCCGCGGCCGCCGAACGCGGGATCGACCTCGGTGTGGGTGAAGGTGCGTACGCCATCACGGTCGTGGAAGTCGATCAGGCCCACCCGTCGGTCGTCGACCGCGATGGTGAACTGATGGTCTCCGGAGCTGACGGTTGCCTGCGCGCCGGAACTATCGGTGTGCGTGCTGTCTGTCGGGTTAGCGGCCACGAGGTTTGAGCCTAGCGTTGGGCAGCGTCGGTGCGGGGAGTCGGGTCGCGGCACCGCGATACCCGCTGACCTCGCCGAACCGGTCGTCACCGGCCTGCCACAGAGCGCGGTATTCGATGATCTCGTCGTGGGTGCGGCCGACGAAGTTCCACCACATCAGCAGCGACTCACCGAACGGCGGGCCACCCAGCAGGATCAGCCGGGCCGGCGTGGCGCCGCGGTTGACGATTTCGAGTTGGTCGAAGCCGGGGGACTGATAGGCCAGATCGGCGCGCTGTAACGCGGCGCCACCGACTTCGACGTCACCGTCGTCGAGCAGCACGCCGTGCTCGAACGCCGGGTCGACGTCCAGGGTCACGGTGGCGTGCGGAGCGAGGTCGACCTGCGCGCCCAGCAGCGGGGTGAAGGTGTGCACCGGGGACCTGTTGCCGGCCAGTTCGCCGAGGAACACCCGCACCGTGGCACCGTCGACGGTTCGGGCTTGCGGTACGTGGTGGGCGAAATCGCGGCCGGTATGACGGTCGGCGTCGGGTAACGCGACCCACAGCTGTACACCGTGCAACACGGTGGCCGCGGACGTCGACACCTCCGAATGGCAGATGCCCGCCCCGGCGGTCATCAGGTTGAGCTCACCGGGACGCACCATCGCATGCACACCCGCGCTGTCGCGGTGCTCGATCTCACCCTCGAAAAGCCAACTGACCGTTTGTAACCCGGTATGTGGGTGGGGCGGGACGTCCATCCCCGCCGAGGCCCGCACGTCATGCGGACCGTAATGGTCGGCGAAGCACCAGGCGCCGATCATGGAGCGTTGTTTGGCAGGCAGGGTACGCCGGACGAGCATCGCGCGCGGACCGCCGAGCGGTACCTCGCGGGCCTGCAGCACACCGGTGAATCGCGATGCGCGACAATCGACTTCGTCGGGAGCGGGGTCGGCGTTGCTCACCGTATCGATGGTAGACCGGAGAAGTTTGGGGGACGGTGCCGGCATGGCGCCTCTCGGCAAGTGGTCGCACGAAGCGACGATTTTCTAAGTGGTACCCGGGGCATGACCGGCACCGTCGGACTCTTCAACCAGCACTGGTGCGCGGCTATTCCGCGACTGCGGCGGTGACCACCATCACCGTCCGCGACCGTCAAAATTGACGGTAGGGAAGTTACCCTCGTACTGACGAGTAACTTCTGAAGGGTTGGGCTGACATGGTGCATCGGGGCGCATATGTGCTGGTTACGGCCGCGATGGCAGCGGCAACGGCGTTCTCGGCCGGAGCCGGCAGCGCGGCGGCCGCCCCCGAGGGCGCAACGGTCATGCCCATGACGAGCTTCGTGCGGGCCTGCGACTTCAGTGTTTCGGAGCACACCTGGCGGACCGGCTACGCCCGCGCGGTCTCCTTCGTGCACCCGGCCACGGCCAACTCGGTGGCCATCGACGTGCAGCTGCAGACCGCCCTGCCGAACACCGAGTACTACGTGAAGGCGTTCACCATGCCCCGCGGGTCGGCTGACTGCAACGTCTCGCCGATCGGGGTGCGGACCGACGGTGCGGGCGCGGCCACGGTGACAGTGCACGTCCCCATCGATTCCTCCACCACCGGGGTGTGGACATCGATCGAACGTCCCGACCCGTACTCCCAGCTGCCCGCCGAGGCGTACACCTCGGACTTCATCGCCAAGGTCTGATCTCACGCTGTCCCGCGGTGGCGCCACCCCCGCTGCCGGCCCCTCAAAACGGCAGCGGGAGCGGCCCGTTCTAGGCGGACTCCAAGAAGAGTCGGCGCATCCGCACCGGATAGCCGTTGCGTTCGGCGAGCGAGCGGAGCTGACGTAGCGCGAAAGTGCGTCCGCGGCCCGACTCCGGGACCGCGATACCGGCCCAGATGCCCTCTGCGCGAGGCAGTTCGCAGGCTTCCCGCGCGCACGCCCAGCGTCGCGGACACATCCGGCAGATGGCCTTGGCCTGCTCGTCGGCGGTGTTGGTCCAGAGGTCGGGATTACGCGTGCATTCGCCGATCGGAAGTCCGTCGGTGCCCAGTGCATTCATGGTGTGCCTCCTTGTGCGGCGGCTCAACTGCCGCGGTGGAGACGAATGTAGATCACTAACCGTAGCAATGCAACAGTTATGAAACGGAACTGATGCGGCGCGTGGCGGTGATTTGGCCGCGTGAATTCCCGAAATATCGTTTGAAGTGCTTGAACCCCGGCAAACGTCACAATCGAGCGCGATGGTTCCAGCACAGCGTTGATACGGTTTGCTCAGCGGAGGTGTGACACTCCGCCACCCTGAGCCATAGCAGTGCTCCGGCTTTGGCTAGGATCAGACCACTCGAGTTCTGGTCCAGGAGGTCCCGCGCGTGGTCGATGCCGATACCGGCGGGCAGGAGCGCAGCGACCCGGGGATGGTGCGCGCAGGGGCTGCCGCGGCGGCCCGCCGCCGGGAACTGAACGTCAGCCAGCGCAGCCTCGCCGCCGACGGTGTCATCAATGCCGGTGCGCTCATCGCCTTCGAGAAGGGCCGGAGCTGGCCGCGGCAGGGAACCAGGGCCAAGCTGGAGTCGGTGCTGCAATGGCCGGCGGGCGCCATCGAGCGCATCCGCCGCGGCGATCCGATCGAGGGCGGGACGTCGCGCCGACCGGCGGCCGAGGTGCCGCTGATCGCCCAGGCGGTGGTCGCCGCGGCCAACACCTTCGGCTCCACCATCGACGTGCTCCCCGAGGTGACCGATCCGGGGTTCACCCCGCGCGCCACCGCGATCCTGGCCGATCTGCGTCAATTGGAGGCGGTCGCGGCCCGGGCCGCGCGCATCCAGGTGACCCCCGAACTGATCCGGGCGCTCAGCACCGTCCGCAGCCGGATCGATGAGCTGACGCGGCGCGCCGCCGACGCACCGGATGCCACCCTGGGTCAGCGGCTCTACGGCCTGCGACGACGTGCCAATCTGACCGTGGGCGAGACCGCCCAGGCGGCCGGCCTCACTGAGGATGTCATCGTGCGGGCCGAGGCCGAACAGCCGGTATCCGCCGCCGAGGCAAAGGCGGTCGAAGACCTGATCGTTCAGATCGACTGGCGCTGAGCCTGATTCAGAACCGCTCCCGGTTGCGGTCGTCACTGGCCGGGAAGTGCGCGGCGAGCGCGGCGGCGATCTCGAGGAATTTGCGCCGCGTCTGCGTCGACATCACCCGGGTCCCTGCGATCACGCCACCGGGACGCAGCTGACCGTCGAAGGGCACCTCCACCACCGCCTGGCCCTGGCCGGAGAACTGTTGGGCCAGAATGCCCCGGGTCCGCTTGTCGGCGTGCCCGTCCGAATCGTTGAGCACCACCACGGTGCGCTGCAGCAGGCTGGTCATTCCCCGGTTGGCCAGCCAGTCCATCGTCTGCCCGGCCGCCGCCGCACCGTCCACCCACGGTGAGGACACCACGATCAGGGCATCGAGATCCCGCAGGACCTCCTGGGTGACCGGACTGTCCATGGTGGAGCTGCAGTCCACGATCGAGATGCTGAAATACCGATCCAGCCGGGCGGTGGCTTCGCGGTAGATGGCCGGGTCGAGGACCCGTCGCCGCGCCGGGGTGCCCTCACCGGCCAGCACGAACAACCCGGCGGCGTTGTTGCCGACCCGGCTGCGGATATCGGCGAAGGTCTCCAGATGCTGGTCGGACGCCAGCTCCCAGTACGAGCCGATGGCCTTCGGGTCCACCCGGCTGCCGAGCTTGCCGAACGCGGTGTCGGCATCGACGGCCACCACCCTGTCGTCCTGCCGTAGTTCGGCGAAAACCGAACCGACACTGGCGGATACGGTTGTCTTGCCGACACCGCCCTTGCCCAGGACGCCGATCTTGTAGTGCCCACGCAGCACGCCGCGGATTCTGGATTCCAGCTCGGCCTGTCGTACCTCGTCGGGCGAGGGGCCCAGGTTCACCAATCCGAACGTCGCCTGGAACACCAGCCGCCGCCACCCGCGGGCGGGTGGGATGCGCTGGACGGGCACCAGATCGTGGACGGGGATGCGGTCGGCGTACGAACCCGGCGGCGGGTGCGGGACCTGGCCCGGATGCCCGGGCGCCGGCCACTGCGGTGCCGGGTAGTGCTGCGGCGGACCGTGCGGTCGTACGGGTGGACGTCCGGGTGGCGGACCCTGCGGCGGCCAGTTCGCCGGTGTCGGGGGCGGCGCCGATCGCCGGCCCGGAATCGGGCCGGTATCTGCACCGTGGGCGATGGGAGGGCGCGACGGAGGCGGTGTGGCCGGCTCGTAGGCGGATTCCTCGGGCCCGGTCCAGCCGAGCTCCCGGCGCAGTGCGTCATCGCGGTCGCTCACGGCGGACCTCCTCGTGGGCTGTCGGTTCGGTGGCTGTCGGTCCGATGTGTTCACCAGCCAGCACCAGTATTGACCAACGCGCTGGACACGAGCCGTGCGAGGTCGAATCGGCCCTGTTCGCGGCAGAAAATTGGTGCATCTGGAGGTAGCTGGGCGCTGTTAGGGTCGATTGCAGAGAAGTGTGCGGACCTGTCCGCGACGACTGATACCGACCGCATTGGCCAGCAGGGGAGGGGGTGAGCGATGTCGAGTTCCTTTGCCGGGCACGGCGAACCCACGCACTATGACGATGTCATCGCCGTCGAGGTCACCATCGACGGGATGCTCGTCATCGCCGACCGGCTGAACCTGGAGGAATTCCCGCCGTCGCTGGGGATCCGGCCGAACATCCCGCAGCCGGAACTGCGGGACAAGGTCTGGGACATGGTCGCCCGTGACCTCACCGAACAGGGTGTGCTCGATGCCTTCGGCACGCCGCACCCCGAGGTGGCGGCGATGTCGGACACGTTGTCGCGCTCGGATCGCATGCTCGAGGGACGTTGGTGGCGCCGTGACGTCGGTGGCAAAATGGTGCGCTTCGTGGTGTGCCGAAAAGGGGAGCGTCACGTCATTGCCGCCAGGGACGGCGACCTGCTGGTGTTGCAGCGGGTGGCTCCCCAGGTCGGTCTTGCCGGCATGGTGACGGCGGTGCTCGGGTCGGCCGAACCCGCCGATGTCGAACCGATGACCGGGGTGTCGTCCCGGCTGGCCGACTCGCGTACCCCGAATCAGTTGGCACAGTTCGGCATTGCTCCCGCTTCGGCGAGGATCTACGCCGAGGCGACGGCGAATCCGAGCAGTTGGGTGGAGATCACCGCCACCGAACGCCATTCCGGGGGCACCTACACCCAGTCCGATGTCGCGGCCGGGTTGCTGGACTCCGCCCAGGGCCGCATCGTGTCGATACCGCGCAAGGTGAACGGTGAGCTCTTCGGCAGTTTTCTGCCGGGAACCCAGGACAACCTGCAGCGGGCACTCGATGAGCTGATGACATTCCTGCCCGCCGGTGCCTGGTTCGACGCCAGGACCGACAACGATTTCTACTATGACGGCGACTGAGGCTTCGATGGGCAGCTCACCGTTCGACGGTCACGACACCGATGGTCATGACATCTACGACGACGACACCGAAGGTGACCACGTCGTCGGCAATGACCTGGCAGCGCTGGATGTGTTCGACTATCGGCAACCGGAGGCCGACGTCGTCGAGGAGCCACTCTTCACGGTCACGAATCCGCCCGGCACGGTCACGGTGTCGGCGCATTTCGACGGTCGGGTGCAGCGCATCGAACTGTCGCCGGAGGTTGCCACCACGTCCGAAGATCAACT
>JBPPMV010000576.1:0-20880 GCA_051306235.1 Mycobacterium sp. | reverse complement strand
TCTTCCCGCTCGGTGTCGGCGGAAAACGAGGATACGTAACCCTCGATGGCACCTTCGATATCAGCAGCCGAGATTGTCAACTCTGCCATGGTTTTTCGTCTTCCTACCTTTGATCTGGGTGATAAGTCTTCGGGATCGGTCGGTCGCTCGTCAGTCCGGTAGCTGGGTCTGCGCCGCAGCCAGACGGGATGCGATGGAGCCGTCGATCACTTCGTCACCGACGGTGATCGACAGACCACCGAGCAGTTCCGGATCGACATTCAACTGGACGGCCACCGGATGCCCGTAGATACGCGTGAGCACGGTGGTGAGGCGGTCGCGCTGGGCGTCGGAGAGATCCGCGGCGGCGCTGACATGGGCGACAACCTCTCCGCGCCGAGCCACGGCGAGCTCGGCGAGATCGATGACCGCTTCGTCGGCGCGCTCTCCGCGGAGCAGTCCGACGGTCTGCGCCAGCAATGCAGCAGCGGTGCCGTTGGCACTGCTGCCGGTGCCGACCACCTTGTCCAGCAGCGCGATGCGGCCTGCGGGATCGGCGGTGTAGTCGCTGAGCAGGGTGCTCAGCCGCGGCTCGGAATCCAGGACGCGACCGAACCGGAACAGCTGGTCCTCGACCTCATCGACCTCACCGGCCACCTTGGCGCGCTGCAGCAGCGCAATACGTGCGGTGTGCTCGATGGCATCGACGAAGTTGGCCTCGGTGGACCACCGCTGCGAGGCGGCGGTGCGCACGAGATTCAGCGCAGGCTCGCCGATCTTGCCGGTGAGCAGCTTGTCGACGAGCGCAACCTTCGCCGTGGCGGCGTCGGTCGGCTCGGCGAGATGCTTGTTGAGGGTGTTCTCCGTGATCAGCAGCCGGGCCACCGAGGTGAGGTCATCGGCCAGGGCCGTCAGACCGTCGGCGTCCAAGCCGCTTGCCGCGCTGTCGAACTCCGCGACCAGGTTGGCCAGAGCCTCACGGCTGGCCGCCCGCAGTCCCGCGGTCGCACCCGTCTCGATGACGGCCTCGGACGGCGCCATCTGATCGAGGTCGTCGAGGAAACGGTCGACGGTGGCAGCCTGGGCTGCCGGGTCGGCCACGTGGGCACGGACCAGATCGGCGGCCTTGGCCACGGCCTCGTCGCCGAGACCGACGCGAAGCTCACGCACCAGCTGCTGACGCAGCAGGTGAACCTGCTGTCCGCCCTGGGCCTTGATCCGCTCGGCGTCCACACCGGCCTGCTCGGCCAGCTGCGCCTTGATCCGCTCGGAGTCCTGCTTCGCCTCGCCGGTGACGCTGCTGGATTCTGCTTCAGCGTCGGCCACCGCCTTGGCGTGCATGGCATCGGCATCAGCGAGCTTCTGTGCCGCCTCGGCACTTTGGGCCAGTGCGACGCGGATGGCCTCCTGCTGCTTGGCCATCATCCCCTTCACCAGGGGTGCGACCCACTTGACGATGATGAACACGATGACGGCGAAGCCGATCAGCTGTCCGATGAATGTCGACATCTACTTGTTCCCGCCTGATTTCACGTCGACGCCGAGGATGCGGCTGGCCAGGGTGGCCGACAGGCCATCCACCGACGAGGCCAACTCGGCTTGAGCGGCCGAACCCTGCTGGCTCAGTTGCTCATCGGCCTGACGTACCGTCTCGGCCACCTCGCCGCTGGCCTCGGCCCGCTTGGCGTCGATGACCTCGCGGCCCTCGGCACGAGCCCCGTCACGCAGAGCCGATGCCTCGGCGCGTGCGCCGGCCATCGCCTCGTCGTAATCGGCCTGCGCAGCGGCAACCTGTTCAGCCGACTTGCGGCTGTCGGCAGCGGTTTTGGCCAGCATGGCCTCGCGCTCGGCGAGCACCTTGCTGATCGGCGGCACCACCCATTTCCAGATCACGCCGAGCGTGATCAGGAAGATGAGCAGCACTGGGAAGAAGGTGCCATTGGGGAGCAGGAAGTTACTGGTCCCACCGCCTTCTTCCGCGGCCACTATGGATACGGTCAGCTGGTCCATGCTGTCGGACTACTGCAGGCCTGGCGTGGCGAAGACGAACAGCGCCATGAACGCCAGGTTGATGAAGTAGGCGGCCTCCACCAGACCGACGGTGATGAAGAACGGGGTGAACAGCCGGCCCTGGGCCTCGGGCTGCCGGGCGATACCGGAGATCAGTGCGTTGCCCGCGATACCGTCACCGATACCGGCGCCGATGGCACCGCCACCCAAGATCAGGCCGCCACCGATCAGCGCGCCAGCGGTGATGATGGCGTTGGGATCGAGTTCCATTCCTTTTTCCTCCTTGTAACTGGCGGCGGTGCCACCAGGACTTCTGGTCGTACGTGTCAGTACGGGTTGGTCTTACGGGTGAAGATCAGTGCGCGTGCTCTTTTGAGTCGTGCTCTTTGGAGTCGTGCTCTTTGGAGTCGTGCTCTTTCGAGCCGTGGTCATCGTGGTCGAGTTCCATCGACTGGCTGAAGTACAGGATCGTCAGCAGGCTGAAGATGAAGGCCTGGATCAGGCCGACGAACAGATCGAAGGTCTTCCAGATGGCGTTGGGCAACCACTGGATGTACCAGGGGAACATCGCGATCAGGGCCACCAGGATGCCGCCGGCGAAGATGTTGCCGAAGAGTCGCAGTGCAAGCGAGATCGGCTTGGCGATCTCTTCGACGATGTTGATCGGCGCCAGGAAGGCAACGTGACCCTTGATGACCTTGATCGGGTGGCCGATGATGCCGCGCCGCCAGATGCCTGCCGCGTGATAGGCGAAGAACACGAACATGGCCAGCGCCAGCACGAAGTTGATATCGGAGGCCGGCGGCTTGTACAGCTCGGCGGCGGCCCCGTCGGACCCGCCGTACTGCCACGGGAGCACCGCAAGCCAGTTCGACACCAGGATGAACACGAAGATGGCGATCGACAGCGGTAGCACGAACGGTGCGACCTTCATGCCGATCGAGCCCTCGATCTGCTGACGCATCTGGATGGTCAGTGCCTCCCAGAAGAGCTGCACGCCACCGGGTACGCCCGTCGAGGTGACCTTGGTCTTGAGGTAGAACGCGAGGCCGATGACGATAAGCGCGGTGACGGCGGTGGCGAGGATGGTGTCCCCGTTGAACGTCATCCCGAACATCTCGAACACCATGGTGTGGTGTCCGACGTGGATGGCGGCGCCACCCTCTTCGGCGGCGAGCACAGTCTCAGTCATTCGGGTCAGCTCAATCCTTCGAATCCGATGCGGGGACGCCTTCGACGTCCAAGCCGTTGGAGCGGATCTTCCGCAGCACAGGGAAGCTGGTGCTCATCACCAGCAGTGCCTGGAAGATTGCCAACCCGAACAGCACCGCAATTCCGCCGTGTGCCTTGAAGTAGATGGCCACCACCATTGCCACTGCGGTGATGACCAACAGTCGCGTGGCGGAGTTTATGGCCATTTTCTTCTTGAGTGGGTGGTCCTCCATCGTGATCGACTCGACGGCCCGACGCACCAGCAGCGCGTTGAGCAAACCGAGAAGGAGCCCGATACCGAAGAACACACCGAAGAAGATGTTGCCGATATAGCCGGCGGCCAGAACTGCCAGGCCGGTGAGTGCGGCACAGACCACCAGGAGTCGCAGCGGACGGAAGGCGACGGAAGGAAACACCAGGGGCGCGTCCTGCGCTGGCGTCGTCACGTCGTTCACCTCAATCCCGCGTCGTCGAGGGGGGTCCTGATCGGCACTGCTGAAAACTGAAAAATTCCTGTGCGTGCCCGACGAGAGTATCGGAGGGCAGACTGCGGACTGGAATCACCCAAGGGGTAGCTCCCTTTGTCGGTCGTGTATCGGCGCCGATCAGTCGGGTGGACCAATGGGCCGGGCCGGCAACCCGCGAGGTTTTCGGGTTATGACCGGAACCGTACCACAAGGTAGGAGGCACAAAAACAGGCCTACTACTTTTCGTCGTACTAGCTGTTCTGGACGTCCTCGACGGGGCTGTTGCGGCCCCGTAGCAACGGAATCAGGGTCACTACGCCGGCGACCAGAAGCGCCGCGAGCATCACCGCCCCGGTGTAGCGCGGATCGAAGAAGATCGTGCTGGCGGCCCCGAGCGCCACGATGCTCACCCACATGTAGATGAGCAGCACGACGCGTCGATGCGAATGACCGATCTGCAGCAGTCGGTGGTGCAGATGCATCTTGTCCGGTGTCGAGAAGTGGACACCCGCGCGGGTGCGGCGCACGATCGCCAGCAGCGTGTCGAGCGCGGGTACAAACATCACCGCGACCACAAGCAGGAACGGTGACAGCAACGCAAACACATCGCGTGCCCCGTACGCCGTCTGGGAGATCGGCCCTGCCGCGGTGGTCGACGCGGCCGCAAGCATCAGCCCGATCAGCATCGACCCGGAGTCGCCCATGAAGATCTTGGCGCGGTGGAAGTTGTGCGGCAGGAAACCCAGGCAGGCTCCGGCCAGCACCACCGAAATCATCGCAGGCGGGTAGAAGAGAACGTCGCCGCCGTGGTCGCGGAGCAGACCGATGGAGAAGATGCAGATGGCCAGGGCGGTGATCAGACCCAGCCCGGCCGCCAGCCCGTCGAGCCCGTCGATGAAGTTCATCGCGTTGACGATCGACACCGTCAGCGCCAGCGTCAGCAGGATCGAGGTGACCTGATCCAGCACGATGGTGCCGACACCGCCGATCGGGATGTAGAGCACGCTCCATGCCACCCCCATGGTGACCAGCACGCTGGCGGCGGTGATCTGGCCGGCGAACTTGGTCAGCGAGTCCAGCCCCCAGCGGTCATCGATGAGACCGACCAGCATGATCAACCCACCTGCGACGACCACCGCGGGCATACCTGTCGAGTAGACAAAGCCGCGATTGAGCGCGGGCAGCTGAGAGGCCAGCAGCACCGCCGCGGCCACGCCGATGTACATGGCCAATCCGCCCATCCGTGGGATGGGCTCGACGTGCACATCGCGTTCGCGCGGGTAGGCGACGGCGCCGACACGTTTGGCCAGCACCCGGACCCAACCGGTCGCGAAATAGGTCATGATCGCGGCGGTCAGGCCGACGAGCGCGAGCTCACGCAGCGGGACGCCGGCACCGCGGTCCGAGAGGGCGAGCAGACCGTCAGCCAGAGAGACCGATTCGCTCACCACGTGGTGAACCGTACGCGAGGAGGCTGGGTACGGGTCCGTCCACGCGTGGCCCTACGGTGCGGTCCCACGGGTTTCCTCGGGCGCCAGGGCGGCGGCGTCCACACCGAGAACTCGGGCGATATCGGCGGCGCTGACGGGCCCCTCACGCAGCACCCGCGGTTGCGGACCGGACAGGTCGACGATGGTCGAGGCCGCGCCCTGCGGTGAGGGTCCGGCGTCCAGGTAGACCTCGACCCGTTCCGACAGTTGCGCCTGGGCGTCCGCTGCGGTGACCGCGGCCGGGGAACCGGAGACGTTGGCACTGGACACGGCCATCGGCCCGACCTCGCGCAGCAGCTCGATGGCCACCGGGTGCAGTGGCATCCGCAGCATGACGGTGCCGTTGGCATCGCCGAGATCCCAGTGCAGTGACGGGGCATGGCGGACCACCAGGCTCAGTGCGCCGGGCCAGAACGCCGCGATGAGCTCGCGCGCGGCCGGTGGCACCGCATAGACCAGACCGTCGATGGTGTGCCAGGAACCGACCAGCACGCCGACGGGCATATCGCGGCCGCGGTTCTTCGCCGCAAGGAGCGCGGCGACCGCGTCTCCGTTGAACGCATCGACGCCGATGCCGTACACCGTGTCGGTGGGCAGCACGACCAGTCCCCCGCCCTTGACGGCGCTGATCGCCGACGTCAGCCCGGTGGCCCGTTGTCCGGGGTCGGCACAGTCGAAGAACTGACTCATGCGCCCGCCTCGCAGGCTCGGCCGACGCATTCTGTCCACATGATTCGCTCGCAAGCGTCGCTCATGAAACTAGCTTCTCACCGCGGTCACGAACCGGGGCCGACCGGTCAGGTCGCGGCGCGCCATCACCTGGGTGAAGACGCCGGCGCTGTCGAACAGCTCCACCGTGGCTGCCGAGGTGGTGTCATCGTGCTCGACCCCGACCTGTCCCCCGGGCCGCAGCAACCGGGACACCAGAGCGACGATCGGCGCGATGACCGCCATGCCGTCAGGGCCGCCGAACAACGCACTGTGCGGGTCATGTTCGGCCACTTCAGGTTCCAGGTCCGCACCGTCGGGAATGTAGGGCGGGTTCGACACCACGAGGTCGACCTTTCCGGTCATGTCGCCGAGCACATCGTGTTCGGTGACATCGGCATGCACGAGTTCCACCCGCGCTCCCTCGACGTTCGCACGCGCATAGCGCAGAGCGTCCTCGGACTGCTCCACCGCGATGACGCGGGCGTCGGGGCGGTAGGTGGCCATCGCCAGCGCCAGCGCACCCGACCCCGTACACAGGTCGACGATCACGCCGCCGACCGGAAGCGGAACCGCCTGCGCCCACTCCAGCAGCGCTTCGGTCTCCGGTCGCGGAATGAACACCCCGGGACCGACGGACAGTGTCAGAGGCCCAAACGCGGCGCTACCGATCAAGTGCTGCAACGGAATTCGCAGGGCACGCTGTCCGATCAGGACGCGGTAGCGGTCCAGGAAGTCGGGACCGGGCTGGGCCAGCATGAGCCGGCCCCTGTCGACACCGGCGACGTGCGCCGCCAGATGTTCGGCATCGGAGCGCGCCGAGTCGATACCGGCGGCCGCCAGCGCCGCGGCCGCATCCGAGATCGCCTGCCGCAGCACCGTACTTACGCCTGCTGCAGGCGTGTCTGCTTGTCGGCGGCGGCAAGCGCGTCGAGCAGCGCATCCATATCGCCGTCGAGCACCTGGTCGAGGTTGTGAGATTTGAAGTTGATGCGGTGGTCGGCGATCCGGTTCTCCGGGAAGTTGTAGGTGCGGATCCGCTCGCTGCGATCGACCGTGCGGATCTGGCTGGCCCGGTCCGCGGAAGCGTCCGCCGAGGCCTGCTCCTCGGCCAGTGCCTGCAGTCGTGCAGCGAGCACGACCATGGCGCGTGCCTTGTTCTGCAACTGGCTGCGCTCGTTCTGGCAGGTGACCACGATGCCGGTGGGCAGATGGGTGATGCGCACCGCGGAGTCGGTGGTGTTCACGCCCTGGCCGCCCTTGCCCGACGAGCGGTAGACGTCGATACGCAGATCCGACTCGTCGATCTGTACCGCCTCGACGTCATCGGGCTCGGGGTAGACGAGCACTCCGGCGGCCGAAGTGTGCACGCGTCCTTGAGATTCGGTGACCGGAACGCGCTGTACGCGGTGCACGCCGCCCTCGAACTTCATCCGGGACCACACGCCGTCGGCGGTATCGCCCTTGCTGGCGATGGTGATGGTGGCGTCCTTGTAACCGCCCAGATCCGACCACGTCTCGTCGAGCACGGTGACCGTCCAGCCGTGCCGCTCGGCGTAGCGGATGTACATGCGCGCCAGGTCGGAGGCGAACAGCGCCGATTCCTCGCCACCCTCACCGGATTTGACCTCGAGCACGACATCGTCGGAGTCGTGTGGATCGCGGGGGGCGAGCAGATCGGTCAGCCGGTTGTCGAGATCGGCAACGCGTGCCTCGATCTCGGGGACCTCGGCGGCGAAGGCCTCGTCCTCGGTCGCGAGCTCGCGGGCGGCCTCCAGGTCGCCGCGCGCGGCTTCCAGTTTGCGGTACGTCGAGACGATCGGTGAGACCTGCGCGAACCGCTTTCCGACGCGGCGCGCCGCGCCGGCGTCCCCGTGCAGGGCAGGGTCGGCGAGCTGGGTCTCCAGGTCCGCGCACTCGGCGAGCAACGCCTCGATCGCGGGTGCGGTATCGGTCACCTGGGTCTCCTCTGAACGCAGATCTGCCTGAAAACGCAAATCGGCGCCCGGTCCTGGCACGGATGCCAGGTTCGGGCGCCGATAGGGCAGCTAGTTGTCTGCAGCAGCGTTCGCGGCGCGCTTGCCGTAGCGCTTCTCGAAGCGGGCAACGCGGCCGCCGCTGTCAAGGATCTTCTGCTTGCCGGTGTAGAACGGGTGGCACTGCGAGCAGACCTCGACCACGATGTGGCCGCTCTCCTTGGTGCTGTGGGTGGTGAACGTGTTGCCGCAGCCGCACACCACACTGGTCTCGACGTAATTGGGGTGAATACCCGATTTCATGGCTTTCCTCTGCAATCGTTGGCCGCCGGGTCGCCCGAGCACATACCTGGGAGTCTTCGAACGTGAACCGGAACCGAGGGTCGACGGTGAATTATGCCAGGTCAACCGTCGAATGCGAAAACGCCGCATCCCCGCGCGATATTCCCAGGCGTGTAGCTAGTCGAGCCGGCGGTATTCGTCACCCGAACGTTCCCAGATATGTCTGCCCTGCGGGGCGGCACCGAGCGCGATCAGTTCGCGTTTGAGGATCTTGTTGGTCGCGGTGCTGGGCAGATCGTCGGCGATCCAGACGTAGCGCGGGCGCCCCTTCTTGGACAGGTCGGCCTGGGCGGCGATGAACGCACCGAACGCCGCCGGGGTGAGCTCGGCGCCATCCTGGAGTACGACGGCCGCCATCACCTGGTCCCCGACGTGCTCGTCGGGCACCGGATACACGGCGACCCGGTTGATCGCGTCCAGGCGGAGCAGGATCCGCTCGATCGGCGCGGTGGTCAGGTTCTCCCCGTCGACGCGCATCCAGTCGGCGGTCCGCCCCGCCAGGTAGATCCAGCCGTCCTCGTCGCGGTAGGCCAGATCGCCCGACCAGTAGATGCCCCCGCGCAGACGTTCGCCGGTGGCGTCGGGATCGTTGTAGTAGCCGCGGAACAGGCCGCTGCCGCTGGTGTTGACCAGCTCACCGGTGGCGGCGTCGGCATTGACGAGCGCACCGGTGGCATCGAACCGGGCCACCTCGCATTCTTCGGCGGTCTCCTGGTTGTAGATGGCCACCCCGGGAAACCCCTGGCCGATGGAACCGGGCGGACAGTTCTCGGGCCGGGTGATGATGACCGCGGTCTCGGTGGAGCCGAAACCGTCCCACACCGTGCAGCCGAACCGTCGACCGAAGCTTTCGATATCGCGGTCGGCGGCCTCGTTGCCGAACGCGATGCGAAGCGGGTTGTCCGCGTCGTCCGGCCCTTCGGTGGTGGCCAGGATGTACGCCAGCGGCTTACCGACGTAGTTCATGTACGTCGCGCCATAGCGCCGGATATCGGGCAGGAACGACGATGCGGAGAACGCCGCCGGGGCCATTGCCGCACCCGCACCCAGCGCGACGCTCCAGCCGGCGTACACCGCGTTGGAATGGAACAACGGCATGGCCAGGTAGCAGGTGTCCGCCGAGCTCAGCTCGTATCGCTGCACCAGGGCGCTGCCGGCGAACAGCACCGTCGAGTGCGGCACCTCGACGGCCTTGGGCTCCCCGCTGGTGCCCGAGGTGAAGATCATCATGAAGGTGTCATCCGGGGCGCATTCCCGGTGCGGGGTGAGTTCGGGGGCTTGGGCCAGCGTCTGCGCCCACTGGTCGCCGGAGGTGTCGATCACCGTGACGTCGGGCAGGTCGACGCCGTCGAGCAGGTGCCGGTGGTCGGCATCGGTGAGCAGGATCTGGGTGTCGACCCTGGCGATGTCGCGGGCCAGCGCGTCGCCGCGGCGGGTGGTGTTGATACCGCACAGCACGTATCCGCCGAGTCCGGCCGCGGCCAGCGCGGTGAGCATGCGCGGTGAGTTCCCGAGCAGCGCTCCGACGTGCAGTGGTCGCGCCGGATCGGCAAGGGTGATGAGCGCCGCGGCTTGGCGGCCGGCGTCGGCGATGTGCTCGCGCCACGTCCAGGTGTCCTCGCCGAACTTGACGGCGGCGGTGTCACCGTCGGCGCGGGATCGCAGTAGTTGTTGCAGTGTGTCCGCCATGCCCAGCGCACCTCCGTGAGTGAACAGATTCTGCAAGCTGTCTACCATTGCTGGCCTGCCCCACGGTACCGGCGGGGGTGTTGGCACAATGGCGCAACACGTCTGCTAATCGGCAGATGGATGGCCACGAAGAGATGCAAAGCCGAGGAGTCGCCCTGTGCCGACCAGCACCGCCACCGTCCGCGATCGCCTGATCGACGCGGCCGAGGTGTGTCTGCGCGCCAAGGGCATCCGGGCCACCACCGTCTCGGAGGTGGCCGAGACCGCCGGGGTGTCCCGGGGTTGGCTGTACCGGCACTTCCCGGACAAGGTCACGCTGCTCGGGGCGGCGATCGTGCGCCTCAACGAGGCCTACTGGTCACAGGCACACGCGGTGCTCGAGCAGATCGACGGGCTCGATCAGCAGATCGTGGCGGGTATCGGCCATGGCCGCACCGCCTACGACGATCCGGGCGCGCTGCTGATGAAGCTGCGGGTCGACGAGCCCGAGGAGTTCGCCGCCTGCGCGGGCGCCGGCGTGCAGGGTTTGGTGCCCGACCTGGCCGGCTTCTGGTCCCGGTACTTGATCGCGGCGCGCGACGGCGGCGAGATACACGTCGACACCGTCATCGCCGAAGCCTCGGAATGGGTTGCTCGCGTGGTGATCTCACTGGCCACCGTGCCCGGAGACACCCTCGACCCCACCGATCCGGTCCAGCTGTTGACCCATGTCCGGCGCTACCTGATCCCGGCCCTGCGCACCGCCCCGGCGACTTAGCCGTCCGGCTCGTCGGCGAAGCGGAACTCCCCCGCAGCGATCCGAGCCAGCATGCCCGTGGTCCAGACCGCGTGCGCGGCGAAGGAACCTCTCCATAGATCCAGCAGATGCTGCGCATGCGGTGGTTCGCCGGCGTCGGGCCACTGCGATTTCATGTCGTGGAGCTGCGCACCGATATCGCGGGTGGTGTCCAGCTGGATGCGCAGCAGCTCGGCGACCCTGCCGCGGGGCAGACACCGCATGAAGGCGATGCCCGCACCGAGCTCCTCGATATCGGGACTGACCAAGGCGCCCTCCAACAACCGCAGGAACTCATCGGCGCCGGCCGGGGTGATCAGGTAGGACACCCGACCGGGACCGCGCGGACTGTCCTGCCGCTGGGCCGCCTGGAGCAGTCCCTGGCGGTCGAGTTGTTTGACCGCGTGATAGATCGACGGCGGCTTGACCGCCGTCCAGGTGTCCACCCGCCAGGCCATCAGCTCCTTGTGGATCGCATAACCGTGCATGCCGTGCTGTTCGCTGCACGTGCGCACCATCCCGAGCACGAGCAGGCGGACAGTGGGTGCCGTTACCCCAGCCATTGCCGCAGTTTGTTGATCGCCGTCAGTTCGACATCAAGGGCAGCGCGCTCGTCTGAAGTCGGTGCCATGGATCCGAGTTCGGCCTGAGCGGTGGCCTCGGCTTCGGCGTCCCCGAGCGCGATCGCGAGTTCCACCCGATCGGCCAGCGCCCTGGCGAGGTCCACCCTGGGTGCACCGTCGCGATACCGACGCAGCGCGGTGTCCAGGGCGCGGGCAGCGAGCTCGTCATCGTTCTTGAAATCGCGGAAGATCCGCACATTGTCATGTGCCTTGGCCAGTCCGGAAAGCGATTTCGCTCCCCCGTACTCGATATCCGGTTCGGCATGGTTGATGAAAACGATGCAGTTTCCCGACGGGTCGAGGATCTGAAATCGGCTCTGGCCCGGGCGCAGCCGCTCGATGCGCGGCAGACCGGTCGCGAGGACGCGACCGTAGCTCCGGCGCAGCCGGGCACTGAAGTCGTCGTGACAGGTGGCGACGTCGTCGACGAAGAACAGGCATCCGCCGGTCAGCTCGTGGCTGATGTCGAGATCGGGGGCCGCCTGCTTGAAGTGCAGGTCGACGCCGTCGAACGAGAACGCCAGGTAGAGGTAGGGCGTGGTCTGCTGGTCGGAGATGTCGAAGCCCAGCGCCGCGTAGAACTCGACGGTCGCTTCGGGTGCGACACAGGGCAGCAGCGCAACAGTGGTCGTGGGCATACCGACACACTACTACTCAAACTTGACTAGTGATGGTTGTCCTCGAACGAAAACGGCGCGGAAACGTACGCTGAGCGTACGAAACCGCGCCGAAATCGCTGTTCAGAGATCAGTCGTGATCGTTGCCGTTGCCACCGGGGGTGTTCTTGGAGACCTGCAGCAGGAACTCGTAGTTCGTCTTGGTCTTGCGCAGCTGGCTCATCAGCAGATCGATGGCCGCATGCGAATCCAGTCCGGAGAGCACCCGCCGCAGCTTGTGCACGATCGCGAACTCGTCGGTGCCCAGTAGCAGCTCGTCCTTACGGGTGTTCGACGGGTTGACGTCGACCGCCGGGAACACCCGACGCTCGGCGATCTTGCGATCGAGCTTGAGCTCGGCGTTACCGGTGCCCTTGAACTCCTCGAAGATGACCGTGTCACCGGTGGAACCGGTCTCGACCAGCGCGGTGGCGATGATCGTCAGCGATCCGCCGAACTCGATGTTGCGGGCGGCGCCGAGGAAACGCTTGGGCGGATACAGCGCAGTGGAGTCGACACCACCGGACAGGATGCGACCGGATGCCGGGGACGCGTTGTTGTACGCGCGGCCCAGGCGGGTGATCGAGTCGAGCAGCACGACGACGTCCTTGCCCTGCTCCACCAGGCGCTTGGCGCGCTCGATGGCCAGCTCGGCCGCCTGGGTGTGGTCTGACGGCGGCCGGTCGAAGGTGGAGGCGATGACCTCACCCTTGACGCTGCGCTGCATGTCGGTGACCTCTTCAGGTCGCTCGTCGACCAGCACCACCATCAGGTGGCACTCGGGATTGTTGGTAGCGATCGCATTCGCGATGTCCTGCAGGATCATCGTCTTACCGGCCTTGGGCGGCGACACGATCAGGGCCCGCTGGCCCTTGCCGATCGGCATGATCAGATCGATGACGCGGGTGCTCATCCGGTCGGGCGTGGTCTCCAGGCGCAGCCGCTGATTCGGGTACAGCGGGGTCAGCTTGGTGAAGTCCGGCCGGTTCCTGGCATCCTCCACCGGGCCACCGTTGATGGTGTCGATGCGAACCAGCGGGTTGAACTTCTGGCGCGGATTGTTGCCGCCGCCGGTTCCTTCGCCCTCGCGGGACACCCGCACGGCACCGGTGATGGCATCGCCGCGACGGAGCCCGTTCTTGCGGACCATGTTCATCGACACGTAAACGTCGTTGGGGCCGGCCAGGTAGCCGGAGGTCCGCACGAACGCGTAGTTGTCGAGAACATCGAGGATGCCGGCAACGGGCTGGACGACATCGTCCTCGCGCAGCTCGGTATCGCGGTCGCCCCGGTCACCGCGGTCTCCGCCGCCGCTGTTGCCGCCGCCGTCGGCACGGTCGCCGCGACGCTTGCGATCACGGAATCGCCGGCCGCGACGGCCCTGGCGACCGTCATCGTCATCGTCGTTGGAGTTCGAGTTGTTGGCGTTCGAGTTGTTCTGGTTGCCGCCGCGGTTGTTGCCGCCACCGCTGTTGTTGCCGGCGTTGTTGTTGCCACCACCGCTGTTGCGGTTCTGCTGGCCACCGCCCTGCTGCTCGCCACCGTCGGCGTTCCTCGACTGACCCTCGCGGGCGTCGTTGTTCGAGTCGCGATTGCCGCCATCACGGTTTCCGGCCTCGCGGTTTCCACCGTCACGGTTACCGCCCTCGCGGTTGCCGCCGGCGCGGTTGCCGGAGCGGCCGGATTCCTGCGCACCCTCGTTGGCGGGCGCCTTGGCGTCCTCGCCGTCCTGCGGCTTCTGGTCCTGCTGACCCTCGGGCGCACCGGTCTGGCGCGCCGCGCTGCGGCGCTCACGGCGCTGCGGGTTGCTCTGCTGCGGCGCGTCGGCCGTCTCGGCCGGGGCTGCAGCCTGGGGCGCGACCGGAGCCGCTTCGGCCACCGGCGCCTTCTCGGCGGGGGCCGATGCAGCCGGAGCGCTGGTGGACGCACCGTTGCCTGCGCCGCGGTGCTCCTTGATGGCCGCGATCAGATCGCTCTTGCGCATGCCGGAGGTGCCCTTGACACCCACTTCACCGGCCAGTGCGCGCAGGTCTGGAAGCAGCATCGACGTCAGCGAGCCAGAACGGCCACTGCGCGCTGCGCCGGCGTTCGCTTTGCCTGAATCCACAGCTGCGGAATCTGCGGCGGTTTCGCCGCTGTCGCTTGCTGTGAAGAGGTCCGTATCGGTCACGGATTTCCTTTCTTTCCCTCGCCTGTTTGCGTTGCTGCGAGGGGAATCCCCGAAGGGTCATCTGCACTCAGCCGAAGAGCTGAACGCGTGTTCTTCCGCGGCGCCACCAGCACCACAGCATTGGTGATCACCAGGGTCCGTCGGCAGGCGGCGAACCATCAGTCCACGAGTGAAACGAGAAGATTGGGTAGTCGTCCTAGTGTCGGCGCAGGTAGAACCGCTGCGATTGCTGGACGAAAGCGAGAATAACCCGCATCAGAGCTGGAAGCAAGGAGCGCCGCGTTTGAGCGTGTTACCCCGACAGCGCCTGGGCCGGAGTTTCCGACTCCCAGCGCACACCGTTTCCGGCTGTCATCTCGGTCACCGTGAATCCGTTCGCGGCACCGTAGGCGAGGGCTTCGGCCGGGAGATCGGATCCGTCGGTCAGCGCGATCACCGCTGGTCCTGCCCCCGAAAGCACCGCTGCCACCCCAGAACGTCGCAGTATCTGCAGATATTCCGCGGAGGCGGGCATCGCCGGTGCGCGTTGCGTCTGGTGCAGCCGATCCCCGGTGGCTTCCCACAGCAGGTCGGGTCGCTCAGTGAGCGCCACCACCAGCATCGCGGCGCGGGCCAGATTGAACCGTGCGTCACCGTGACTGACATGGTCGGGCAGCAGTCCTCGGGTCGCCGCCGTCGAGGACCGGGTCTCCGGAACGGCCGGGAAGAGTCGGATGTCCGGATGCAGTTGCAGGTGCGCGGCGTCGTAGCGCACCGGATCACTTCCGTCGACCGCCCAGGACACGACCGCGCCGCCGAGCACGGCCGCCGCGGCATTGTCGGGGTGACCCTCGAACTCGGACGACAGCTGCACCAACTGGGCGATCGTCAGTTCCGGCGAATCAGATTGCACAGCAAAGCCGTTGACCACAGCCAGCCCGCCCACCACAGCGGCCGCAGAGGATCCCAGACCTCGTGAATGCGGAATCGCATTGCGGCACTTGACCTTCAATCCCGCAACACACAGTCCGGCGGCATCCAGACCGCGCTGCACGGCGCGTACCACAAGGTGGTCGGCGGTGAGCGGGACCTGCCCCGCCCCCTGGCCTTCCACTTCGATGGTCAGCCCGGAATCGGTTGTCTCGACGCTGATCTCATCGTAGAGACTCAGTGCCATACCGAGGCTGTCGAACCCCGGACCGAGGTTGGCACTGGAGGCCGCGACGACAGCGCTGGCCCGCAGCCCGGCCGGCAGAGTTCGGTTCACCAGCAGTCCGACCGTCAGCCCAGGCCCAGCTGCGCCACGACGGCGGCCGGATCGACGGGCACCGGGGTGACCTCGGGCATCCCCTTGAGCGCCGTGTCGGGGTCCTTCAAGCCGTTGCCGGTGACCGTGCACACCACGGTGGAACCGGGTTTGATCCAGCCGTCCTCGATGGACTTGAGCAGCCCGGCGATACTCGCTGCCGATGCCGGCTCCACGAACACGCCTTCGGCCGCCGCCACCAGACGGTAGGCGGCCAGGATCTCGTCATCGGTGGCAGCCAGGAAGCGGCCCTCGGACTGCTGCTGGGCTTCCACCGCCGAGTGCCACGACGCCGGCGACCCGATGCGGATCGCGGTCGCGATGGTCTCCGGGTTCTTCACCGGTTCACCCGTGACGAGCGGTGCGGCGCCGGCGGCCTGGGTTCCCAGCATGCGCGGCAGCCGATCGGACAGACCGTCGCGGTGGTATTCGCGGTACCCGCGCCAGTAGGCGGTGATGTTGCCGGCATTCCCGACCGGCAGCGAGTGCACATCCGGCGCGGTGCCCAACACATCGACGATCTCGAAGGCGGCGGTCTTCTGCCCCTCGATGCGGACCGGGTTCACCGAGTTGACCAGCCCGATGGTCGGGTAGTCGGCCGTCAGCTTGCGGGCCAGCTCCAGGCAATCGTCGAAGTTGCCTTGAACCTGAATGATCTTGGCGCCGTGCATGACCGACTGCGCGAGCTTGCCCATCGCGATCTTGCCCTGCGGAATCAGCACTGCGCAGGTGATGCCGGCGCGGGCCGCGTAGGCCGCGGCCGACGCGGAGGTGTTACCGGTGGACGCACACAGCACCGCCTGCTGACCGCGGGCAATCGCATCCGTCACGGCCATGGTCATGCCGCGGTCCTTGAACGAGCCGGTGGGGTTGAGCCCCTCGACCTTCAGGTGCACCGTGCAACCGGTCTGCTCGGAGAGCCGCTTGGCGTGGATCAGCGGCGTGCCGCCCTCCAGCAGGGTGATCGGCGTCCAGTGGTCCTCGACCGGCAGTCGGTCCCGGTAGGCGCCGATCAGGCCCGGCCACGGCCGGTGCACGGGTGAGGCTGTCGGCTGTCCTGTCGCGCCGCTCACATTTCCCGTCGCTTCGCTCGCCTCGGTCATGCGTTGGTTCCTTCCATGCGAAGCACGCTGTTGATGGTCTGCACCACGTCGAGTTCGCCGAGCGCCTCGACGGTTTCCGAGAGCGCCGCGTCGGTGGCCTGGTGGGTGACCACCACGATCCGGGCACCGCAGAGTTCGCCCTCGTCGTCGGTCACACCCGACTGGCGCACCTCGGCGATGCTGACCTCATGCTTGCTGAATTCCGCTGCGACAGCGGACAGGACGCCGGGCCGATCCTTGACGTTCATGTTCACGTAGTACCGCGTCGGAATCGCACCGATCGGCGCGATCGGCAGCTTGGCGTACTTGGATTCGCGCGGCCCCCGCCCGCCCTGCACGCGGTTACGCGCCGCTGCCACCACATCGCCCATGACGGCCGAGGCTGTCGGTGCTCCTCCGGCGCCCTGACCGTAGAACATCAGCCGGCCGGCCGCTTCGGCCTCGACGACCACCGCGTTGAAGGCGCCGCCGACGCTGGCCAGCGGATGGTCGAGCGGCACGAGGGCCGGATACACCCGGGCCGAAACCCGTTGCTTGCCTTTACCGCTCGTGATCCGCTCACAGATGGCCAGCAGTTTGATATTGCAGCCCAGTGCTCGCGCGGATTCGAAATCGGCCGCGGTGACCTTGGTGATGCCTTCGCGGTAGACGTCGTCGGCGGTCACCCGGGTGTGGAAGGCGATGGAGGCGAGGATCGCCGCCTTGGCCGCGGCGTCGTAGCCCTCGACATCGGCGGTCGGGTCGGCCTCGGCGTAGCCGAGTGCGCTGGCATCGGCCAGGGCATCGTCGTAGTCGGCGCCGGTGTCGTTCATCGCCGACAGGATGTAGTTGGTGGTGCCGTTGACGATGCCGGCCACCCGCAGCACGGTGTCACCGGCCAACGACTGGGTCAGCGGACGGATCACCGGGATCGCACCGGCCACGGCTGCCTCGAAATAGAGGTCGACACGCGCTTTTTCGGCTGCCTGCGCGAGCTCGCCGGTGGACTGTGCCATCAGCGCCTTGTTGGCGGTGACGACGGACTTGCCCTTCTCCAGGGCGGTCTTGATGGCCTTGCGGGCGGGTTCGACCGGGCCCATCAGTTCCACCACGATATCGACGTCATCGCGCGAGACGAGCGCGTCGATGTCATCGGTGAGCAGGTCGACCGAGATGCCACGATCCTTGGCCACCCGGCGCACGCCGACGCCGCGCAGTTCCAGTGGCGCCCCGATGCGGGCCTCCAGGTCGGCCGCACTCTCGGCGATGATCCGGACCACCTCGGTCCCGACATTGCCCAATCCGAGAACGGCTACACCGATCGGCTTATCACTCATTGACCCACCTCCAAGCTCCAAAGATCCTCGACGGTCTCACGGCGCAGAATCAGCCGCGCGCTCCCGTCCTTGACCACGACGACGGCCGGGCGCCGAATCATGTTGTACCGGCTGGACATCGAATAGCAGTACGCACCGGTCGCGGCGACGGCGAGCAGGTCACCGGGGGCGAGATCCTCGGACACCCAGGAGTCTCGCACGATGATATCGCCGCTCTCACAGTGCTTTCCGACGATGCGTGACAGCACTGCGGGTGCATCGCTGACCCGCGAGACCAGGCGGGCGTCGTACTCGGCGTGATACAGCGCGGGGCGGATGTTATCGCTCATCCCGCCGTCGACGCTGACGTATCGCCGGTGTTCGGTCGTACTGACCGCGACATCCTTGACCGTGCCGACCTCGTACAGCGTGATGGTGCCCGGCCCGGCGATGGCGCGGCCGGGTTCCACGACCAACGTCGGTGTGGGCAGTCCCGCGTCCGCGGATTCGTTCTCGACGATGGCCTTGAGCTTGTCGGCCAGTTCCTGCATCGGCGGCGGATTGTCGCTGGGCACATAGGAGATGCCCAGTCCTCCACCGAGATCGATGATGGAGATCTGCGCGGCCTTGTCCGCGCCGAATTCGGAAGCGACATCGCGCAGCAGGCCGATCAGGCGCCGCGCGGCGATCTCGAAACCGGACACATCGAAGATCTGGGAGCCGACGTGGCAGTGCAGACCGACCATGCGCAGGTTGTCGGTGGCGAAGACCTTTCGCACCGCGTCCATGGCGGCACCGCTGGCCAGAGACAGACCGAACTTCTGGTCCTCGTGGGCGGTGGAGATGAACTCGTGGGTGTGCGCCTCGACCCCGGGGGTGACGCGCACGAACACGTCCTGGACGATGCCTGCCGCACCGGCCACCGCGTCGAGGCGCTCGATCTCGATCTCGGAGTCCAGCACGATGTGCCCGACGCCCGCCGAGACGGCAAGAGTGAGCTCGTCGACCGATTTGTTGTTGCCGTGCACGGTGATTCGCTCGGCCGGGAAGTCGGCGTGCAACGCAACGGCCAGCTCGCCACCGGTGGCCACGTCCAGCGAGAGGCCCTCCTGGTGCACCCAGCGGACGATCTCGCTGCACAGGAACGCCTTCGAGGCGTAGTGCACGTGGTCACCGCCACCGAAGGCCGAGGCGATCTCGCGGCAGCGCGACCGGAAGTCATCCTCGTCGATGACGAACAACGGGGTACCGAATTCGGCGGCCAGCTCGGCGACGGTGACGCCGGCGACACTCACGACCCCGTCGGCTCCGCGAACCAGGTTCTGCGGCCAGACATTCGGGGCCAGCAGCATGATCTCGTCCGCGGTCTGCGGTTTCGGCGGCACCACGGTGCCGGGCTGAGCGCTCACATCCGCTCCGGGGCGCTGACACCGAGGATCGTCAGACCGTTGGCGATGACCTGTCGGGTGGCCTCGCACAGCGCCAGCCGGGCCGCGTTCAGTTCACCGGGGGCCTCATCGCCCTGCGGCAGCACCCGGCAGGAGTCGTAGAACCGGTGGTAGTCCCCGGCGAGTTCTTCGAGGTAACGGCACACCCGGTGCGGTTCCCGCAGCGAGGCAGCCGTTTTCAGCACCCGGCTGAACTCACCGAGGTTCCGGATCAGGGTGGCTTCGCGGTCGTGGGTGAGCAGCCCCAGATTTGCTGTATCCGCGGACAGACCGAGCTCGGCGGCACTGCGCGCCAGCGCCGAAAGCCGAGCGTGCGCATACTGCACGTAGTAGACCGGGTTCTCGCTGGATGCCGACGACCACAGCGCCAGGTCGATATCGATCGGGCTGTTCACCGAGGACCGGATCAGCACGTACCGGGCGGCGTCGACACCGATCGCATCCACGAGGTCGTCGAGGGTGATGACGGTTCCAGCGCGCTTGCTCATCCGGACGGGCTGCCCGTCGCGGACCAGGTTGACCATCTGACCGATCAGAACCTCGACGGTCGCCGGGTCATCACCGAGGGCGGCGGCAGCAGCCTTGAGCCGGGCGATGTATCCGTGGTGGTCGGCACCGAGCATGTAGATGCACAGGGTGAAGCCGCGCTCGCGCTTGTCCAGGTAGTAGGCGAGGTCACCGGCGACATAGGCCGGGTTACCGTCGCTCTTGATGACCACCCGGTCCTTGTCGTCACCGAACTCGCTGGTGCGCAACCAGCTTGCGCCATCCTTGTCGTAGATGCTGCCGTTCTCACGCAGCCGCGCGATGGCCTGGTCCACCCGGCCGGAGGTGTGCATCGAATCTTCGTGGGTGAACACGTCGAAATCGGTGCCGAACTCGTGCAGCGAATTCTTGATGTGGGTGAACATCAGGTCCACGCCGATCGAGCGGAAGGTCTCCTGCTGCTGATCGGCGGGCTGGCTCAGGGCGTCGGGCGCCTGGGTCAGGATGTCGGCGGCGATGTCGTTGATATAGCTGCCGGCGTAGCCGTCCTCCGGCGCCGGTTCCCCCTTCGCGGCGGCAACCAACGAGCGGGCGAACCGGTCGATCTGGGCGCCGTGGTCGTTGAAGTAGTACTCCCGGGTGACCTGGGCGCCCTGGTTGCTCAGCAGCCGGCCGAGCGCATCGCCGACGGCGGCCCAGCGGGTACCGCCGATGTGGATGGGTCCGGTCGGGTTGGCCGAGACGAACTCGAGGTTGATGTTCTGGTCGGCCAGATCCGTGGAGCTACCGTAGCCGGCGGCGGCTTCCAGCACGTTGCTGACCACGACGCCCTGGGCGGACGCCTCGATGCGCAGATTGACGAACCCGGGCCCGGCGATCTCGGCGGCGGCGATCCCGTCGGCATCGACCAGGGCGGCGGCCAGCCAGCCGGCCAGCTCACGTGGGTTGACCCCGACCGACTTGGCGAGTTGCAACGCGATGTTGGTGGCGTAATCGCCGTGCTCGGGGTTGCGCGGACGTTCGACGGCAATGGTGTCGGGCAGCGCACTGGTATCGAGGCTGTGCTCGGCCAGGACCGCGGCAGCGGTGGCCTTGAGCAGGGCAGCCAGGTCGGCAGGTGTCACGAGGGACCATCCTATGGTCTGGGGCACTCAGGTCCCGAATCC
>JBPPMV010000575.1:0-21392 GCA_051306235.1 Mycobacterium sp. | reverse complement strand
AGTGAGACCTGGGCTCGGACGTCGAACATCTGAAAGTTCGCCACGATCTGGCGCCACTGCTCCACGGCACGCACACCGCCGTCCGCCCCGTAGGCCACGAACCCGACCGCCTTGCCGGTCCATTCGGGTCCGAGGCTGTCGACGGCATTCTTGAACGCGCCCGGTACTCCGTGGTTGTACTCGGGAGTGACGAACACGAAGCTGTCGCAGGCATCGATCGCCTGGCCCCACCGTCGCACGTTCTCCGAGTCGTACTGTCTGTTGGCCGCGGCGGGCGGCAGCGGCGCGGTCAACAGTGGGATATCGAACTCCTTGAGGTCGATGACCTCGAACTCGGTGGCGTCCCGCTGTGTCAGCTGCTCGGCGACCCACTCCGCGACGGCGGCGCCTGCACGGCCCTCCCTGATCGATCCGATGATGATGCCGATGGTCATGGTCACGTTCTCCTTTCGGAAGGTGAATCGTCTGACAACTCCCCAGTCTTCCCGAATCGCGCCCGTTTATACCGTCGCCAATACGGTACGGTCGGCGATATGAGCAAGGTCATGGAGGGCGTCCGCGTCCTGGAGGTCGCACAGTTCACCTTCGTCCCGGCGGCCGGGGCGATCCTGGCCGACTGGGGGGCCGATGTCATCAAGGTCGAACACCCGGTGCGCGGGGACACCCAGCGCGGTTTCATCAACATGGGCGGTTTCGCACTCGACCCGAACCGGCACCCCCTGATCGAGCATCCCAACCGGGGTAAGCGCAGCGTCGGCATCGATGTCTCCACCCCGGGCGGGCAGGAGGTGCTCTACGAGATCGCCAAGACCGCCGACGTGTTCCTCACCAACTACATGCCCGCCCAGCGGCAGAAGAACAAGTTCGATGTCGAGCACATCCGTGCGGTCAATCCGAACATCATCTACGCCCGCGGCAGCGCCTACGGCGACAAGGGCGCCGAACGGGACGCCGGCGGCTTCGACGGCACTGCCTTCTGGACCCGCAGCGGTGTCGGGCACGCGCTGACCCCCGAGGATCTCGGTGGCGCACTGTCCCAGGGTATTCCGGCCTTCGGCGATTCGATCGGCGGGATGAACATCGCCGGCGGTATCTCCGCGGCGCTGTTCCACCGCGAACGCACCGGTGAGACCTCCGAGATCGACGTGTCGCTGCTCAGCACGGCGTGGTGGGCGGCTGGTGCCAGCGTGACCCAGGGTATGGAGACGGGCGAGACGATGCGTTCGGTGATGCCCAATTCCGTTGGTCCGACCGTTAACCCGTTCCTGGGCAACTACCTGACCTCCGATGGTGGCACCATCAACCTGTGCATCGTGAGCCCCACCGGCTATATCCGCGATGCATTCGAACATCTGGGTCTGCCCGAGCTGGCCGATGACCCGCGCTTCTCCGATGTGCTGCCGCTGATCGAAAACGCGGCGGCCGCCGTCGAATTGATCACCGAGTCGATCCGCAGTAAGCCCTTCGAGTACTGGCGCACACACCTCAAGAGCATGAGGGGCCAGTGGGCACCGTTCCAGAGCCTGGTCGACCTCGGCACCGATGAGCAGGCGCTGGCCAACGATATGATCTGCGAGGTCGAAGGCTCCGACGGCAACCCGTTCAAGGTGGTGCGCGGCCCGGTGCAGTTCGACCACGAACCGCTGCAGACCACCCGGGCTCCGCAGGCCTCCGAGCACACCGAGCTGGTGCTGATGGAGATCGGCCTGGATTGGGATCGCATCGAGGAGCTCAAGGATGCCGGCGCGATAGCCTGACCATGTGCACTCCCTCCTGCTCCGGAGCGCGCCGCTGCTGTTGACGCCGGTGCTCCTGGCGGTGAGTACTTTTCCCGGCGAGTTCCGGGTGCCGGTGTCCTACTGGGTGCCGGCCTGCGCGGCGGCAGCGGTGTTCCTGTTCGGCGGGCGGTGGCCGTTGCCGGTCTCCCTGACGTTGTCGGCACTCGCCGTGCCGATGTTCGCGGCCCAGGCCTGGGGCCTGTCCGGTCTGGTGCCCTATCTCGGGGCGGTGGCGCTCGCCGATCTTGCCGCACGCACCGACCGGGACCGGATCATCGCGCTGGCGGCGTCCGGCTGGCTGCTCGCCCTGCTGCTCGGTGTCCAGCTCGATGACCACACACCGCGCTGGAGCGCCGCCGATGTGACGACCGTGGTGGCGGCGTTCGGTCTGCCACTGCTGCTCGGTCTCTACCTGCGCAGCCAGCGACGGTTTCGAGCCCTCGCGGAATCGGAGATCCGCGCCCAGGAGCGCGGTGCGATGGCACGTGAGCTACACGACCTCGTCGCCCATCACATGGCGTCCATCGCGCTGCGCACCGGGGTCGCCGAACACGTGATCGGCACCGCAGACCCACGGGTCACCGAGGTGCTCGACGATGTGCACCGCACCGCCGCCGATGCGCTGACCGATATCCGACGCTGGCAGGCGGCACTGCGCGACCCGGCACTGCACGAGGTCGCGATGGTGGAACCCGATGCGCTGTGGGGTGAGATCGATGCTGCCGTGCAGCGCACCCGCGCAGCGGGTTTCACGGTGCACGCCGATATCGACCGGACCATCACCGGACTCGACGCGATGGCGCGGCTGACGGTACTGCGCGTGACCCAGGAGGCGCTGACCAACGTGATGAAACATGCCGACGCGGCCGGTCCCGTCCACCTGGCCATCGCGCGCCACGACGACGGTGTCGAGATTCGTGTCGACAGCGATGGCGTCGACGAACAGCAGGGCGGTCTCGGGATCATAGGCATGTCGGAGCGGATGGAATTGTCCGGCGGCAGATTCACCGCCGGTCGCAGCGGGCACGGCTGGCAGGTACGGGCATGGCTACCCGCGTCCTGATCGCCGATGACCAGCGGCTGGTCCGGGCGGGACTGCGAATGCTGTGCGAGTCGACCGGCGATATCGAGGTGGTCGGCGAGGCGGCGGACGGCGTGCAGGCGGTGCGGTTGGCCGCCGAACTCGCACCGGATGCGATCCTGATGGATCTGCGGATGCCCGGAGTGGACGGTATCAGCGCCATCGGGCAGATACTCTCGGCACGCGCCGAGGCGAAGATCCTGGTGCTCACCACATTTGACGACGATGACCATCTGTATCCCGCGCTGGCCGCCGGCGCCGCGGGCTTCCTGGTCAAGGACACCGACCCGGCCGAACTCATCACCGCCGTGCGGCGGGTGGCCACCGGTGACTTCATGCTGTCGCCACATCTGTTGCAGCGGCTGGTCTCCCGGGCCGTCGATGCGCGTGCTGCCGGCGAATCCGGCGGTCTCAAAGCGGCGGCGCTGACCGCGCGTGAAGAGGATGTGCTGCCCCTGATCGTCGAGGGACTGTCCAATCAGGAGATCGCCGACCGGCTGCATCTGGGGGTCACGACGGTCAAGACGCATGTGGCGAACCTGATGGACAAGCTCGGTGCCCAGAACCGGGTGCAACTCGCGGTGTACGGGTATCAGCGCATGGCGTGAGGCATGTCCATGTCCATCCCCATGGCCATCGGCTCGGGCTGCTGACCGGGATTGAGCACCAGGAACTGACCCATCATGCCCTGGTCCTCATGCAGGGCCAGGTGACAGTGATACATGTAGGGGAAGGTCGGATCGGTGTAGTCGGAGAATCGGACCGCCAGCCGAATCCGTTGCCCCGGTGCGGTGTAGACCGTGTCCTTGAAACCGGCCAACTGCGGTGGTGGCGGTGCACCGTCGATATCGAGGATCCGGAACTGGGTGTCGTGCACGTGGAAGTTGTGCGGCCAGTTGTCCACATTGCGTACGGTCCAGATCTCGTCGGTGTCGACGGTGGCATGGAAATCGATGCGGTTCATGTCCATCCGATTCCGGTTGATCATGAACCACTGCAGATCGAACTCCCGGTGCACCGACGGCGCCGGGTCCGGCAGCGCGGGCAGCGTGGTCAGGGCCGCGGGTAGCGGGGCGCTCGGGCGCAGGGTCGGCTGCGCTTGCCAGCTCAGGATGGCGAACGTGTCGTCGACGCCGAATCGGCCCGCCTCCTCCGCTTCGAGACCGGCCCGGTCCTCGATCGGGAATGCAGTGAGCGCAGCGGTTTCGCCACCGCGCGACTCGACGATGATCTCGGCGCGCTCACCGGGACTGAGTTGGAGCCGGGTGACCGGGACGGGCGCCTCCAGCAGCCCGCCGTCACCGGCGATGACATGAAACATCCGGCCATCGGAGAAACCCAGGTTGTAGAGCCGGCCGCCGGACCCGTTGAGGATTCGCAATCGAACCCGTTCAGTACGCACCGTGAGATGCGCTCCGGCAATGCCATTGGTCACGATGGTGTCGCCGAGCAGCCCGACGTCCGTCGGATCGGATTCATCGAGGGCACCCGAGGCGGTGAACCGCCGGTCCTGGATGATCAGCGGAATATCGTCGATGCCGTACTCGTGGGGCAGGTCGACGGGTTCGTCGTCGTCGACGATGAAGAGGCCGGCCAATCCCCGGTAGATGTGCTTCTCGGTCGCCCCGTGCGGATGCGGGTGATACCAGAGCGTCGCCGCGGATTGCTTTATCTCCCAAGCGGGTTGCCATCGCCCACCGGCAGACACCGTCTGATGCGGGCCGCCATCGCAGCGGGCGGGTACGTGCATACCGTGCCAATGCACCGTGGTCGGTTCGGTCAGCGCATTCTCGACGTGGACCGCGACCGTTTCGCCGCGCCGCGCCCGCAGCGTCGGACCCAGCACCGAGCCGTTGAAACCCCAGGTGGCGGTGCGCACTCCGGCCAGCATCTCGGTCTCACCGGTCATTGCCCGCAGGGTGAAGGTACGGGTGCCGTCGGCGCCGACGGTCGAGCCGGCCGGCGGTGGGATGGGCAACGGCCGGGTCACCGGCTGCGCACGCAGACGGGGCTGCGGTCCAGCGCAGGCCAGGGTCAGGGCCAGTGGAGTTGCGGTGAGGCCGACGAGGAGCCGGCGGCGCGATAGCGAGGGCATACCTCCGAGTCTTCGGGCTTCGATGACGGCAGGAATCGGCCGCGAGGCCTGGAAATCCGGCCCGGCGGGACCTTGTGCCGGCTCGGGTTCCCTGCTGCCAGGTAACCCGTTTGGCAGCTGGCGTCGATGCCGTGCGGTCGGCGTCGCGGCAGAGTCAGGTCATGACCACCGAGGAGATCACCCCGAGTTTCACGACCATCGACGGCTTGCGCATCCGGTACGCCGAAAGCGGCCCGGCCGCCGTCGACGCGATCCTGCTCAGTCCCTGGCCCGAGACGGTGTACGCCTTCGATCAGGTATGGCCGGAACTGGCGGCACACGCGCACCTGGTGGCCGTCGACCCACCAGGATTCGGCGGATCCGAGGGAAGAGCTGACGTGATGAACCCGAAGGCGCTGGGCGACTTCATCATCAGGATTGCCGATGAGTTCGGCCTAGCGCACCCTCATCTCGTCGGACCCGATATCGGCACGTCCGCGGCACTGTTCGCCGCGGCCGCCGCCCCGGGGAGGTTTGCCTCGGTGGTGGTGGGCTCCGGAGGCGCCGCGGTGCCCATCAACGTCACGGGGCCTCTGAAGGACTGGGTGTTCGCCACCGATCTGCAGCCGTACCGGGACATCGGCGGAGCGGCCATCGTCGAGGCAGCGCTGGACACCATCGCCGGCTATACGCTGCCGCCGGCCATCCGCGCCGACTACATCGCGGGATATGCCGGTGACCGGTTCGCCGACACCATCCCGTACGCGCAGAGCTACCAACGGTGGCTTCCGGTGCTGGCCAATCTGCTGCCCGGCATCACGACGCCGGTACGGGTGATCGCGGGCAGCGACGATCAGGTGGTCCCGCCGGTCAACGCCACCTACCTGGCCGAACGCCTACCGTCAGGGCGAGCTGATCTGATCGAGGGCGCCGGGCATTTCGTCTGGGAGGAACGGCCGGCCCAGTACGCGGCGCTGGTCACCGAGTGGTGGCGCCGGTAGCCACCCGCGGTCCGCGGTCCGCCGGTGCGTTGTCCAGCACCAACTCGGCGACCCGGTTCCGGTGCGCCTCGGCGCTACCCAGCAGCGCGGCATCGGTGGTGGCCCGCTTGAAATACAGGTGAGCCTGGTGCTCCCAGGTGAACCCGATACCGCCGTGCACCTGGATGGTGTCGGTGGCGATGCGGGAGAAGGCCGTCGAGGCCAGCGCCTGGGCGATACTCGCTGCCAGTGCCGGGTCACCGGAGCCGTCGCCGATCGCCCACACCGCGTGGTAGGTCGCCGAGCGGGCATGTTCCAGATCCACCATGCCCTCGGCAAGCCGATGCTTGACCGCCTGGAAGGAGCCGATGGGGCGACCGAACTGCAGCCGCGACTTGGCGTACTCCACCGACAGATCCAGCAGATGCTGTGCGGCACCGATCTGTTCGGCCGCCAACAGTGTCGACCCGACCTGCAGCGCGTGGGTGATGACACGCTCGGCCTCGTCGGGACCGGCCACCAGCCGGGCCGGGGCATCGGTCAGCTCGACGGTTGCCTGCGGGCGGGTGAGGTCCAGGGTGCCCAGCGGGGTGCGCCGCACACCGGGGCCGGTCGCATCGACGGCGTAGAGCGCCACACCCTCGGGACCCGTTGCGGCGACCAGTAGTTCGTCGGCGTCACCATCGACAACGCGGTCGATGGTGCCGGTGAGCGCATCGGTGCCGGTGACCGTGACGGCAGCGCTGTTGAAGGCGCCGGCGCGGTCCGGGACGGCGAACGCCGCGGTGCGGCTGCCCTCCACGAGAGCGCCCAGCAGTTCGTCACGCACCGGGCCGGCCGATGCGGCGACGAGCGCCGGAATGGCAAGGAATACCGTGCCGAACAGCGGTCCGGTCGCCAGCACGGCACCCAGTTCCTCCACCGCGATGGCCTGATCGACCAGGGTGCCGCCGACGCCGCCGTCGTCCTCGGGTACCGACAGACCCAGCACGCCGAGCTCGGTTCCCAGGCGCTGCCAGACCCTTCGGTCATAGCGGGGCTCGGATTCCATCGTGACGCGGGCTTTGGCCTCACCGAAGTTGTCGGCGCTGAACTTGCGCACCGCGTCCCGGAGTTGGGCCTGTTCTCCGGTGAACTCGAATTCAGCCACGCGGGATCTCCTTCCACGGCATACCTGCATCGGCACGCAGATCGCCGGGCAGGCCGAGGATCCTTTCGGCCAGGATGTTGCGCATCACTTCCGATGTCCCGCCCTCGATGGTGTTGGCCTTGCTGCGCAGGAACCGCTGCTGAATTGGACCCCGCCAATCCGATTCGTCGTCACTGTCCTCCAGCCCGTACCCGTGATAAAGGACGCCCTCGGCGCCCAGCAGATCCATGCACCACGTATAGATGTGCTGGTTGAGTTCAGCGCCGACCAGCTTGCCGATCGAACCCTCCGGGCCAGGACCGCCGACGGTCGCGGTGGCCCGCGAGCGCTGGGCGGTCAGCCGCTGGGCTTCCGAGCGCAGCCACAGCTGGGTCAGGCGATCCCGCAGCACCGGGGTCTGCAGGTCCGGACGGGACCCCCACAGTCCGACGGCCTCGGAGATGGTTCCCGCCCCACGCTTGCTGCCGCTGCCGCCCAGGGCGCTGCGCTCGTTCATCAGGGTCGTCATCGCCACGCCCCAGCCGTTGCCGATATCGCCGAGCCGGTGCGCATCCGGGATGCGGGCGTCGGTCATGTAGACCTCGTTGAACTCGGCCTGCCCGGTCAGCTGACGCAGCGGCCGGGTCTCCACACCGGGGGCGTGCATATCGAGCACGAAGTAGGTGAGCCCCTTGTGTTTGGCCACATCGGGATTCGTGCGCGCCAGCAGCAGTCCCCAGCGGGCGCGGTGGGCCAGGCTCGTCCAGACCTTCTGGCCGTTGAGTACCCAGTCGTCACCGTCGCGCACGGCCGAGGTGGCCAGCCCGGCCAGATCGGAGCCCGCGCCCGGTTCGGAGAAGAGCTGACACCAGATGTCCTCGGTACTGGCCAGGGGCCGCAACCAGAACTTCTTGAGATCCTCGGACTGGGCGTGCTCACGGACCGTGGGCGCCGCCATGCCGTAACCCATGGGATTGAGGCCCAGCGGCATCGGCCCGCCGGCGCCCTGCAGGATGCCGTCGGCCACAGTCTGGAGCCCCCGGGACACCCCGAGCCCGCCGAGGCCCTCGGGGAAGTGCACCCAGGCCAGTCCGGCGTCGTACCCGGCGGTCAGGAACTCGGGGATCGGAACCTTTTTCGGGTCGTGGTCGGCCACGACCTGCCGGGCCAGGTCAGCGACCCGGTCGGCATCGGCTTTCGCGCTCATCTGGTCACCATAGGCGGGTCTACCAACCGGTGGGGCAGGATATCCCCATGCATGTCACAGCGAACGCCACCACCACCACTGGAATCGACGCCGTGTGGGCCACTCTGACCGATCACGTCGGCATGGCCGGCTGGGGGCCGGGTATCAGCGTCAGCCTGGGTCGGCCGGGTACCCCCGAACCTAACGGCCTGGGCGCCGTCCGCCGGATCAGCACCCCGGGACCCGGCCCGGACATCGTCGAAGAGGTGGTGAAATTCGAGGCGCCCCATGTCTTCGGATACAAGGCTCTCTCCGGCACGCCGTTCCCCGGTTACACCGGCGAGGTCCGGCTGACCCCGTCCGGCACCGGTACCCGCATCGAGTACACGATCGGCTCGACGGCGTCGTTCCCGCTGGTCAAGATTCCGCTGGCCGGGATCGGCCAGGTGCTGCTGCGACTGCTGGTGCGCGCCGCGGCGAAGGCCTGACCCTCACCCGAGTGCCGCGATCTGCGCGACGGTCAGCGCCGATGTCAGCTGTAGCAGATCGCGGGGCCGGGACAGCACGAGCCCGGTGAGCTCCTCGAGCCGTTTGATCCGCTGCGCCACCGTATTGGGGTGCAGGTGGAGCGCATTCGCCGTCGCACGCCGGTCCAGACTGTGTTCCAGGTGCACCCGCGCGGTGCGGATGAGCTCGGTGTGCCGGGTGCGGTCGTAGTCCAGCGCCCGGCCCAGCACGGCGCGCGCGAACTCGCGTAGCCGCTGCGGATCGTCGAGTTGCAGCAGCAGCTGATCGATCGTCACATCGGCCATGTCGATGAGCGCGGTGGACTTCGCGTCCCCCGCGAGGTTCATTGCGCCGCACAGTGTCCGGAATGCATCGGGCAGATCTGTGACCGCGCCGGTGGGCGATACACCGACCACCGAGACCGCGACGCTGCCCGCGAGGGCCTCGACGAGGCGCCGGGCGAGATCGGCGGCGGCGCCGTGGTCGTCGGTCGAACAGATCAGCACCAGGTCGCCGCGGAAGACCGCGGCCAGCGGTCGGGGCGTCACATCGGCGGCGAAGCGGTCGGTCACCGCGAGGACCCGCTCGGCGGTCGGGCGGCCCTGCGGCCGTGCAGGTTCGGGCCACCGGATGGTGATGAGCGTCTGGTCGCCGGACAGGTCCCAGCCCAGTCGCCGGGCTCGGTCCAGGAACGCGCTCATGGCGGCGGTGTCGGTGGCGTCGGCGCTCAGCAGGTCGGCGACCAGCGAGCCGCGCAGCCGCTGTTCCACCTCGGCCGCGGTCCGTGCCCGCAGCAGTTCCAATGCCGTCACGACGGCGGCATGCTCGACAGCGCGAATATCGAGCGCGGACAATGTATCCGACGCACCGGTCTGGCCGTGGGCCACCTGGATTCTGGCGACGTGGATTCGGGCGACGACGGCTCCGTCGAGCACCACACCGGCCACCGTGTGCTCGTCCGTCGTCAGCACCGCACCCGCGCGCAGCCGGTCGTCGATACCGGCAGGCAGGTCGGTGACGGTCGTCTCCCCACCCGCGCAGGCCAGCCGCTCGCCGTACACATCCTCGATGAGCACTGCCCGGCCCAGCAATTCGGCCAGCGCATCGGCCACGCCGGCCGCGCCCTCACCGCGCAGCGCGGTGGCCATCAGCAAGCCGTGGACCTCCTCGGCGCGACGGAGCTCACGGATGGTCGCCTTTTCCTGCGCCCGCAATTGCGCCGTGCCGAGCGCGATCGCCACCTGGGTGGCCAGTGTGCTGACCAGGCTGACCTCCGCGGAATCGAAGCGGTGCGGGCCGGTGCGGTAACCGTTGAGCGCCCCGATGACCGCACCGGCCCGGCGCAACGGCACCGAGATCAGCGCGCGGTAGCCCTGTTCGTGGGCAACGCCACCCCAGCTGAACTCCGGCACGAGCTCGATGTCCTCCAGCATCACCACCTCGCCGGTCCGGAACGCGATGCTGGTCGGCGCCTCCTGCTCACCGTCGACCTCGAGCAGGATCGGGCGCTGCGCGTTGACCTGCGCGATGTAGTCACCGGACAGCCCGTGCGAACCCACGATGGTCAGTGCCGTACGGGCGTCATCGGGCAGGAACACCGCGCAGAAGTCATAGCCGAGCAGGGTGCATGCGGTGCGTGCCACCCGGTCCAGCAGCTGGGCTATGGGCGCATCTCCACCGACGGCCTCGCCGATACCGGCGAGCGCATGCAACCAGCGCTCCAGTGTCGGGTCATCCTCGTGGTATGTCATCGGCGACATAACCATCAGCTTAAGTGTGTGCGCGAAGCCATTGCTCAGCGGGCTGCATCACGAGCATGGTGATGTCGTGACCACCGTCACAAATACCCAGTCCAGGAGGACACCGATGTTGCGCAGAACCCGCGGGCGCCGGATCGCGACAGCCGCGAAAGCCGTCACCATAGCCGGGCTGGCCATCGTCGCGGCGGCAGCCGTCGCGACCACCACGGCATGCTCGGCCGGCCTCGGCGGCCCGGCGTCATCGCGGTCCGCCCAGGACGGCGTCATCCGCTTCACCTTCGCCCCGGACCCGATCTGGGATTACATGAACGAGACCGGCATCGTCGACCAGTGGCAGCGCGACACCGGCTACACCATGGAGACCAGCGCCACCTGGGACGAATTCGGCCTCTTCGCCGGCGGGCACGCCGACATCATCTCGTCGGCGTCCTTCGAGGTGCCCGGGCTCGAAGAGCAGACCCAGCGCGAGACCGTGATCATCGGCCGCTACAACGCCGAGCGCAGCCGGATCATGGTCCGCGCCGACGATCCGGCCCAGTCCCTTGAAGACCTGCGCGGCCGCCGGCTCGGGGTGTTCACCACCGTCTCGGGCACCCTGGTGTGGAGCGCCCTGGTCAAGCAGATGCACGATATGCAACTGGTCGATGACGGCGGTGACGGCGGCGACTTCGACGTCGTTGTGGCCGATATCCAGAACCTCTCGAACCTGTTGGCGCGCGGCGAGATCGACGCCTGCATCTGCTATCCGGACCTGTCCGCCCGCGAACTGCGCAGCGGTGCGGTCCGCCCGCTCTATGACGGCAAATCCTCGGCGGATCTGTTCGCCGAGCTCGATGCACCCGGCCACGACGGACCGATGGGCAACGTCTTCGTCGCCCGCAAGGACTGGGTCGACGAACACCCCGGCGAGGTGTCGGCCTTCCTCGACCTGTGGGACCGCGGTCTGCAGGAGTGGCAGCAGCACCGCGACGAGATGATCGAGCGCTACCCCCAGCACTTCGCCGTCGCGACACCCGAGGATATCGAGTTCATGAAGGCCTATGTGGCCGAACACGACTGGGTGGTCGACGAGGTGCGCTTCGACGAGCAATGGGCCGAGGACGAGAGCTCGATCTTCGACCTGATGCGCACCACCGGCGTGATCGGCGACGACGTCTCCGACCCGAAGTTCCTGCCGACACAAGGAGTCCACCAGTGACCCAGACCATCACGGCTCGGCCGGCCCCGCGCGAACCGCGGGAACGACCACCCCGAGCCGCCGTGCATCGCCCATGGGGCAGCCGTCGCTGGCTGGTTTCCGGGCTGGCCCTGATCGGCGCGATCGGCGCGTGGGCACTGGCCGCGGTGATCGTCGACGACCCGATCCTGCCGAACCCGGCCGATGTCGCCGAGCGGGTCATCGCGATCATCGTCTCCGGTGAGGCGGTGACGAACTTCGCGGCCAGCATCGGCAAGATCGCCGCCGGTTTCGCGATCGCCATGGTGGTCGGGCTGGTCATCGGATTCGCCATGGGCCGTTCGCGATTCATGTCCGCGTACTTCTCGCTACCGCTGTTCGTCCTGGGCAACATGCCCGGCCTGACCTACGCGGTCTTCGGCCTGCTGATCTTCGGTGTGGGCGCCGGGGGGCCGATCGTGGTCTCCGCCCTGGTGGCCACCCCGTTCATCGCGATGAACGTGGCCGAAGGGGTGCGGTCGGTGGACGGCAACCTGCTGGCGATGTGCCACGCCTTCGAACGCCGGCGCTCCGACATCCTGCGCCACCTGTACCTACCCGCGCTGACCACGTTCGTATTCGCCGGTGTGCGTTACGGATTTGCGATGGCATGGAAAGTCGAGGCGCTGACCGAGGTGTTCGGCGCCAGCAGCGGTGTCGGCTTCATGATCCGCAAGGCCTACCAGGAATTCCAGGTCGACGACATGCTCGCCTGGACCACCCTCTTCATCATCGCCATGGTGCTCATCGAACGCGGCCTGGCCCACCTGGAGAACCGTTTCTTCGCATGGCGGAAGGATCTCGCATGACCACCCTGAATTCCTGGCAGCGTCAACTACGCAGCCAGAGCACCTCGGCCGCAGCCGTTCTCGCTGCACTGGCGACCATCGTCGCGGCCTGGCAGCTCGCCGTGATCGTCGGCAACCGGGTCCCGTCACTGGCCGACACCATCGGCAGGCTCACCTCGGAGGCCGCCGCCGGCGAACTCTGGGGGAACCTGGCGATCAGCATGAACCGATTCCTGCTCGGCCTGGTCGCGGCGCTGGTCGTCGGCGCGGTGATCGGTGTGCTGATGGGGATGTCCCGAATCGCCGACCTGGCGTTCTCCGATCTGAACGCCGCGGCGCTGGCCATCCCGGCGGTGATCTGGGCGCTGCTGACCACCATGTGGTTCGGCTTCGGCTGGCTCACCCCGGTGGTGACGGTATTCCTGTCCGGGCTGCCGTTCGTCATCGTCAACATCGCCAAGGCCACCAGGGCGGTGCCCGCCGACCTGATCCTGATGTCTCGGGCATTCGGGGTGTCGCGAACCCGGGTGCTGCGCGATATCGTCGCACCCGCAGTCGCCGGATCCACCGTCGCAGCAGTACGTTTCGCGATCATGAGCGCCTGGAACGGGCTACTGCTCGCGGAATGGTTCGGATCCACCTCCGGTGTCGGGTGGCGGTCCCGCTACTGGTACGACGCCAACCAGCTCGACGGCTTCCTGGCCTGGGTGCTGGTGTTCATCCTGCTGCTGGTCATTGCCGACCTGCTCATCCTCGGACCCATCGAGCGCTACGCCACCCGCTGGCGCAACGCCTGATCAACGAACGTCTAGCAAGAGAGCGAGACATCATGGCTTCCATCGAGATCCAGAACCTGGTGAAGGAATTCACCGACCGGCGGGGTGAGGTCACCCGCGTCATCGACGGTATCGACCTGACGATATCCGGGGAGACCTTCGTCTCCGTCGTCGGCCCGTCGGGTAGCGGCAAGACCACGCTGCTCAACATCGTGTCGGGTATCGAGACCCACACCTCGGGCAGCGTACGGCTGCGGTCCGGCGGTCACGACGCCCGCGTCGGATACGTCTTCCAGGACCCCCGCCTGCTGCCCTGGCGCACCGTGATGGCCAACCTGGGCTTCGTGCAGCACGAGCGCGACGGCTGGCAGCAACGCGCCGAGCACTACCTGGACCTGGTCGGACTGCGTCACTGCGCCAACAGGTTTCCCGCCCAGCTGTCCGGCGGGCAACAGCAGCGCATCGGTATCGCGCGGGCGTTCGCCGTCGAACCCGATGTGCTGCTGATGGACGAACCCTTCAGCCACCTCGACGCGATGACCTCCCGCACCCTGCGCGAGCACCTCGAGCGTATCTGGCTGGAATCGCGCCGGACTGTCATGTTCGTGACCCACGATGTGACCGAGGCCGTGCAACTGTCGGACCGGATCGTGGTGCTCGCCCCCGGCGGTCGGGTGCACGAGGTCATCGACGTGGATCTGCCCCGGCCGCGCCGGGCCTCCGATCCGGCCGTGGCGGTGTTGCAGGCCGAGGTACTGGCCCGGTTCGAGGCTCTCGAAGCGGCGGGAGTCGCGTCATGAGTCTGCGTGCCGGACCCATCGATGTGCACGCACACTGGTTGCCCCAGCAGTTGTTCGGACTCGCACCCGGGTCCCCGCTGCCCCCGATGCAGGACCGCGACGGTCAGCTGTTCCTCGGTGAGCTGCCGCTGTCCATCGAGACCGCCGCGATGAGCGATGTGGATCGGGTGCTCGCCGATACCGATGCGGCGGACCTCGGTGCGCGGGTGCTGTCGGCGCCACCGTTCGCGTTCCCCGTCGCCGACGCCGATGGTGTGCCCGATTTCGTCGGTGCGTTCAACGATGCACTGGAGAAGGTGTGCCGCGACAACGCGGACAGGCTGCTCGGTCTGGGGCTGGTATCCCTGCACGATCCGGACACCGCCCGTAAGCAGATCGAAGCCCTGGCGTCATCCCCGGTGATCCGCGGCATCGCGCTGCCCCCACTGCTCGGTACGGCATCGTTCGACACCGCGCCGATGCGGGATATCCTCACCGCGGCAGCGGAGAACGACCTCGCGGTGCTGGTGCACCCGATGCAGCTGCCGCGCCCGGAGTGGTCGTCCTACTACCTGGGCAATCTGATCGGCAACCCGGTGGAATCGGCGACCGCGGCGGCGGCACTGACCCTCGGCGGTGTTCTCGACGCGCTGCCCGCGCTGCGCATCGTGCTGGTGCACGGCGGCGGGTGCGCACCGGGGATCGTCGGCCGCTGGCAGCACGGCTGGAATCAACGCGCCGATGTGCGTACCGGGGGCAGCCGACCACCGCGGGAGGCCTTCACCGATCTGTGGTTCGACACCCTCACCCATGACGTGCCGGCACTGGAACTGCTACGCGCCCAAGCCGACCCCACCCACCTGATGTGCGGCAGTGACTACCCCTTCGATATGGGAACCCAGGATCCCCTGTGGCTTCCGCACGCCGTGGGCATCGAGGACACCGCATTGGAGACCAACGCCCGGGCGTTCCTCGGGCTCGATCACACAGGAGGCACCGCATGAGCGACGTGACGAAGACGTGGGCCGGGCACCGCGCGTTGGTGGTCGGAGGTTCCATCGGCGGTCTCACCACCGCGCTGCTGCTGCGCAGGCTCGGCTTCGGCGTCGACGTGTTCGAACGCACCCCGACCTCGCTGGACGGCCGTGGCGGCGGAATCGTGCTACAACCGGACACCCTGCGCTGGTTCGTCGAATGCAGCAACCAGCATCCCGAGAATGTCAGTACGTCGACCCATTTCGTGCAGTACCTGGGCCCGGACAACGAGATTCTGCATCGTGACCCGGCGCCGTGGAGCTACACGTCCTGGGGCACGTTTTACCGTGCGTTGCTGGCGGACTTCGGGACCGACCACTATCACCTCGGGGAGTACGCGGCCGGTTTCGATCAGGATGCCGACGGGGTCGAGGTGCGCTTCACCTCCGGCCGCCGCGAACGGGCCGATCTGGTGGTGTACGCCGACGGTATCAGCTCACCGAGCAGGCGCCGGATCTCGCCGGAATCGAAGCTGGAGTATTCGGGTTACGTCGGCTGGCGCGGTACCGTTCCCGAAAACCAGGTCAGCCCACAGACTTTCGAGCTACTACACGACTCGATCAGCTACAGCGTGTCGCCGCACACCCACATCAACGTGTACCCGATCCCGTCGGGCGACGGTGGTCTGGCAGTGGGGGAGCGGCTGCTGAACTATGTCTGGTACCGCAACGTCGCCGAAGGGTACGAGCTCAACGAGCTGATGACCGACAAGCGTGGTTTCCTGGCGGGGGTGTCCCTGCACCCCGGCCAGGTACAGGACCGGTTCGTCGACGAGATGCGCGCGGCGGCACCGGAATTGCTGGCCCCGGCGGCGGCCGAGGTGGTGCTGCGCACCGAACAGCCCTATCTGCAGGCGGTCTACGATGTCCGGGCCCAGCAGATGGCGACCGGGCGTATCGCGCTCATCGGGGACGCGGCCGCTGCCGCACGCCCGCATGCCGCGGCGGGTACCGCCAAGGCCGCCGCGAACGCCTGGGCACTGTACGACGCACTGTCCGAGAGTTCCGATATCGCCGAGGCACTGGCCAAGTGGGAACCCGGTCAACTGCAGCTCGCGCACAGCCTGATGCGCCGGGTCAAGGAGATGGGCACCCGGTCACAGGTGGACTGCACCTGGGTGCCCGGCGACCCCGACAACCGGTTCGGCCTGTACGGCCCCGGCCACTGAGCACCTGAGAAGGAGAGATCTGATGAGTGAATTCCTCACCGATGCCCCGCTGGCGGGCACCTTGGTGGCCGGCGACTTCGAGGGCTGGAGTGACGAACTGCGCGCCGAATTCGAGGCGCACTCGCACGACGGCTACGTCGGTTCGCGGCTGCTGAGCCAAAACGAGCGGGTCCGGGTGTGGGAGATCCGGCTGGCACCCGGCGAACGCTGGCACGCCCATCGGCATGTCCTGGACTACTTCTGGACGGCGGTCAATGCCGGTAGCAGCCGCCAGCACACCTCCGACGGCACCACCCGCGATGTCACCTATGCCGCGGGTGAGACCCGGCATTTCAGCTTCGCGGCCGGTGAGTTCCTGCTGCACGATATCGAGAACATCGGCGAGAGCGGACTGGTGTTCACCACGGTCGAACACCTCGACTCGGCGAACGCACCGCTGGAGGTGTGAAATGACGGTATGACCGAGACATTCGATCCGCACGCCCTGTTGGCCGAGGCCCGTCTCGGGGTGCTGGCCACCATCAAGGCCAACGGCCTGCCGCAGCTGTCACCGGTGACACCGTTCTATGACCGCGCCGCTGGCGTGATCTACGTGTCGATGACCGACGGCCGCGCCAAGACCGCCAACCTGCGCCGCGATCCGCGGGCCGCCCTCGAGGTCACCAGCGCCGACGGCTGGGCCTGGGCGACCGCGGAGGGGCCCGTGACGCTGACCGGACCGGGCTCCGACCCGGACGGCCCGCAGGTCCGGGCGCTCGTCGACTACTACCGTAGCGCCGCCGGGGAGCACCCGGACTGGGACGAATACCGGTCGGTGATGGTCTCGGACCGCCGGGTGCTGATGGCGCTGTCCGTCCAGCGGGTGTACGGCGAGAGGTTGCGCTGACCGCTACCTGAAGGTGTCCTTGATCTTCTCGCCGACCTTCTTCACGCCGGCGGCGGTCTGGTCCTTCTTGCCCTCGGCTCGCAGGCGGTCGTTACCGGTGGCATCCCCGACGGCCTCCTTGGCCTTGCCGAGCGTCTTCTCTGCGGAGTTCTTGGCCTTATCGACAATTCCCATGCCGTCCGGGTACCCATTTCGGCGCGACTTACCCGGGTCAGATGACGCGCGGGATCTCGGCGTTGATCCGGTCCAGCAGGGCCGGATAGCGCTTGGCCTCGGGGTGCCCGCTCGGCTTACCGCTGCTGATCACCGCCACCGACAGGGCACGCTGCGGGTCCGCCCACATGGCGATATCGGTCAGCCCGGTATGTCCGAACGCACCGGCGCCGTCGCGGCCGAACGGCCCGAACCTCTTGGACCCGAGCATGTATCCGGTGCCCCAGCGCATGGGCGCCAGCCCGGTGGCGAGGTCGGGACGCAGCCGGCGGGCCTCCTTCGTGGCGGCCCGGAGCGTTTCCGGCGACATCACCCGCACGCCGTCGAGTTCACCGCCGCGACGCAGGATCTCGGCGAACCGGGACAGCTCGTTGGCGTTGGACACCGTGTTCGACGACGGTACGACACCGGTGAGGAACTCGGGGGTGTTCGAGAACGGGATGATCTGCTGCGGGACGCCGCCGACGGCGAGCTTGAATGCCTTGGCGATCGGTGGGGGCAGCGGCTTTCCGGTGACATGGCTGGGCGCCACCAGTGGAACATCCTGCGTCGCAACACCGTAATTGGTCCAGCGGAATCCCAGCGGGGACAGGATCTGTTCGTCCAGGATGTCGCGGATGCTGCGGCCGGTTGCCGCCGAGATGATCTCGCGCATCAGCGGACCCCAGGTCACACCGTGATAGATGTGCACCAGGCCGGGCCGGTACACCGGTTTCATCCGGCCCAGCATGTCGCGGGCGTACTCGCTGTCGTCCATCCGCTTGAGATCCGGTTTGGGGCCGGTGGCGAACGGGATGCCCGCGCTGTGGGTCACCACGTGACGGATGGTGGTGCGGTCCTTGCCGTGGCTGGTGTAGGTCGGCAGGTAGTCGCACACCCTGTCCTCCAGGGAGAACGCGCCACGCTCGACCAGCATGTGGGTGACGGTGGTGGTGATCGCCTTGGCCGTCGAATACACGCAGAACGGGGTGCTGGTGCTGACCGGGATCTGTTCGGCGTCAACCGGATCCGCCGGTCCGTTACCCCAACCGTGGCCGATGGCGCGGTCCAGGATCACCTTGCCGTTGTGCCGCAGGCAGACCTGGATCGCCGGATGCATGCCCGCGGAGTACCAGTGCCGGGCCGCATCCCATATCCGTTCCACGGCAGCGGAATCGATATCGCTGTGGTCTTCGGGGGCACGGTCGGTGACGGCGTCGAGATCGGCAGGCACCCGGATGCGGCGCTCGTCGGTGGTCACGATGGGTCCCTTCGCAGCACGGCCGCCAGATGGTGCTGCAGGGGAAGGCCGACCGCGGCCATCCGCACCGTGTAGCTCAGGTGGTCACCGCCCAGCGTGAAGGTACGCGCCAGCGCGGTGACCTCCTTGGCCGATGAGGACCGTGTGACGGTGGCGGTGAGTTCCATGGACAGGGTGCCGTCCGCCGCGACGTTCAGCGGACCTTCGAGCACCTCGACGATGCCGGTCGGGTGGGCCAGCAGCCATTCCACCCGCCCCGGTTCGGGGACTCGGATGTACCCGGTCTCGGCGTGCAGCGGGCGGCTGTCGTCGACGGCCCTGGTGCGCTGGGAGTAGGCCAGGAACGGTTTGCCGATATGACCGAAGGTGACGGCCTCCGAATAGCCGAACGTGGCGATGGTGGGGTATTCGCCGGTCCCCGACCCGGCCCAGGCGCCCAGCAGGGGAGCGAGGACCGCGACTGCGGGGTGCAGGTCGACCATGCTGGCCAATGTACTTCGTGGTGTACTGGCGCCGTTATGACGTCTGAAACCACACTCGTCCCGGCCACGGAACGTCCGCATCCGGCCCGGTTGTCCAAGGCGCTGTACCCGGTGAGCGGCCTGGCCCTCGCGCGCTACGGCGATATGGACGCCAACGGCCACGTCAACAACCTGGCGTTGGAGTCGATGCACGAGAACGCCCGGGCCGAGTTCAACGAGCGCATCTTCCCCGGGATCTACAACCCCGCGGCCCGGACGATCCGGCTGGTGACGGCCAACAATGTCGTGCATTTCCTGGCCGAGGTGCACTGGCCGTCGACCATCGACACCGGGCTGGGCATCGGGCGCCTCGGCCGGACGTCGTATGTGGTGTCCACGGCGCTGTTCGTCGGTGACAGCTGCGTCGGCCTGTGCGACACCGTCCTGGTGGTACTCGGCGGTGGCCCCGGACAGGAAAGCAGCCCGATGCCGATCCCCGAGCAGGCGCGCGAACTACTGGGTGCGCACCTGCTGCGGGGGTGACTCAGAGCGCTTGATCCGCCGCGTCGAGTGCGGTGTCCAGGATCGCCAGGCCCGCGCGGACCTCGTCGTCGGTGATATTGCATGCGGGCACGGCGTGGATGCGGTTGAAGTTCGCGAACGGCAGCAGCCCACCGGACTTGCATGCGGCGATGACCGCATTCATCGCGGGACTGGAGCCGCCGTAGGGTGCCAACGGTTCCCGGGTCTGCTGGTCGGCCACCAGCTCGACCGCCCAAAACACCCCGAGACCGCGGACCTCGCCCACGCAGCGATGCTTGGCGGCCAGCTCGCGTAGGCCGGGGCCGAGCACGTCGGAGCCGATGCGCTTGGCATTGGCCACCATGCCCTCGTCCTCCATCGCGTTGATGGTGGCGACGGCCGCCGCACAGGCCAGCGGATGTCCGGAGTACGTCAGCCCACCCGGGTAGGGGCGGTCGGCGAACGTCGCGGCGATCTTCTCGCTGATCGCCACACCGCCCAGCGGGACGTAACCCGATGTGACGCCCTTGGCGAAGGTGATCAGATCCGGCGTGACGCCGAAGTTCTGGATCGCGAACCACTCACCGGTACGGCCGAATCCGGCCATCACCTCGTCGGCGATCAGCACGATGCCGTACTTGTCGCAGATCTCCCGGACGCCGGCCATGTACCCGGGCGGGGGCACCATGATGCCCGCGGTGCCGGGCACCGACTCGAGAATGATCGCGGCGAACGATGTCGCACCCTCGTGCTGGATGAGCCGGTCCAGGTACTCCAGCGCGCGCTCGGACTCCTGCTGCTCGTTCTCGGCGTGGAAGGACGAGCGGTACAGGAACGGTCCGTTGAAGTGCACGACACCGCTGCTGGCGTAATCGTTGGGGTAGCGGCGCGGGTCACCGGTCAGGTTGATCGCGGTGTCGGTGCCACCGTGGTACGAGCGGTAGCGCGAGAGCACCTTGTAGCGGCCGGTGTGCAGACGGGCCATCCGCACCGCGTGCTCGACGGCATCCGCACCGCCGTTGGTGAAGAACACCTTGTTGAGGTCACCCGGGGTGCGGTCGGCGATCAGCCGGGCCGCCTCGGAGCGGGCGTCGTTGGCGTGCTGCGGCGCGACCGTGCAGAGCTTCGCGGCCTGGGCCTGGATGGCCGCGACGACCTTCGGGTGCTGGTGGCCGATATTGGTGAAGACCAGCTGGCCGGAGAAGTCGAGCAGCTTGTTGCCCTCGCCGTCCCAGACGTAGGAGCCGTCCGAGGCCACGATGGTCATCGGCTTGATCTGCGCCTGCGCCGACCAGGAGTGGAAAACGTGCGTCCGGTCCAGTTCGTAGGTGCGCGCGGCTTCGGCGCGCGCGTCGTCGACCGACATGCCGTTGGGCAGGGTCGCGGTGTCATGGGTGGTCGTCATACGTCCATCTTTCACTGAATTTGTCGGCGGCAGGCAACTAGTTCCACGCCGAGCGTGCGTGAACTCCGGCGGGAGCACGGCGTGTCGGCCAGCAGACACGCACGCTCGCGGGAAAGGGGGTCAGGCGTTCTCGGGGAAGCCGAGGTTGATGCCGCCGTGCGATGGATCCAGCCAGCGGCTGGTGATGGCCTTCTGGCGGGTGAAGAAGTTGACGCCGTCCATGCCGTGGGCGTGGCTGTCGCCGAACAGGGAGGCTTTCCAGCCGCCGAAGCTGTAGTAGGCCATGGGGACGGGGATGGGGACGTTGATGCCGACCATGCCGACTTCGACTTCGTTCTGGAAGCGGCGGGCCGCGCCGCCGTCGTTGGTGAAGATGGCGGTGCCGTTGCCGTAGGGGTTGGTGTTGAT
>JBPPMV010000574.1:0-2261 GCA_051306235.1 Mycobacterium sp. | reverse complement strand
GATCTGACCGGGCACCGCGGGCGGCGGCAGGATCAGGTCGGTGAGGGTGCCGCCCGGCGGAGCGGTGGGCGGGCTCACCCCGGGTGCGGGCTGCCACTGCAGATACGGCACCGGTGTCTCGGCCTTGGACTCGGTCGCCGGGGTGTCGTAGATGATCTGTCCCTTGTAGGCGGTGATGCTGTCGATCGGGTGGAACAGGATCGGCGGGTAGTTCATGGTGATCCGCTTGAGCACTGGCGCCATACGCTGCCTGCAGATCTCGGCCCGCTTGTAGTTGTCCGGCGACGCGCCGACATCGAAGGTGCCACCGCAGATGAACTGTACCGGGTTGGCGAAGTTGGGCAGCGACAACAGCCCGCCCACCGTGCCCTGCGCCGGGTTGTAGATGTTGTAGAAGTTGGACAAGCCGTTGGGCGTGACATGCAGGATCTGCTCGATGTCATCGCTGTGATCGGTGAGGATCTGGGTGAATTCGCTGAGCTTGCCCACCGATTCGATCAACGACGAGTTGGACTCGCTGAGCAGTCCCCGGACATCGCCGAGAGCCGTGTTGAGCGCGCCCAGGGTGGCGTCCAGATCCTGGGTGCTGGCGGCCAGCACCTGCGAGACCGAGGCGACATGGTTGGTGAACTGCACGATCTGTTCGTTGCTGTTGGAGAGCGCATCGACGAGCACCTGCAGATTGCGGACGGTGCCGAACAGGTCGACGCGGGAATCCCCGAGACGCCCTGCTGTCTGGGACAGTTCACGCAGCGCCTGCCGGAACGAGTCGCCGTTTCCGTCGAAGGTGTCGGCGGCCTGGTTCACGAACGTGGTGAGCGGTCCCTGCAGACCACCTTCCTGGGGTCCGAGCTGCGTGCTCAGCTCGGTGAGCTGCTCCTTGACCTCGTCCCATTCCACCGGAACTCCGGTCCGGTCCAGGCCGATCTGCGCACCGTCGGCCAGCGCATCGCCGCCCGTGTAGGCGGGTGTGAGCTGAATGAATCTGGCGGACACCAGGTTCGGCGCGATGATGATGGCCTGGGCGTTCGACGGGACCCGCACACCGTCCTGCAGCGTCATGCTGATCTTGACGTCTTCGGCCCGCGGTTCGATGGCGTCTATCCGGCCCACCGGGACGCCGACGATCCGCACGTCATCGCCGGGGTACAGCCCCACTGCGGCGGGGAAGTACGCGACGACCTGCTGGCCACCGCGGCTGGGCCACACCAGGTAGACGCCAACGGCCAACAGGACCGCAAGCGCCGCCGCGAGAGTTCCCCGCAGCCACTTGGTTCTTCCGGACTTGAGTTCTGTCATGGCGACTTGGGCCTCACCAGCATGCGCTCAGAGATCATGCCGCGCAGGTAGTCGGCGAGGCTGTCGGGCAGCTTGCCCGGCTGGAAATACCCGTCCAGCAGGACTTCCGCGATGGTCGCCGGCGGCAGGCCGTACAGGTTGATGTTGAAGCCGGGACCGTTGCCGACCACCTCGGCGAGCGTTGTGGCGTACGGCGGCAGCCGCTTGAGCGCCTCACCGATGTGTTCCTTGCGTTCCAGCAGGTTGGCCATCACCGCATCGAGTCGCTGCAGCACCGGCAGGAACTCGCGCTTGTTGTCGGCAACGAAACCGGAAAGCTGTTGTGACACATCGTCGATACCGGCGATCAGAGTGCTCAGCGCCTGCCTGCGCTCATCGAGTGCGGCGAACAGCTGATTACCGTCGGTGATCAGCTGGTTCACCTGCCCGGCGCGCTCGGCCAGGGTGTCGGAGACGTTCTTGGCATGTGCCAGCAGCTCTTCGAGCGCCTGGTCACGCTTGTTGAGGCTGCGGCTCAGATTCGCCACACCGTCGAGTGCACCGCGCAGCTGCGGAGTGGCATCGCGCAAGGTGTCGGTGAGCGTCTGCAGCGCCTGCTCGAACTTGGGCTTGTCCAGCGCGCTGACATTGCCCCCGAGGTCCTGCAGCGCGGTGTTGAGGGTGTACGGGGTGGTGGTGCGGCCCAACGGGATGACCGTCGAATCACCACTGCCGCCCGGTGTCACCGACAGCGACTTCTGGCCCAGCACGGTGTCGGTCTTGATGGCCACCAGGGTCTGATTGCCCACCTTGATGTTCCGGTCGACGGTGAAGTTCACCTTGGCCTGATCGCCGGCCAGCGAGACCGAATCGACCGTGCCGACCTTGATTCCGGACACCGCGACGTCATTGCCCGGCGAGATACCGCCGGCGTCGGAGAAGTAGGCCTCGTAGTTGCGGCCCTGCGGGTACCACGGCAGGCC
>JBPPMV010000573.1:0-3810 GCA_051306235.1 Mycobacterium sp. | reverse complement strand
CGGGTGTGCACCGCTCCCTGCGCGACGGCGGTGCGCTTGGTGGCGGTCTTCGCCGTGACGTCGACCATGTGGGCCGCGCCCGTGTCGTCGAGGTGCGAGAGCCCGCTCACCGGTTACTTGTTGACGACGGTGACCGGGTGGATGTATGGCAGATCCTCGGCGGGCAACGGGAAGGTCACGTCACCGAACGGGGACAGCGAGCCGGTGCGGTCGCTGGTGAGCTCGCTCACTGCGTGATCGCCCTCGGCCGTTTCGGGCCAGCCATTGTCGACGTACTGCTTCTTGTCTGCCACCCCCACATTGTGGCAGGTACTACGTGCGGTGGCGAGAGCGGGAGCTGGCTTAGGCTGGTCAGCAATGTCCCAGGGATCGAAGAGTGTGCCACTGGGCGTCTGGCTGTCCGAGTTGCCCGACGACAGCCTGGTCCGGCTGTTGGAGTGCCGGCCGGACCTGACCCAGCCCCCACCCGGCACCATCGCCGCGCTGGCCGCCCGCGCCCAGGCCCGCCAGTCGGTCAAGGCTGCCTCCGATGGCCTGAACTTCCTGCAGCTGGCGGTGCTGGACGCCCTGCTGGTTCTCCACGCCGATACTGCACCGGTACCGCGCGACATGCTCCTCGAATACATCGGGTCCCGGGCCGAGAGCGCCGACCTCAAGGCGGCGCTCGACGACCTGACCGATCGCGCCCTGATCTGGGGTGGCGATGAGCTGCGCGTCGTGCCCGAGACCGCGGCCGGGCTCCCCTGGTATCCGGGGCAGGCGGTCCCCCAGCTGGAGAACCAAGCGCCCAATCTGCCCGCCGACCAGATTCCGGGTCTGCTGGCCGACCTCGACGAGCCGTCCCGTGAACTGCTCACCAGGCTGGTCGAGGGCTCCCCGGTCGGGCGTACCCGGGACGCGCTTCCGGGGAGTCCCGAGGACCGGCCGGTGCAACGTCTGCTGGCCGCCGGGCTGCTGCATCACATCGGCAGCGATACCGGGGACACCGTGATCCTGCCGCGGGTGGTCGGGCAGGTGATGCGCGGCGATTTGCCCGGGCCGGTCGGGCTCACGACACCGGACCCGACGGTGCACACCACGACGCAGTCCGATGTCGACTCGGTCGCCGCGGGCGCGGCCATCGATCTGCTGCGCGAGTTCGACGTGCTCATCCAAACACTCTCGGCTGCACCGGTATCCGAGCTGCGCAGCGGCGGGCTCGGGGTCCGCGATGTCAAGAAGCTGACCAAGCTGACCGGTATCGACGAGCAGCGCCTCGGCCTGATCCTGGAGGTGGCCGCCGGGGCCGGGCTGATCGCGCCGGGCACCCCGGATCCGGAACCGCCCGAGGGCAACGCGCCCTATTGGGCGCCGACGGTCGCCGCGGACCGCTTCATCGAAATCTCCACCGCGGCACGCTGGCATCTGGTCGCCTGGACCTGGCTGAACCTGCCCGCACGTCCGAGCCTGGTGGGCAGCCGCGGACCGGACAACAAACCGTTCGGTGTGCTCTCCGATGCGCTGTATTCGACAGCGGCCCCGCTGGATCGCCGGCTGCTGCTCTCGGTGCTGGACGGTCTGCCGCCCGGCGCCGGGGTGGAGCCCGAGTCGGCCGCGCAGGCGATGGTGTGGCAGCGGCCGCGCTGGGCGGCCCGGCTGCAGCTGGACCCGGTCACCAATCTGCTGCGCGAGGCGCACGCCGTCGGCCTGGTGGGCCGCGGCGCCATCGCCACACCGGCCCGGCTGCTGCTGGCCCAGCGCACCGAGGACGCCGCCGAGGCCGTCATCAACGCGATGGCCAAGGTGCTACCCGCACCGCTGGACCACTTCCTGCTGCAGGCCGACCTCACCGTGGTGGTCCCCGGCCCACTGCAGCGCGAACTCGCCGAGCAATTGGACATGGTCGCCACCGTGGAGTCCGCCGGTGCGGCGATGGTCTACCGGATCAGCGAGGGGTCCATCCGCCGCGCGCTCGATTCCGGCCATACCGCCGGCGGTCTGCACGCATTCTTCGAAAAGTATTCGAAAACGCCCGTGCCGCAAGGATTGACCTATCTGATCGACGATGTCGCCCGTAGGCACGGGCAGCTGCGGGTCGGCATGGCGGCCTCCTTCGTGCGCTGCGAGGACCCGGCGTTGCTGGCCCAGGCGGTGTCGACGCCGGCCGCCGAGGCGCTCGAGCTGCGCATCCTGGCACCGACGGTCGCGGTGTCGCAGTCCTCCATCGGCGATGTGCTGGCCGCGCTGCGCGCCGGCGGGTTCGTGCCGGCCGCCGAGGATTCCACCGGGGCCGTCGTCGACATCCGCAGTCGCGGCGCCCGGGTTCCCGCGCCGGGCCGTCGCCGGGTGTTCCGGCCGTTGACCACGCCGCCCGCCCAGACCCTGGGAGCGATCATCGCCGTCATGCGCAGCGTCGCAGCCTCACCGCATTCCGGGCAGCGACTGGACCCCGGGGTGCTCGTGGCACTGCTGCAGCAGGCGGCGCTGGAGCAGACGTCGGTGGTCATGGGTTATGTCGATCCGGCCGGGGTAGCCAGCCAGCGGGTGGTGGCCCCGATCAACATCCGTGGGGGCCAGTTGACAGCCTTCGACCCGGCCTCGGGACGGGTCCGCGAGTTTGCCATTCACCGCGTGACGTCCGTGGTGTCGTCCGACTCTGGATAATGGTTGGGATGATCTCTCAGCGTGCAGGCCGATCGTGACTGACGGCCCCTTGATCGTGCAGTCCGACAAGACGGTGCTGCTCGAAGTCGACCACGAACTCGCCGGTGCGGCGCGGGCGGCGATCGCCCCGTTCGCCGAGCTGGAACGCGCGCCCGAACACATCCACACCTACCGCATCACCCCGCTGGCCTTGTGGAATGCCCGCGCGGCAGGCCACGACGCCGAGCAGGTGGTCGATGCCCTGGTCAGCTTCTCGCGGTACGCGGTGCCGCAGCCGCTGCTGGTCGACATCGTCGACACCATGGGTCGATACGGCCGGCTGCAGCTGGTGAAGAGCCCGGTGCACGGGCTGGTGCTGGTCAGCCTGGACCGCGCGGTGCTTGCCGAGGTGCTGCGCCACAAGAAGATCGCCCCGATGCTGGGCGCGCGCATCGATGACGACACCGTGATCGTGCATCCCAGCGATCGCGGAAACATCAAACAGATACTGCTCAAGATCGGCTGGCCTGCCGAGGACCTGGCCGGTTACGTCAACGGGGAGGCCCATCCGATCACGCTGGCCGAGGATGGCTGGGTACTGCGCGACTACCAGCAGATGGCCACCGATTCGTTCTGGGCGGGCGGCTCGGGCGTGGTGGTGCTGCCCTGTGGTGCCGGCAAGACGCTCGTGGGTGCCGCCGCCATGGCCAAGGCGGGGGCGACGACGCTGATCCTGGTCACCAACACCGTCGCAGGCCGGCAGTGGAAGCGTGAGCTGATCGCGCGGACCTCGCTGACCGAAGAGGAGATCGGCGAGTACTCCGGTGAGCGCAAGGAGATCCGTCCGGTCACCATCGCCACCTATCAGGTGATCACCCGGCGCACCAAGGGTGAGTACAAGCACCTCGAGCTGTTCGACAGCCGCGACTGGGGCCTGATCATCTACGACGAGGTGCACCTGCTGCCCGCACCCGTGTTCCGGATGACCGCGGACCTGCAGTCCCGCCGGCGGCTCGGGCTGACCGCCACGCTGATCCGCGAGGACGGCCGCGAGGGCGACGTGTTCTCGCTCATCGGCCCGAAGCGCTATGACGCGCCGTGGAAGGACATCGAGGCCCAGGGCTGGATCGCGCCCGCCGAGTGCATCGAGGTCCGGGTGACGATGACCGATAACGAGCGGATGCTCTA
>JBPPMV010000572.1:0-3168 GCA_051306235.1 Mycobacterium sp. | reverse complement strand
TATCAAAAGTGATTACACTTAAAAAAAGGATAATAGAAATAATCAGAAGAAATATTCCTAATATCTGTTTTTTATTATCCGGCGTTAAAATAAAATAGTTTTTGCTTGAACTATTCTTTCCGTTTTTTTCTTTAACGCTTTTTTTCTTTTTAAGTGACATTAAAATTTTTTAATTAATTTTTTTTAATTTTTTTAAAACACCGCTTACAAATGAAGGAATTACATCAAGCATATCAATAGAGCTACAATATTCAAGATCAGCTTCAAATCCATTTTCTAAAAGAATTTTTCCGTGATCTGATTCGCGTATCATCTTAATCAAATTAGCGCCATACTTTTCATATAAAGTTAAAACTGCGGCTCCGGAATCATTTAGATACGAATCTGTTTTAACTTTACTAATTTTTGAAATAAGCATTCCCGCACACACCGAATCTTCAATAGAGAAATAATTATTTCTTCCAGCACAAACAATTTCAACATCTGTATTTAATGTTATAAGATGTTTTGCTACTGCACTGATATTTATGAACGAACAAGTGTACAAATTTTCTGAGTACTTTGCTTTTGCGATTGATTTTGTTCCGTTTGTCGTGTAAAACACAATTGTTTTGCCTTCGACTATTTCTTTAGAATATTCAAATGGTGAATTACCAAGTGCAAAGCCTTGTATCTTTTTTGTATTTCTTTCGCCGCCTAATAAAATTTGTCCGCCAAACATTCCACCGGAAACTTTAACAGCAAACTCAACGCTTGCAACCGGAACGACTTCTTTTGCGCCGTTATTAATTGCAGTTACAATTGTTGATGTTGCACGAAGCACATCAATAACAACTGTGGTTTTACCTGTAAAGTAAAGTTCATCAACAATAACGGGAGAAAGAAATACGTTTAATTTCATTTTACAATTTATCTTTTAACAAACGGAAGTTTTACAACTTTAGCAGGAACTTCTTTTCCTCTGATCAGAAAATTAACTTGAGAACCAATCTCTGTATATTTTGTTTCAACATATCCCATTGCAATGGGTTGATCAAGCATTGGGCTAACTGTGCCGCTTGTGATAACACCAATTTTATTATTATTTACTGTTATATCGTAACCATGTCTAGGAAATATTTTTTCGTCTGAAGTGATTGCAACAAGTTTTCGGTTCAAACCGTTTTCTTTTGCTTTTACTAAAACATCTTTAGCTATAAAATTTGGTTTAGAAAGTTTTGTAATCCAGCCTAAGCCTGCTTCTAATGGATTTGTTGTTTGATCAATATCATTTCCATAGAGACAGAATCCCATTTCCAATCTTAAAGAATCACGAGCAGCTAACCCTACCGGTTGAATATTAAATTCTTTACCGGCGTCGAAAATTTTATTCCATAAAATTTCAGCATCTTTTTCATCACCGGTAAAATAAAGCTCATACCCGAGTTCACCGGTGTAACCTGTTCTTGAAAATATTATATCAATACCGGCAAGATTTATTTTTGTAAAATGATAATATTCTAAACTTATCTGTGTTTCGGTAAGTTTTTGTAAAGTTTTAAGTGAATTCGGTCCCTGAACAGCAAGCAAAGAAAACTCATCGCTGCGATTTACAAGTTCAACACCAAACTTGTTATTCTTTTGCATCCATGCAAAATCTTTATCAATGTTGGATGCATTTATTACGAGTAAAAATTCATTTTGTGAAATTCTGTAAACAAGTAAATCATCAACTATTCCGCCATCTTCATAACACATTGCGGAATATTGTACTCTACCCGGAAAAAGTTTTGAAGCATCATTAACAGTTATGTGTTGAACGAAATCAAGAGCCTTCTCACCTTTAACAAAAACTTCACCCATGTGCGATACATCAAAAACCCCGACAGAATTTCTAACAGATTTATGTTCTGTAATTATTGAAGAATATTGAATTGGCATTTCATAACCGGCAAACTAAACAATTTTAGCACCTAAGTTTTTATGAATATTGTAGAATGTTGTGCGTTTCATTTTTTCATTCCAGAAAGTTTAATTAAAATTTATTTGCTTTGAGTTTTTTTCCAATCACTTAAGAATTTTTCTAGTCCAAGATCTGTAAGAGGATGATTAAATAATTTATCAATTACCGGGAAAGGCATTGTGCAAACATCCGCACCCATTAATGCGGCCTCAACAAGGTGCAGTGGATGTCTTATACTTGCAACCAGAACCTGGGTTTTGTAATTATAGTTTTTATAAATCTGAACGATTTGAGAAATCAGTTCCATTCCATCGTGACTAATATCATCAAGTCTTCCTACAAACGGACTTATATATGTTGCCCCAGCTTTTGCAGCAAGCAAAGCCTGTGATGCCGAAAAACAAAGTGTCACATTAGTATTAATATTTTCAGTGCTTAAAGTGCGAACAGCTTTTAGCCCTTCTTTTATTAACGGAACTTTAACAACAATATTCTTATGGATTTTAGAAAGTTCGTGAGCTTCCTTTAATATTCCATCGTAATCTGTTGAAACAACTTCAGCGCTTACAGGTCCATCAACGATTGCCAATATTTCATCAAGCAGTTTTCTAAAATCTTTTCCCTCCTTAGCAACGAGAGATGGGTTAGTTGTGACACCATCAAGAATGCCTAGTGCTGCGGCTTCTTTAATTTCATTTATGTTAGCTGTGTCGATAAAAAATTTCATATCGTAACTCCTAATTTTAGAACCTGAATTAAAATTTATTCATTTATAATTACCGTCTTCGACCCTGCCTACCGCAGGCAGGTTCGCTCAGCCTGACGTTTCTTTTCCTCTGCTTTTAGTTGAAAGATGCAGGGGACTTCTTCTTACTTAAACTTTTCTGTTAAATCAATCCCTTTTTTCTTAGAAAAGAATTTGAATTTACCCATTGGTATGCTCATATCTTCTTCAATGCGCAATCTAACCAAATATTTTAATTGTATTCTCATAAACTTTTTATTTTGCAATCTGGTTGCATCAGATGGGTGACATTTAATAATTAAACTAAACTCGCGAGAAAATCTTCTAAATCTCTTCAACCAATCTTCAATATCATAAACAAGGTGTGATTCTTTTGTCATTAATCCAGAACCACCGCAAACCGGACAAACATCTTTCATTGTCTGGTTAATGTTTTGGCGAATTCTTTGTCGAGTAATCTGAACTAAACCAAAATCACTCA
>JBPPMV010000571.1:0-3346 GCA_051306235.1 Mycobacterium sp. | reverse complement strand
CCAGCAGATCGCCAGATCCAGGCTGCCGTCGGCGACCCGGGCCGCCTGCGCGTGCGAGGGCATCACCCAGGTGTCCATCCGCAGATCGGCCACCCCGGCGGCGCGTTCGGACCAGTCCACCGGGCACCAGTTGACGCAGCCGATGCGCACCGGGTCGTCTATCGCGAGATTCATTGCGCGCCTGCGTAACTCATCGGCCTGCCGGACCAGCGCGCGGGCGTCGGGCAACAGAGAGGTGCCGGCCGGGGTGAGCGCCACCGAGCGGCGGTCCCGGTCGAACAGTTGCACCTTGAGATCACGTTCCAGCGCCTTGATCTGCTGGGACAATGACGGACCCGCGATGCGCAGCCGCTCGGCTGCCCGACCGAAGTTCAATTCCTCGGCCACGGTGACGAAGTACCGCAGCTGCCGCAGTTCCACCCGCCAGATCCTAGTAGGCCGGACCTATCACCAGCGAGGTTTCCGGTCCTACCGCGCAGGCATCGGCGTCGCCTTGAATCCAGTTGAGGCGTGCAGAGAGACATCGAAGACACCCGAAAGGCTCAGATCATGAACAATCCCACCCGCGTCGCGATCATCACCGGCGCATCCCAAGGCATCGGTGCCGCACTCGTCGACGGCTACCGCAAGCTCGGCTACGCCGTCGTCGCCAACTCCCGCACCATCGGGCCCAGCGATGACCCGATGGTGCTGTCCGTGCCCGGCGATATCGGCGAGCCCGGCGTCGGCGCACGGCTCGTCGAGACCGCCCTGGAACAGTTCGGCCGCGTCGACACCGTGGTCAACAACGCCGGCATCTTCATCGCCAAACCGCTCACCGAGTACACCGACGCGGACTATGACGCCATCACCGGGGTGAACCTGCGCGGGTTCTTCGAGGTGACCCGGGCCGCGGTGGCCGCCATGGAATCCCAGGGCGGCGGCAACATCATCAGCATCTCGACCAGCCTGGTCGACCATGCGAACTCGCAGGTGCCCTCGGCGCTGGCATCGCTGACCAAGGGCGGCCTGAATGCGGCGACCAAGGCGCTGGCCATCGAGTACGCCGGCCGCGGCATCCGCTCGAATGCGGTGGCGCTGGGCATCATCGACACCCCCATGCACCCACCGGAGACCCACGAGTTCCTGGCCGCGCTGCACCCGGTCGGTCATCTCGGCGCCATCGACGATGTCGTCGACGCGGTGCTCTATCTGGAGAACGCGGGCTTCGTGACCGGTGAGATCCTGCACGTCGACGGCGGCCAGAGCGCGGGGCACTGATCATGCGCACCGAGCAGGTTGTGCGTGCCGTCCTGGACGAATGGAAGGCCGGCATCGACGCCCATGAGCCCGACCGGGTGGCGCAGATGTTCACCGAGGACGCGATCTTCCAGGGGCTGCGGCCATACAGCGTCGGCCGCGACGGGGTGCGGGACTACTACGCCTCGCAGCCGCTCGGGCTGACCGTGCAGTACCGGATCCTGCAGACCCGCCGGCCGGCCGAGGGTGTGGTGCTGGGCTACACCCAGGCCGATTTCACCTTCGCCGACGGATCGACGATCGCGCTGAACCTGAGCGTGCTCGTCACCCACACAGAAGAGGGCTGGCGTATCGCGCACTACCAGGTCAGCGCAGTGCAAGACAACGGCGCGCGCTAACTGAGCGCGGGGATGACCTCACGTTCGAACAACTCGATACCGGATCGGTCGTACGCGGCCTCGGGGAAGTACAGAATGGCGTACTCACACCCGAGGTCGCGGGCCGCGGTGAGCCGCTCCACGATCTGCTCCGGGGTGCCGGTGGCCGAGTCCGGGGAGGCCACGGTGGCCAGCATCCCGTCGACCGCGGCCTCATCGGCCTTGCTGACCTGCCGGGCCCGGATGCGCGCCAGGCGGTCCTGGACCTCGGACTCGGAGCTGCCGACGACGGCGTTGAAGTTCGACGAGCGCACGATCGCGTCGTAATCGGTCCCGACGGCACGGCAGTGCTCGGACAGGATCTGCGATTTGCGCGCGAACTCGTCGGGGTTCGCGCTGAAGTTGGTGTAGTCCGCGTACTTGGCCGCGATCTTGAGCGTCACCTTCTCGCCACCGCCGGCGATCCACAGCGGGGGGCCGCCGTCCTGCAGCGGCTTGGGCGCGACGATGGCGTCGTCGACCTGGTAATGCTTCCCGTCCAGGGTGACCCGGCCGTCCCGCCAGGCGTCCCGCATGATCTGCACTCCCTCGTCGAGACGGCCCAGGCGCTCGCCCGCGGACGGGAAACCGTAGCCGTAGGCGCGCCATTCGTGCTCGTACCAACCGCCGCCGATTCCCATCTGGGTGCGCCCGCCGGAGATGATGTCGACGGTTGCTGCGACTTTTGCCAGATAGGCCGGATTGCGGTAGCTGATGGCGGTACACATTTGCCCGAGTTTGACCCGGTCGGTGACCGCGGCGAACGCCGACATCAGCGTCCAGGCCTCATGGGTGGCCTCATCGGTGGGGACCGGCACAGTGTGGAAGTGGTCGTAGACCCACACCGAGTCCCACGTGCTGTTATCGGCGTAGGAAGCGAGGTCACGCATCACTGACCAGTGCTTATCGGTGGGAATGTCGACGAGGTCGAGTCGCCAACCCTGCGGGATGAAGAGTCCGAAACGCATAGCCCCAAACTCTAGGCGCATACGGGCTATTCCTGAATCGTCTACACTCTGTAACAATTCTTCGCTACTGCCGATATATGAATCGTTCGCGCACCCGATCTTGAGGACTGGTCATGACTGCCACCCCCCGCCGCTTCGCGGCCGCAACGTTGGCCGCGTTCATGCCGTTAGCTGCGGTCGCAGTCGCCACGGCAGCGCCCAGCGCGGCCGAGAGCTGCTCGCGCGGCCAGGTCTCGTATAACGGCAACTGCGTCGACAAGTGCAACGAATCCCAGGTCCGCAACGCGGATTCTGGCGAGTGCCAGTCGCTGCTGTCGGCAGCGGTGCAGAAGGCTCAAACTCCGGCCGTCGCTAAGCTGACCCCGGAGTCGCTGGGTGGTGTGTATGAGCTGGCCCGCAGCGTGAATGCGCTGCCGGAGATCAACAACACCATCGGCACGACGTTCGGTATCGTGAACACCGTGGTGAGCTGGCCCGCCGTCCTCGCCGCGGCCGGCGCGGACACCGCCGCCACCTTGGCATTTCTCGGTTTAGTTCCCGGGGCAGCCCTCGGCGGCGGAAACGTCTTGCAGGGCATTCAGTCCACCGGCGAGACCTTCGCACTGGCCTCCAATCTCGCGGGAGCGGCTACGACGTTGCCGCCCTTAGCTCTCCCGGCGCCCCCGCAGATGGGTCTGGGCCTACCGGGCTTGCCGCCCCCGCCGTCGTTCGGCCTGCCGGGCC
>JBPPMV010000570.1:0-2588 GCA_051306235.1 Mycobacterium sp. | reverse complement strand
CTCTCCCGGAGCAGCGTCTTCTCGAGCAGGCGCTGAATGCCCTTCGTCGCGACCTTGGTGGCCGCACTCGCGGCACGCTGCGCCGCGTTCGGCGCTGACGCGAGATGCACGCTTACGTCGTCCCCCACCCGCACCACCCCGGGCGTGCGCACGTCGGCGTACACACCCAGAAAGCGGTTGGTGCGGTCGGCCAACTGCCGGGTGATGGTCTTGTCCAGCTCGATATCGGGCTGGGGGCGGGTCGGCACGACACAGCGAATGGTCGGGATGGTGACGCGAAGCCGGGCCGATCCGATACTCAGTTCGCTGCCCGCCCAAGCTGATTCGGGAAACTCGTGGCCGGCCTCATCGATGTCGACGAGCACGTTCGGCCGGAACCTGCGGACGTCATACGGCTCGGCATCGGGCGACAGCTGACGCAGGCTCGCAGTACTCATCAGGTGCACGGGGCTCAGGTCGACGAACGTGCCCGGCGGCGTGGAGAACCGGGCCAGCGTGATGATGTCCTTGGTGGAAAAGACCGAGGTGTCCGGCAGCGCTTCGGTGTCGTTGAGCCCGAAATCTTTACGCACCTGGACAGCCCGGAAGTTCGCAAGCGAATCGGAGACCGTCATCCGGTGCTGACTGGTGTCCTCGACCGGGGGCAGTGCGACCAATCGCATCTCCCGGCCCACCAACTGCGACAGCGCGACATGCACCGCGGGATCGTCATCGGTCAGTTCGCGGCCATCGGGGAACGTGATGAGCACGCCGGGCACATTGCCTGGTCCGGCGTCGTCACCGGGCTCGGTGACGTAGCGGGCCGAACAACCGAGCAGGACGGGCAGCCTGCGCGCCGACGCAGTGACGCCCTTGTTCACATCGCGCACGGCCCAGAGCCGATCGGCATGCACCCCGCGGCGATCCATGCGGACCCACTCGACCCGGGTACCGCCCATGGACTTCACCGGGAAGCGCCACAGCTGTTGAACTTTCACCGGATCTCTCCCTCCACTCGCGCCCTGGACGTCAGCGCGACGAAACCTTCTGCCGCAGCTCCGAAGCCGCCTCCGACGCGGTGTCGTAGACCCGCACGATGGCCTCGTCTCCCGGCTGCAGATACGTCGACTCACCCAACGGGGTGTACTTCGTCGCACCGATGCCGATCAGCACGTGCTCGGGGTGACCGGAGGCGACCATCAGCGCGCCGACATCCTCCAGAGGCGTTTCCGGAGAACCCTTCTGATTCGCCAGCCGTTCGGTGATCCAATCCAGCAGTACCTCGCCGTAGTAGGAGTAGCCCAGCAGTGGGCTGTCCACCCCGTACTCGTGCTGCTGGCCGTCGGCGCTGTGCAGGTAGCAGACCAGTCGGAGCGTGGCGGTCGGACCGTCCGGGGTCAGGTCGCTGATATCGAAGAACTGGCGCGCAACACCTTTGGAGGCCGGACCCCAGTTCTTCTTGTAGCTGATCTTGGGCGCATTGGGTCGCCGGATCGAGCAGTCGTTGAAGGCGCCCAGCGCGAACGGCTCCAGCGACGCGACGGTGTCACCGCGCCACACCACCCGGCAGGCGAGCCCGACCTCGGGTTCGATCTGCAGGTTCAGCGGCTCGTCGCTGTCGGGCAGCGCGATGGCGTCCTGCGAGAGCGGGAACTCACCGAGGAAGGTGTCATTGCCCGGCGCGTACCAGGGGAAGATGCCCTTCGGGGCCGTCCCCTCGGAGGTGACGTTCACGAAATCGTCTGCCTCCCCGGCCTGTTCGAGATGGCCGGCGAAGTTGCCCGCCACCCCGAAGCCGAACCAGGTGTGCAGTTCCGTCGTGTCGAGTTCGATCACGGTGTCAGGACCTCCGTACCGACGTAGGGCACCAGGGCGGCGGGCACCCGCACGCTGCCGTCTGGCTGTTGATGGTTCTCCAAGATGGCCACCAGCCAACGGGTGGTCGCCAGGGTCCCGTTGAGGGTCGCCGCCGTCTGCGGTTTGCCGTTCTCATCGCGGTAGCGGGTGGACAGCCTGCGGGCCTGGAACGTCGAGCAGTTCGACGTCGATGTCAGCTCCCGGTAGGTACCCTGCGTCGGGACCCAGGCCTCGCAGTCGAACTTGCGCGCCGCCGAGGAGCCCAGATCGCCTGCGGCCACATCGATCACCCGGTAGGGCACCTCGATGGCGGCCAGCATCTCACGCTGCCAGCCCAGCAGTCGTTCGTGCTCGGCTGCGGCGTCCTCGGGTTTGCAGTAGACGAAGGCCTCGACCTTGTCGAACTGGTGGACCCGGATGATGCCGCGGGTGTCCTTGCCATAGCTGCCCGCCTCCCGCCGGAAGCATGACGACCAGCCCGCGTAGCGCAGCGGCCCGGCGGAGAGGTCGATGATCTCGTCGCTGTGGTAGCCGGCCAGCGGCACCTCCGAGGTGCCCACCAGGTAGAGATCGTCGGCCTCGAGCCGGTAGATCTCGTCGGCGTGCGATCCGAGGAATCCGGTGCCCGCCATCACTTCCGGGCGGACCAGCACCGGCGGGATCATCAACGTGAACCCGTTCGCGGTCGCCAACTTGACGGCCAGTTGCAACAGGCCCAGCTGCAGCAGTGCGCCGTGGCCGGTGAGGAAGTA
>JBPPMV010000569.1:0-13196 GCA_051306235.1 Mycobacterium sp. | reverse complement strand
AGATATTCGAGACTGGATCGCGGCCTGGAATGACAACCCGCGCCCCTTCAACTGGACCAAGTCGGCCGATGAGATTTTCGAACGACTTGCCTCATATCTTCATCGAATTCCTGGCGCAGGACACTAGGGCCTCGCGAACGCCGTGCGACCCTCGTGCCAAGTCGACGGGGACCCCAAAGACGCCCCGGCGAAGACGATTTCAGCCGTCGGCCTCGATGAAGTCCGCGCCGCGAATGAGCCGAACCGGGGTGTACACCAGAACCTCGTCGTCGCGCTGGTTGCGGACGCTGACAGTCGCGGTGACGACGCCGCGACCCGGTTTGCTCGACGGGCGCGACTTCGTGACGGTGCAGATGGCAAGAAGCGTGTCGCCGACGTACACGGGTCGCTTGACCGACAGTTCCATGTGCATGAAGGCCAGGCCCGTGCCGTTGAGGAAGTTGGTCTGGACGATCAAACCCTCTGCAATGCAGTAGATCAGAGCGCCGGGGATCAGCCTGCCGCGGTATCCGCCGGCGGCGGCGTGCGACGCGTCGTAGAACAGCGGTTCGTTGAACCCGCCGAGGTTGATGAACGTCGTGAGGTCGGATTCGGTGATGGTGCGCTTCGCGGTCTTGAAGTTGAACCCTGCCGTCATTTCTTCCCAGGTTCTGCCGCGGACCAATGGTTCGATTTCGACGCTGGATGGGTGGGTTGAGGTCACGAGAGGCCTTTCGTCGAGTCGCTGACTGACACTGTTGATGGGGAGATTATTCGGTGGTGCCCGTCCGCAAGGCGTCCTTCGTCGAGCGGTGTGCTTGGACCAGTGAATCCATTGGTCCGGACACGAAGTGAACGGGTAGTTGTCTTCCGCGAGCGTGCTGTGACAGTATCGAAGATGTGTCACCAAAGGAGACGTTGACAGTGGAAGTGACCTAACCCCGTGGCCATTTCGCCGCGTACTCCGGTTGTCGTCGGAGTCGGCGAGTTTACACATCGCGGCGAAGGTATCGTCGATCCCATCGATTTGGCGTCAGAGGCCGCCCGTCGGGCACTGCGTGATGCCGGGGCCACGATCGGACATCGGATCGACACCGTGGCCACGCCCGGCATTCTGCTCATTCCGCGCGACAACCCCGCGTCGAGAATTGCCGAAGCCACCGGGCTTACTCCGAAACATCGCATCAGTTGTCCGGTCGGCGGAAACACGCCCCAGTATCTGGTCGAGAAACTGGGCAATCGCATTTGGCGCGGTGACAGCGACGCCGCGTTGATAGTCGGGGCAGAGAGCGGCGCGTCAGCGCGCAGGATCACCTCGAGTCACGCGCTGCCGGAGCCGAAGGCCACTGCATCACGCGACGAATCGTTGGGCGACGCACGCCCGGGACTAAGCGAATCGGAGATGCGCGCCGGGTTGCACTGGCCGCACGAGGTGTACCCCATCTTCGAGTCGGCGATGGCGGCACGAGCTGGCAGAACCTTCGACGAGCAACGCCGCTGGTTGGGCAGTTTGATGGCTCCGTTCACGCTCGAGGCGTCACGACATCCAGAACAGTCCTGGTTTCCCCGCGCCCGCAGCGCCGATGAGCTCAGTACGGTCTCACCGGTCAATCGAATGGTGTGCGAGCCATACCCGAAGCTGCTCAACAGCATCATCGCCGTCGACATGGCGGCCGCCTTCGTCCTCGTGGCCGCCGAAGTCGCCGAAGAACTCGGAGTGCCGCGTGACCGATGGGTCTTTCCATGGTCGGCGGCCACCTGCAATGACGTGTACTTCCCGGTGCAGCGTCCGGAACTGGGCCGTTCCGCGGGAATCAGAGCCGCTGGCGGCGCGGTGCTCGCTGCCAGCGGACTCTCTGTCGATGACGTCACATGGTTCGATTTCTACTCGTGCTTTCCGTCCGCGGTCGAGGCGGCGATCGATGCCCTTGATCTCGACACGGCGGACGCCCGCGGATTCACGGTGACGGGCGGATTGCCCTACCACGGGGGACCGGGCAACAACTACGTCAGCCATTCGATCGCGGAAATGGTACGACGCTGCCGAAGCGAGCCGGATGCCGTCGGACTCCTGTCCGGGCTTGGCTGGTACATCACCAAGCACTCATTGGGTCTGTGGTCGGCAACGCCGCCGCCAACCGGATGGCAGACACCGGACATGGTTCAGGCACAGACCGCAATCGACGCCACGTCGCTTGCGGTCGCTCCGCTCGCCGACGCTACTGGAAGGGCCACGATAGACGGGTACACGGTGGTCCACGACCGCGACCAAGGACCGTCCTGGGTGCCGGTGTTCGCACGCTTGCCCGACGGCCGCCGAGTCGCGGCGCGCAACGACGATGCAGAGGTGGCAATGGCTATGTCAAAGGAAATGATGGTCGGGCACCCGATCACCGTTCGCGGCGGGGACGAACACGTCGAGTTCGAACTGTCATGAACGCCGACGCGCTTGTCCTGACCAAGCCGCACACCCTCGAGCGGCGTAGCCTCGCGGTGCCCCGCGTCGATGACGAGTCCGGGCTCCTTCGGATTGAGGCATGCGGGCTCTGTGGAACCGACCACGAACAGTTTGGCGGACACCTGCCGGCCGACTACGCCTTCATCCCCGGACACGAAGTGGTCGGCGTCGTCGAGGAGGTTGGCGACGCTGCTCAAGCGCGTTGGGGCGTGTCTCCGGGTCAGCGAGTCGCGGTCGAGGTCTTTCGATCATGCCGAGAGTGCGACGAGTGCCGCCATGGCGAATATCGCAGGTGCGTACGCAACGGGCTGGCGACGATGTTTGGCTTCGTCGACGTAGACATCGCGCCTGGGCTGTGGGGAGGTTATGCAACCCACCTCCACTTACCGTTCGATTCCATGCTCTTGCCCATCCCGGACGGACTCGATCCGATCCTCGCGACCTTGTTCAACCCACTTGGCGCAGGAATCAAGTGGGCAGTCACGTTGCCTGAGACCCAGCCGGGCGACGTCGTCGTCGTCCTAGGGCCAGGAATCCGCGGGATCTGCGCGGCCGTGGCTGCGAAGGAGGCCGGTGCGAAGTTCGTCGCGATGACCGGCCTCGGTCCTCGCGACCGGCCTCGGTTGGCCGCGGCACGCAATTTCGGCGTGGACCTGACCATCGACGTCACCCAGGATGACCCCGTGCAGGCCCTGCAACGGGCCACGGGCCGCCTCGCTGACGTGGTCGTCGACGTTACGGCGAAGGCGCCGGGCGCTTTTGCGGACGCCGTCGCACTTGCGCAGCCCGGCGGACGCGTGGTGGTTGCCGGCACCCGCGGCGGCGGCGGCGCACCGGGCTTCGAGCCGGACCTCCTCGTCTTCAAGGAGTTGCGCGTCTTTGGTTCGCTAGGGGTCGACTACCCCGCCTACCGGAGCGCCATCGAATTACTGGTCTCGGGGCGCTGGCCCTTTGCTGAGTTGTCTAGAGAAGTCACGGGATTCGCAGGCTTGCCGCGGTTACTCGACGTCCTTGCCGGAGCCGAACCGGAGCATTCTCCCGCCTTGCACAATGTCTTTGCGCCCACTGTTTGACCGCGTCCAACCGAAAGGATCCACTGTGAGCAAGGGAAATCGGGTCGAAATGCTCGAGCCGGCGGACGCGCGCCAACGCGCCACCGAATGCGGAATTCCGGAGGGCATGGCCGAATTGTCGGTATTCCGTATCGCGCTTCATCAACCCGGGGTGGCAGTCGCCTTGAACGGAATGCTGGAGGCATTGCTGTGGAAGGGCGTGCTGGATGCGCGGTTGCGAGAGCTGATCATCATGCGGATCGGCTGGGTCACTGGCTCGGTCTATGAATGGACACAGCACTGGAGGGTTGCCCGGTTGCTCGACGTGCCCGAACATGACCTGCTCGCGGTGCAGGACTGGCGAAACGCCACCCACTTCGGCGAAGTTGAGCGGGCGGTACTGGCGGCGACCGACGAGACCCTGCGCGACGGCACGATCTCGGATGAGACCTGGACTGCCTGCCAGCGTGCATTGCATGGGGACGAAGCGGTGCTCGTCGAGCTCGTCGCCGCGATCGGAAATTGGCGGCTGTTCTCCGCCCTGCTGCGGTCCTTGGACGTTCCGCTTGAAGATGGCATCGACGCGTGGCCCCCAGAAGGTGCTCGACCTTCCACTGGCTAGACCACGTCGACTGGTGCGGGCTCAAGCTCTGGACATCGCGTCAGGCGGTCAGCGCGTTTGCCAATATTGGGCCGGACGGGACGGGTTCGTGGCAGGTGGACCCGCAGGGCGCGATTTACCGGTGCTTGGCGTCGGTCGCGAAGTTTTCCAGTAGGCGCTTGGCGGCCCAGTCCATTCGGGCTCGGGTTTGTGTTGCGGACGCCGGTGAGCAGCGGGTCGCGCTGCCAGCGCTCGTGCAGATAGCCGGTGAGCCGTTCGAGTCGCTGTTGAGGTGAACCAGCGGTGGTGGTCCAATCGCGGACGCCGCGCAGCCGGTGGAACTGACGAGTCAGCGCGGATGCCAGCAGGTGGTTCTTGGAGGCGAAGTAGCGGTAGAGCGTGCCCACGGCGATGCCTGCGCGCTCTGAGACCGTCCGCATCTGCACGGCCCCGTAGCCACCCTCCGCGGCCAGGACCAGTACCGCGTCCAGGATCGCATCGCGCCGATGGAGCGCGAGGCCGGAACTGACGGTAGCCGCCTGACGAGTTGAAGACAGGTTCCTCGTCGGCATCGTCTTCGTCGGTACCGGCAGTTCGGAGGAGGTCGGGGTGCTCATGGCACGGCTTCACCGCTGAGGGCATCGCGGCATGCGAGCTGCTCGAAGAGTCCCGTGAACCCGGTCATGTCGCCGTGGGCGGCGAAGTGGTCGGCGGTGACCACGATGAACGTGGCCTGCGCGGTAAATCGGGTGACACCGTCGGCGCCGACACCATGGGCACTGACGTGCAACGCGCGCCCATCTCGTGCGGTGACCTTGGCAGTTATGCGGTGGGGCAGGCCGAGCGGTGCGGGCAATAGATACTCGACAGTCAGGCTGCGCGTCACCGCGGGTGTGCCGGCGATCCATTGCGTGAACGCCAAGACGTCGTCACACGCCGCAGCGACTGCGCCGCCATGGGCCAGGCCTGGCGCTCCGACGTGACGCTCGGTGAAGGTTGCGTCGGCGTACACCATGTCCGCCCATCGGTAGACCTCGAGTTTCATCCCGTGCAGATTGTTCGGGCCGCAGCCCATGCAGTTCGGGGTATGAGGGGGCAGCAGCTCGGCTCCGATGGCCGCGCAGCCGGGTACATCATGCCGAGGTTGATCAGAATCGGACATCACGACACTCCAGTACTCATGGTTTCGCTGCGCTACCTTCAGTATCGTACGGGCTGCATCGTGGGACTTCGAACCGGGCTGTTGCAATCGATACTCATCGAGTAGTGCGTGACGTGACGCACCCCAGAGGCCGCATTTCGTGGTGACGGCTACGGAAGCAACTTGGTGGTTAATCGTGTCTCGGGCATGGATCCAAACGAAGTGTCTCCTGCCCTCGAAGCCGAAATGTTAATCTAAGGTAACATTCGAACGCAGTGCGCCATGGGGTGTCCCGTTATACGCCCGCTCCGGCGCGGTGAGGAGAAGCGCAATGTATCTCACTCAGGGCTTGCACAGGGCGTTGCAACAACATCCCGACCGTCTTGCCACCATTGACGGGGACCGGACCCGTACCTATGCCCGTTCCGCGCAGCGGATTGCGAAGTTGGCGAGCGCTTTACACTCGATTGGTGTCAACCCGGGAGATCGCGTCGGCATGCTTGCGCTCAACTCTGACCGCTACCACGAGTACCTGTTGGCGGTACCGTGGGCGGACGCCGTTCTGAATCCGATCAACATCCGGTGGAGCCCAGTGGAGATCGGCTACGCCCTTCGTGACTCGCAAACCGACGTTCTGTTCGTCGATGACGCCTTCAGCCCAGCCGTCCCGGCGCTGCGTGCGTCGTATCCTGGCCTGCATACCGTCGTCCATTGCGGAAACTCTCCTACACCGGAGGGGATGTACTCCTACGAGGACCTCATTACAGCCGGCGAAGTCATCGACGACGTGCGCCGCAGTGGCGATCAGTTGGCGGGGATCTTCTATACCGGTGGCACCACGGGGCTGCCCAAGGGCGTGATGCTCAGCCACGCCAACTTGATGACGTCCGTGCTTGGAATGCTCAGTGTGGGAAGCTTTCTCAGTTCAGAGGGTCGACTGCTTCACGTCGCCCCGTTGTTCCACCTCGCGGACTTGGCCGCCTGGGCTGGGCAGACCGCCCTCGGTGGAACACACGTGATGCTGTCGACCTTCGATCCGACCGCGATCCTTCATACCATCGAGCGCCAGCAGGTCACCGATGCACTCCTGGTGCCAACCATGTTGCAGATGGTCGTCGACCATCCCGCCGTCGGAGAGTACGATCTAGCCAGCCTCCAGAACGTGATGTATGGCGCGTCGCCAATCTCTGAGGCGGTGTTATCGCGCGCCATGGAGACAATGAGCTCGGCGCGGTTCATGCAGGGTTATGGCATGACGGAACTGTCTCCGCTGGCCACGGTCCTACGTCCTGAGGACCACGATCACCCGGACCTACTGCGTTCGGCCGGTCGCGCCGCGCCCTGTGCCGAAGTGAAGATCTTCGACGCCAACGACCGGGAGCTGCCGCCGGGGCACACCGGTGAAATCGTTGCGCGCGGCGGCAACGTGATGCTGGGGTACTGGAACAAGCCCGACGAGACCGCGAGCGCGCTGCGGAATGGGTGGATGCATACCGGTGATGCCGGGTACATGGACGAGCGAGGTTACGTGTTTCTCGTCGACCGCCTCAAGGACATGATCATTTCGGGTGGCGAGAACGTCTACTCGACTGAAGTCGAGAACGCTTTGTGCAAGCATCCCGCGGTGGCGGCTTGCGCGGTCATCGGCGTCCCCGACGAACTCTGGGGTGAACGCGTTCACGGGGTCGTCGTCCTGGCCGAGGGCTCCTCGGCGACAGCCGACGAACTGACAGATTTCTGCAAGACACAGATCGCCGGATACAAGACGCCCCGAACGGTCTCGTTCGCCGATGCGCTTCCCCTCTCGGGTGCTGGAAAGGTGCTCAAACGTGAACTTCGCGAACGATTCGGCGAAGATCGCCGCCGTAATGCGGGAAGTCGCTAGGTGCCCGTGTACGAGTCGTGCCGAGCGGCCGCATGGCCACCGGTCATGAATCAGACGGAACTCGTCGGCGCGCTCAGCGCGCGTCGCGCTGGTGATCGATCGGGCCATAGAGCAAGTGGCACTTCGGATTAGGTGGTGAAGATGGCAGAACAACGGCCCGTGAAGGTCGCAATCATCGGTGCAGGCATGTCGGGGTTGTGCATGGCGATCAAGCTGCAGGACGCCGGTGTCGACTCCTACAGCATTTTCGAGAAGGCTGAGGACGTCGGGGGCACCTGGCGCGACAACACCTACCCGGGGCTGACGTGCGACATCCCGTCGCGGTACTACTCCTACTCGTTTCGGCCCAACCCGAACTGGTCTCATTTGCTACCGGAGGGGCCTGAGATTCAGGCCTACTTTCAGCAAGTCGCCGACGAACGGCGCATTCGCGGGCACATCAAGTTCGGGACCGAGGTCATCACTGCCCGGTACGACGACGGGCACTGGCGGCTGACCACCACCCACGGCGAAGAGACATTCGATGTGCTCGTCACCGCGACCGGCGTGCTGCGGGTGCCACGCTATCCGGACATCCAGGGACAGGGCGATTTCGCCGGGCCGGTGTTCCACTCCGCTAGATGGGACCACTCGATTCGGTTGGCGGACAAACGGATCGGACTCATCGGGACGGGCTCAACGGGGATACAGATTATTGCCGCACTCGGCGGCAAGGTCAATCACCTGACGGCGTTCCAGCGCACTGCGCAGTGGGTTTTTCCGATGCCCAATCCGCGTTATTCACCAGTGGTCCGAGCAACGTTGACGCGCTGGCCGATGATGAACCGCATGAGCTATCGGTTCTGGGGCCTGGTGGTTAGGCACCTCTTCGGTCGCGCGCCGATACGTCCCGGAGTTCAGCGCAGGGTGGTGCAGACGTTGTGTCGATGGAACCTGCGCCGTTCAGTGCGCGACCCCCAGTTACGCGCGAAACTCACCCCGAAAGACCAGCCGATGTGCAAGAGACAGGTCATGGCTTGGGACTTCTACCGTTCCGTCCAGCAACCCGGTGTCGAGGTGGTCACCGAGGCGATCGATCACATCGAGCCTCTCGGGGTCGTCACTACCGACGGTGTGTTGCACGAGATCGACTTGCTCGTCTACGCAACGGGGTTCGACGCTCGGGCCTATGTGCGCCCGCTGACAGTGATCGGCGAGGGCGCAGTCACCCTCGAGGACGCGTGGGCCGACGGCCCCGTGGCGTACCGATCCGTTGCGGTGCCTGGATTTCCGAACATGTTCATGCTCATGGGTCCGCATTCGCCGATCGGCAACCAATCGCTGATACCGGTAGCCGAGGACCAGGCCGATTACGTGATGTGGTGGATCAACCGGATCCGCGAGGGCCACATCGTCTCCGCCGCACCCACCGCGCTCGCTACCAGGGACTACAACAACAGCATGAAATCAGCTATGCCCCAGACGATCTGGGTTACCGGGTGTAACAGTTGGTATCTTGGCAAGGATGGGCTTCCCGAGCTGTTCCCGTGGACACCTGAGCGACATAGCGAACTCCTGCGTGCACCTGTGCTGGCAGACTTCGACGTCCGATGAGCGTCGCGTCGCATACATCAGCTAACCGCCCTTCGAGCCCGCAGCGGCGCAGATCCTCCGATGCGCGCAATGTGCGTACACCGGCGATCAGGAATGCCACCGCGCTGGCCCGAGCCGGGCGCGCTAGCGACGCGCGCGCATCGGTGTTCGGGGCGGTAAGCCAGCGGACTTCGCCGTTGCTTGCGCTCATCCGCCGAGCTTTCCGAACCGTCCGGCGAGAGCCGTCATGGTTTGACCTCCGTCGTACGACCGACCGCATTCGGTCGTGGGCTGCCGTCTTGGCCGGAATGAGCTGCGGTGAAACTCAATTGAAGGGATTACCCGTGATGACCATCCCCCCGTCGTTGCCTTCCGCGTCCGGGGACGGGAACCGGTTCGGGCAAACCATTCCCGCGGACGGCAGACAGCTTCGCGTAATCGGTGCCCCGTGAACTCGCCGGTGACCGTGAAGGACGCCGGGTTCGGCGTGATGCTCCCCACTTTCGATCCCTTGCGGCTGGGCACTCCGCCGTTGCTGGCCGCGGCCCGCCTCGCCGAAGACCTCGGGTTCGACTCAGGTTGGGTGGGTGATCATTTGAGTTTCCATCCGCCGGTGCTGGAACCGTGTGGGGCACTCGCGGCCGTCGCTGCCGTCACGCATCGGCTGGTTCTGGGCACCGGTGTGCTGCTTTTACCGATGCGCAATCCGGTGTGGACGGCCAAGCAACTCGGGACGGTCGCCGCACTCGCGCCCGATCGCCTGATCGTGGGTGTCGGCGCCGGTGGGGAGAACCCGGTGGAGTTCGAGGCCGCCGGGTACCCCGTAGCACAGCGTGGCCGCAGACTCGACGAAGCGATGATCGTGCTCGATGCGCTGCTGCGTGGTGAGGCAGTGAACCATCCCGGTCCACTGCTTCCGGTGCGTTCCCCCCAACTGGAGCCGGTGCCATCGTCTCGCCCACCTCTGGTGGTCGGCGGCCGGTCCGCACACGCGCTGCGGCGCGCGGCCCGGCTCGCCCAAGGCTGGCTCGCGGTGTGGCTCACTCCCCGTCGAGTACGTGCGGCGGTGGAGGATCTACGGGCGCATGCCGAGGAGTTCCGCAGGCCGATGTGTACGACGGTGATGTTGATGTTCGTACACGTCACCGATGATGCGGAAGCAGGTCGTGCCGAGCTGCAACGATTCGTCGCGGGTCAGTACGGCATGCCCGTCGAGGCGATCGAGCGATGGTGTGTGATCGGAGGAGCGGCGCGGGTGGCCGACATGCTCGCGGAATACCGTGATGCCGGTGTGGAGTCGTTCGTGATGCTGCCGACCGCGGCGAACGTGCTGACACAGTACGAGCGCCTTGCCGAGGTTCGTGAGAAGTTTGCGATGTCAACCTGAGAGTCGGTCGCGTCGCCAACCGAATCTTGCAGCCGACTACGGAGCGAATTGTCGCCCCAGGAGGTGGCGGGCGACAACCAGCTTGGCGACCTGCGCTGTTCCGTCGGCGATTCGAACGCCAGCACGTCGCGCAGCCGCTGACCCTGCAAACTGTCCGTGCCCCATCCAGCGTGGCCGAAGGTCAGCAGTGCCTGGTGGACGACTTCGCCCGCGGTCTTGGGTGCGAACCACTTGGCCATGTTCGCGGCCACCGTGTGATCCAAGCCCTGGTCCTTACGCCACAGCGCCTCGTAACAGATGTGGCGTGCACCGGCCAGCCTGGTGGCCTGCTCTACCAGCGGGAACGCCACGCCCTGGTGGCGACCGATCGGGCTGCCGAAAGCCTGACGCGTGCGCGCGTACTCCAGTGCGTCGTCAAGTGCTGCCTGGGCAATGCCGACGCACATGAGGCCGATCACGGCCCGCGAGTAGTCGAAGCCCTGCATCACCGACACGAATCCGGCGCCTTCCTCCCCGATCAGTTCGCCGCGACCCACCGGCACGTCGTTGAAATGCAACGACGCCCGTCCGATGGCCCGGCCACCGTGGTCGTCGAGCGCGGTACGCGCGACCCGTTCGTCGTTCAGGTCCACGTAGAACGCACTGACCCCACGAGCACCGGGCCCTCCCGTGCGCGCGAAGACTACACCCGTGTCTGCCGACATCCCACCTGAGATCGACGTCTTCTCCCCCCTCAGCCGCCAACCTGCCCCGTCCCGTTGTGCCCGCAGCGACAGGTTTGCCGCGTCAGACCCGTGATCTGGCTCGGTCAGCACCAGCGCCGATAACGCAGTGCCATCTGCCAGCGGAGGTAGCCAACGCGTCAACTGCTCTTCGCTGGCGTTGGCGACCAAGATGTCAGCGCGAGGTGCCTCACGTAAAAGTGAGCGCGAAGTGGTGGCTGGTGCCTCACGCATGGTGAGCGCGTGGGGGCTGTTGGCGACGGTTGAAAATCGGCCGGTCGCGACGGCTGAAAAGTAGGCCACCCAATCAGATTGGATGGGTGATCTCCTTGGAAGACTGGGCCTTGATCCGGCATCTTCACCGCAGCGAAGGGTTGTCGCAGCGGGCTATCGCGCGGCAGCTGAGCATCGCGCGAGACACGGTGGCCAGCGCGCTGGCCAGTGATGGTCCGCCGAAGTACGAGCGGGCGGCAGGTCCGTCGGCGATCGGCGAGGTGGAGCCGCGGGTTCGAGCGTTGTTGTCGGACTATCCCCGGATGCCGGCGACGGTGCTCGCTGAGCGGGTCGGATGGACCGGCTCGATCTCCTGGTTCCGGGAGCGGGTCCGGGCGCTTCGCCCGGAGTATCTGCCTGCTGATCCGGTCGACCGGTTGGAGCATCCGCCGGGTCGGGTGATCCAGTGCGACCTGTGGTTCCCGGCACCGAGGATTGCGGTCGGGTTCGGCCAGGAGGCGATGTTGCCGGTGCTGGTGATGGTCGCGGCGTTCTCGCGGTTCGTCGCCGCGGTGATGTTGCCCTCGCGCCAAACCATGGACCTCGTCGCCGGGATGTGGCAGCTGCTCTCGCAGAACTTCACCACGGTGCCCCATGAGTTGTGGTGGGACAACGAAGCCGGGATCGGTCGTCGCGGCCGGTTGACCGTGTCAGCGGTCACGTAATTCCCCCAGCTTGAGGGGTTGTCCGTCACGGAATTCCCCCACCTCGTCTGTCACGTAATTCCGCCACCCGGGCGGTGTGGCAGCCGCTCGTGGGCCTCGTATGCAGGTTCGCTCGACTCACGGTTCGACTCGTGAGGAAGGGCGCCGAATGGCGAGGAGAAGTTTCGACGTGTTCGACCTGATCGAGTTGTTGACCCATTGGCACGCGGGTCGGTCCCAGCGCCAGCTCGCGGAGAGTTTGGGTATCGACCGCAAGACCATCGCGAAGTATTTGGCGCCGGCGATCGCCGAGTCACTGACCCCCGGCGGGGAGCCGGTCACCGAGACGGCGTGGGCGGCCCATGTTGGCCGGTGGTTCCCCGAGATCGCCGACCCCGCTCTGCGGGCCACGACCTGGCCGGGGATCGAGGTGCACCGCGACCGGATCCGGGACTGGCTCAAAGCCGAGGTGAGTGCGGCGACCGTCGCGCAGCGGCTGCGTGATGACCATGGCGTCGCCGCGTCGGAATCCTCAGTGCGCAGGTGGATCTCGGGGAACCTTTCCGAAGAGGCGACGCGGGAGAAGGTGACCGTGCCGCGCGGGGCGGTGCCGGCGGGCAGCGAAGCCCAGGTCGATTACGGCAAGCTCGGGATGTGGTTCGATCCGGTCAGCGGTCGACGCGTCACGGTGTGGGCGTTCGTGATGGTGCTGGCCCACTCGCGGCACCTGTTCGTCCAACCGGTCCTGAAGATGCATCAATCCTCCTGGTGCGCTTCGCATGTGGCGGCGTTCGAGTTCTTCGGCGGGGTCCCGGCCCGGCTGGTCCCGGACAACCTGAAGACCGGTGTCACTCGACCGGATCTCTATGACCCGAAGATCAACAAGGCCTACGCCGAACTGGGTGCCCACTACGGTTGCCTGATCGACCCCGCGCGGGCGAACAAGCCGAAGGACAAACCACGCGTCGAGCGGCCGATGCAATACGTTCGGGACTCGTTCTGGCGGGGCCGGGAGTTCACCTCGCTGGAGCAGATGCAGGCCGCCGCGCAGGTCTGGTGCCGTGAGGTCGCCGGGGTGCGGCAGTCGAGGGCCCTCGACGGTGAGCAACCCGGGTTCGTATTCGACACCGTCGAACAACGTGTATTACTACCGTTGCCTCAGAATGCATTTCAGCTCGCGGTGTGGTCGATGGGCAAGGTCGCCACCGACTGCCACGTCAAGGTCGGCACGTCGCTGTACTCGGTGCCGTGGCGCCTCATGGGCCAACAGGTGCATGCGCGCACCTGCGGGGATCTGGTGCAGATCGTGCACGGCGGTGACGTGGTGGCCACCCACGTCACCCATCGCCGCGGGCGGGCCACCGACTTCGAGCACTACCCGCCGGAGAAGATCGCCTTCACGATGCGCAACCCGACCTGGTGTCGCCGGGTGGCCGCCGAGGTCGGACCGGCCTGCACCCAGGTCATCGCCGAGTTCATGGA
>JBPPMV010000568.1:0-6018 GCA_051306235.1 Mycobacterium sp. | reverse complement strand
CCCAGACCGTCACGGCTCTGCCCCCACCACCGCCGGAGCCGGGCACCAACTGCCGGACGGCGTCATGACGTCGTCCACCCAGCCTCAGTCACCGGTCACCGTCACCCCGCCCCTGCCCAACCGGCGCAATTCCGAACTCACCCTGCTGCTCTTCGCCGCGGTGATCACCACCGTGGCGCTGCTCATCGTGGAGGCCAACCAGGAGCAGGGCCTGGACTGGGATCTGGCCCAGTACGCGCTCGGCTACCTGGCGCTGTTCGGTGCGGCGCATCTGGCGATCCGCCGCTACGCCCCCTACGCCGATCCGCTGCTGCTGCCGGTGGTGGCCCTGCTGAACGGCCTGGGGCTGGTGATGATTCACCGCCTCGACCTCGCTCAGCGCGAGCTGACGCTGGACAACGTGGGCGGTAATGCCGATCAGCAGATGCTGTGGACGCTGGTGGGCGTGGCCGCGTTCGTGGTCGTGCTGACCGTGCTGCACGACCATCGCATGCTGGCCCGCTACGGCTACCTGTGCGGGCTCATCGGCTTTGTGCTGCTTCTGATTCCGGCTCTGCTGCCCGCCCGGTTCTCCGAGCAGAACGGCGCCAAGATCTGGATCCGGTTCGAGGGCTTCTCCATTCAGCCTGCCGAGTTCTCCAAGATTCTGTTGCTGATCTTCTTCGCCGCGGTCCTGGTGGACAAGCGCGAACTGTTCACCAATGCCGGTAAGCACGTGCTCGGGGTGGACCTGCCCCGGCCGCGCGATCTGGCGCCGCTGCTGGTCGCGTGGGTGGCGTCAGTCGGCGTGATGGTGTTCGAAAAAGACTTGGGCACTTCGCTTTTGCTGTACGCATCGTTTCTGGTGCTGCTCTACGTCGCCACCGACCGGATCTCCTGGGTGGTCATCGGGCTGGGGCTGTTCGCCGCGGGCAGCCTGGTCGCCTACCAACTGTTCGGCCACGTCCGGGTGCGCGTGCAGAACTGGCTGGACCCGTTCGCCGACCCCGACGGTGCCGGATACCAGATGGTGCAATCGCTGTTCAGCTTCGCCACCGGCGGCATCTTCGGCACCGGCCTCGGCAACGGGCAGCCCGGCAGCGTTCCCGCGGCGTCCACCGACTTCATCATCGCCGCGATCGGCGAGGAACTCGGATTGGTCGGTCTCGCAGGCGTTCTCATGCTCTACACGATCCTGATCATCCGGGGACTGCGCACCGCGATCGCGGTGCGGGACAGCTTCGGCAAGCTGCTGGCCGCCGGTCTCGCCTCGACACTGGCCATCCAGCTGTTCATCGTCGTCGGCGGTGTCACCAAGCTGATCCCGCTGACCGGCCTCACCACCCCGTGGATGTCCTATGGCGGCTCATCGCTGTTGGCCAACTACGTCCTGCTGGCCATCCTGGTGCGCATCTCGCATTCGGCCCGCCGGCCGATCAGCACCACCCGGGTACCGAACCCGGCCCCGATCGCCGCCGCATCCACCGAGGTGATCGGCCGGGTATGAACAACTCACTGCGCCGGATCTCGGTCGTCTTCATGGCACTGGTCGTGCTGCTGCTCGCCAACGCCACCCTCACCCAGGTGTTCACCGCCGACGGGTACCGCGCCGACCCGCGCAACCAGCGCGTGCTGCTCGACGAGTACTCGCGCCAGCGCGGTCAGATCACCGCGGAGGGCCAGTTGCTGGCCTACTCGGTGTCCACCGACGGCCGGTTCCGCTTCCTGCGGGTCTACCCCAACCCGCAGACCTACGCGCCGGTCACCGGTTTCTACTCGCTGGGCTACTCCAGCAGCGGGCTCGAGCGCGCCGAGGACCCCGTGCTCAACGGCTCCGACGAGCGCCTGTTCGGTAAGCGGCTGGCCGATTTCTTCACCGGCCGCGACCCGCGTGGCGGCACCGTCGACACCACCGTGCGCCCCGACGTGCAAGAGGCCGCCTGGGACGCCATGGCGGAGGGCTGCGACGGCGGCCCCTGCAAGGGCGCCGTGGTGGCACTCGAGCCGTCCACCGGCAAGATCCTCGCGATGGTGTCCTCACCGTCCTATGACCCGAACCTGCTGGCCAGCCACGACGGCGCGGTGCAGACCTCGACTTGGGACGAGTTGCGCGACGATCCGGACGCGCCGCTGGTCAACCGGGCGATCGCCGAGACCTATCCCCCGGGCTCCACGTTCAAGGTGATCACCACCGCGAGTGCCCTGCAAAACGGCAGCACCCCGGACACCCAGCTGACCTCGGCGCCGCGAATCCCGCTGCCCGACAGCTCCGCGATGCTGGAGAACTACGGCGGGACGGCCTGCGGCAACGGCCCGACGGCGTCCCTGCGGGAGGCGTTCGCCCGCTCCTGCAACACCGCCTTCGTCGAACTCGGCATCGATACCGGCGCCGACAAACTGCGGTCCACGGCCCGCGCCTTCGGTCTGGACTCCCCGCCGGCGCCGATCCCGCTGCAGGTCGCCCAGTCGACCGTCGGACCGATCAGTGATGCGGCGGCCCTCGGGATGTCCAGTATCGGGCAGCGGGACGTCGCGGTGACACCCCTGCAGAACGCGATGGTGGCCGCCACCATCGCCAACGACGGCGTCACCATGGCGCCGTACCTGGTCGATACCCTCAAGGGACCGGACCTGTCCAATATCGCCACCACCGCCCCCAGCGAACAGCAACGCGCGGTGTCACCGCAGGTCGCAGCTACACTTACCGATCTGATGGTCGGCGCCGAGCAGGTGACGCAGCAGAAGGGAGCCATCGCCGGCGTGCAGATCGCATCGAAGACGGGCACCGCCGAGCACGGCACGGATCCCCGGAACACCCCGCCCCATGCCTGGTACATCGCGTTCGCCCCGGCCCAAGCCCCGAAGGTGGCCATCGCGGTCCTCGTGGAGAATGGCGGTGACCGATTGTCCGCCACCGGCGGCGCAGTGGCCGCCCCGATCGGGCGGGCCACCATCGCCGCCGCTCTCCGGGAGGCATCATGACGGCCCGGGTCGGAGTGACGTTGTCGGGCCGCTACCGGCTGCAGCGTCTCATCGCCACCGGCGGTATGGGACAGGTGTGGGAGGGACTCGACACCCGACTCGGCCGCCAGGTCGCTATCAAGGTGCTCAAGGCCGAGTTCTCGGAGGACTCCGAGTTCGTCGAACGTTTCCGCGCCGAGGCCCGCACCGTCGCCATGCTCAACCACCCCGGTATCGCCAGCGTCTACGACTACGGCGAGACCGAGATCGAAGCCGGCGAGGGCCGCACCGCCTACCTGGTGATGGAACTCGTCAACGGTGAGCCGCTCAACTCCGTCATCAAGCGCACCGGGCGGCTGTCGCTGCGGCACGCACTGGACATGTTGGAGCAGACCGGCCGCGCCCTGCAGGTGGCGCACACCGCCGGACTGGTGCACCGCGACGTCAAGCCCGGCAACATCCTGATCACCCCGACCGGGCAGGTGAAGCTCACCGACTTCGGTATCGCCAAGGCGGTCGACGCCGCCCCGGTCACCCAGACTGGCATGGTGATGGGCACCGCCCAGTACATCGCGCCCGAACAGGCGCTGGGCCGCGACGCCACCGCATCGTCCGATGTCTACGCCCTCGGTGTCGTCGGCTACGAATCGGTGTCGGGCAAGCGCCCGTTCACCGGTGACGGCGCCCTGACCGTCGCGATGAAGCACATCAAGGAGCAGCCGCCGCCACTGCCGCCGGACCTGCCACCCAATGTGCGTGAACTCATCGAGATCACGCTGGCCAAGGAGCCCAACCACCGGTACCGCTCCGGTGGCCCGTTCTCCGACGCCGTCGCCGCGGTGCGGGCCGGGCGCCGGCCGCCGCGGCCGAACTCCGCACCGACGATCGGGCGGGCCGCCCCGGCGGCGATTCCGTCGGTCACCCAGGCCCGTGCGGCCGCAGCCGCGGAATACCGGCCACCGGTGACCTCGGCACGCCCGCGGGCCGCCACGGGCAACCACCGTCCGCCGCCCCCGCGCCGGACGTTCTCCCCGGGTCAGCGCGCCCTGCTGTGGGCTGCCGGGGTGCTCGGCGCGCTGGCGATCATCATCGCCGTTCTGATCGTCGTCAACGCACAGGACAAGCGGGACACCCCCGTCCAGCAGGAGACGTCCACCAGCACCACCGTGATCGGGGTCCCCCCCGAATCACCGCCGAGTGAGACGCCATGACCACCCCCCAGCACCTGTCGGACCGATACGAACTCGGTGAGATCCTCGGGTTCGGCGGGATGTCCGAGGTTCACATCGCCCGTGACGTCCGGTTGCACCGTGACGTCGCGGTCAAGGTGCTGCGCGCGGACATGGCCCGCGACCCCAGCTTCTATCTCCGGTTCCGCCGCGAAGCGCAGAACGCGGCCGCGCTGAACCATCCGGCGATCGTCGCCGTCTACGACACCGGTGAGGCCGACACCACCAACGGGCCGCTGCCCTACATCGTGATGGAGTACGTCGACGGGGTGACGCTGCGCGATATCGTGCACGCCGAGGGGCCGATGGAACCCAAGCGGGCCATCGAGATCATCGCCGACGCGTGCCAGGCGCTGAACTTCAGCCACCAGCACGGCATCATCCACCGCGACGTCAAACCGGCCAACATCATGATCAGCAAGGCCGGCGCGGTGAAGGTGATGGATTTCGGCATCGCCCGGGCCCTGTCCGACGCGGGCAACAGCGTCACCCAGACCGCCGCCGTGATCGGCACCGCGCAGTACCTGTCCCCCGAGCAGGCCCGTGGCGAGAAGGTCGACGCCCGCTCCGATGTCTACTCGCTGGGCTGTGTCCTCTACGAACTCCTCACCGGCGAGCCACCTTTCGTCGGTGACTCCCCCGTCGCCGTGGCCTATCAGCATGTGCGCGAGGACCCGGTGCCGCCCTCGACGCGCTATGCCGGGCTGTCACCCGAACTCGATGCGGTGGTCCTCAAGGCGCTGGCCAAGAACCCGGAGAACCGGTACCAGAGCGCGGCCGAGATGCGCACCGACCTGATCCGGGTGCACAGCGGTGAAGCGCCCGAGGCGCCCAAGATCTTCACCGATGCCGAGCGCACCAGCATGCTCAGCCACAACACCGGACCGCACGCCCGCGCGCTGCCCACCGAGCACATTCCGTCGACCGGGTACACGCCGCCGTCGGGCAACGGTTCGATCGGACGCTGGCTGATCGTGGTGGCGGTGCTGGCCGTGCTGACCGTGGTGGTGACGATCGGGATCAACACCCTCGGCAACAGCCCGCGCGATGTGCAGGTGCCCGATGTGACCGGCCAGGTCTCCGCCGACGCCATCGCCGCCCTGCAGAACCGCGGGTTCAAGACGCGCACCTCACTGCAGCCCGACTCCACGATCGCGCCCGACCACGTGATCAGCACCGAACCGGCCGCCGATACCGCGGTGGCCGCGGGCGATGACATCACCATCAACGTCTCGACCGGCCCGGAGCAGCGCGGCGTGCCCGATGTCGACGGACTCTCGCTGGCCGATGCGACCCGCAAGCTGCTCGACGCCGGATTCGTGCGCGTCCAGCCGTCCGAATCGGAGTCGACACCCGAGCTCAAGGGCAAGGTGCTGGGCACCAACCCGCCGTCGAATGCGACCTCGGCCATCACCAACGTGATCACCATCATCGTCGGCACCGGCCCCGGCAGCGTCGTGGTGCCCGACTGCGTGGGCCAGTCCGTGGACACCTGCAGGCAGATCCTGGAGGCCTCCGGCTTCCCCAGTTCCGTGCCGGTCGAGGTGGACAGCACCGCACCTGCCGGTCAGGTCATCGGCCTGAACCCGCCCGCGGGGCAGCCCGCACCCAAGGACGCCGTCGTGCAGATGCAGGTGTCGCGCGGTAACCAGTTCCTGATGCCGAACCTGTCCGGTCAGTTCTGGGTCGACGCCGAGCCCAACCTGCGCGCACTGGGCTGGACCGGGGTGCTCATCAAGGGCGCCAATGTCGACAACAGCGGCCAGCGAACCAATGCCGTGGTGACCCAGAGTCCGGCACCGGGTTCCGGTGTGGGTTACCGGGACTCGATCACGATCAGCTTCGCGTC
>JBPPMV010000567.1:0-4912 GCA_051306235.1 Mycobacterium sp. | reverse complement strand
GTCGGCTCCGCCAGCCCCTCCGGGTGCGGCCAGTCCGAGCCGTACAGCACCTGGTCGACACCGATCAGGTTGATCAGGTCGTCGATACCCTCTTCGTAGAACGGGCTGACGTAGATGCGGTTCTTGATTTCTTCCATCGGGTTGCCGATGAACGCCTCGGGGGCCTTCTTGTACACCTCGGCCATCGAGTCCAGCAGCGGGAACATCCATTTGGAACCGGCCTCAACGATGCCGACCTTCAACTTCGGGTGCCGGAACAGCGCACCGTGGATGACCCAGGAGGCCACCGCATCCTGGATCGGACGCCATTCGTTGAGGATGGACATCGCGTTGGTCTGGAACGGCAGCATCTCCTGCGCGCCGCCATCCCACTCCGAGGTGTAACGCGAGTAGCCGCTGTCCGAGGAGTGCATGCCGACGAACACGTCGTGGTGCACGCAGCGCTCCCAGAACGGGTCGAACTCGGGCAGCGCGAACGAGCGCGGGCCGCGGAAACCCGGCACCGGTGCCGGGCGGATCAGGATGGCGCGGGCGCCGCGCGCGACGGCCCACTCCAGCTCCTCAAGTGCCTTGTCGAGGATGGGCAGCGTGATCACCGGGGTGGTGAAGATGCGGCCCTTGTGATTGAAGCCCCACACCTCGTGCAGCCACTCGTTCAGCGCGTGCACGATGACGTGGATGGCGACCGGATCGTCGGCCAGCCGCTCCTCGATGAGGCTGGCCAGCGTGGGGAACATCAGCGTGCGGTCCAGACCGAGGTCGTCCATCACCTTGATGCGCGGTTCGGGCTCGAAGAACGCCGGAATGGCCTTCATCGGCTCGCCGAACAGCTCGCGCTTGCTCTTACCGTCGGGGTTACCGAACTTGAAGTACTCCTCCCAGGCGCCGGGCTTGGCGACCACGGAGAAGGTGGGGTTCGGAATGTAGTTGCTGATCTGGCCCTTGATGGCGATCTTCGTCCGGCCGTTGATCTCCACGTACTGGACGATGTCCTTGTACTCCTTGGGGAGGTACTTGGTCATCGCCTCCGGAGGCTCGTAGAGGTGGTTGTCCGCATCGAAAAGCGGAAACGGTATGTCGACCCGATGCGACAGTTGACCCATGAGATGCTCCTTTTCGGTTCTTGAGAATCATATTCTCATGCTGTGGATGCTGCAATGCCCCTGGGTGCGGCTGCGGCCGAATCACGCACGGTCTGCCGGACCTTGAACTTCTGCACCTTGCCGCTCGCGGTCCGGGGGAAGTCCTGCCCTTCCGGTACCGCGACCAGTTCCTCGGGCCACTTCTGCCGAGCCACGCCCGCCTGCTGGAAATGGGCTCGCACCTGCTCCGGGGTGGGCATGGACGCACCCGGCCTGATGCGCAGCACCGCGGCGACGTGTTCGCCGAGCCGGGCGTCCGGCGCGGCCACCACGACTGCCTCCAGCACCGCGGGCAGCGTCAACAACACTTCCTCGACCTCGAGCGCGCTGATGTTCTCACCGCCACGAATGATCAGGTCGGCGGTCCGATCGGTGATCGTGAGGTAACCGTCGTCGTCGAGCACGCCGATGTCCCCCGTGCGGTACCAGCCGTCGTCGTCGAACGATGTCGCGGTCAGCGCGTCATCGGTGTAACCCAGGCAGAGGTCGGGACCCCGGCTGAAGATCTCTCCGTCGGGCCCGAGCCGGATCTCCACACCCGGTCGCGCATTGCCGTCGGTGAACAATCGCTTGTCCTCCGGCGCCGTCGGACCCGAACCGGTGATGGAGGGATGTTCGGTACTGCCATAGGACCGGAACACGAACAGGCCCAGGTCAGCGAGCCGTCGGGTGACCGCCGATGGCACTGTCGAGCCACCGAGCCCGACGGTGGAGAACCGGGCCAGGTGCGCGTCGGTGAAATCCGGGTGGTCCATCAGGCTGGTCACGAAATAGGGCGGCCCACCACCGATCGACAACCCGTCGCTCTCGATGAGTTGGAGCACCCGGCCCGGATCCCACACATCGCACAGGTCGATGGGCGCACCTTCGAGCACTGGGATCAGAAAGGCGCCGACCATCCCGATGAAATGGCCGACCGGGGTGGCGGTGAGCTGGCGCCCGCGACCCGGCGGGTAGTTGGCCAGCAGCTGGCGGGTCTCGCAGTTGAGCGTCTGGTGGCTGTGGATGACGCCCTTGGGTTCCTTGGTGGTGCCCGAGGTGAACGCGATCAGCGCCGGCCCGCCCGGATCAGTGGTGATGGTGCCGCTCATCGGCTCGTCGGCGAGTAATCGATCGAAGGCCAACTCGCCGTCGGCGCCGACCAGTCCGACAATCGGTACGTCGGCGCACAGATCCGGGTGGAAGGTCATCCGCCCGAATTCCGCGGTGCTGATGAACACCTTGGGCTGGGCGGTCGCGATGATGTGGCCGAGTTCCTTGCGGCCGTAGAAGTGCACGATCGGCACGGTGACCGCACCCAGGAAGGCCGAAGCCCAGAACGCCGCGGCGGCCTCCATCCAGTTCGGCAGCTGCAATGCGACGACATCACCGGCGCCGACACCGCGTTCCCGCAGGCCGGCGGCCAGCCGTCGGGCGGTCTGTTCGACCGCGCCGAAGGTGCCGCTGAACGGTCGACCGGCCGAATGCACGCAGAATGTGGCGTCGGGACTGGCCTGCAGCCCCTCGGCCAGCAGCTCGCCCAGCGTTTCCGGCGTCCACCAGCCCTGTTCCACGTACCGTTTACTCAGCTCAGCATGGATATTTCGGATCGAAATGGCAGCACCTCCGCAACGCCGGGCAGATGATGGTGATGTTATTCTCACCAACCGAGAATGCCAATACCGCAATTGGAGAACGTTTGATGGTCGACCTCGAACTGGACGGCGAACTGGCGGTCATCACCATCGACCGACCGCATGCGCGCAACGCCATATCGCTGGACACGATGGACGGGCTGAACACGGCTCTGGACAACGCGGTGGGCGCCTCAGCCCTGGTGATCACCGGCGGTGGCGACCGGGCATTCGTCTCCGGCGGCGACCTCAAGGAATTGGCCGCGCTGCGCACCGAGCTGGAAGCCTCGTCGATGGCCTGGCGGATGCGGTCGATCTGTGATCGCATCGCGGGATTTCCCGGGCCGGTGATCGCCGCACTGAACGGTCACGCACTCGGCGGCGGCGCCGAGGTGGCGGTGGCGGCCGATATCCGCATCGCGGCCGATGACATCAAGATCGGCTTCAACCAGGTGTCACTGGCGATCATGCCGGCCTGGGGTGGCGCCGAACGGCTGGCCGCGCTGGTCGGCCGCAGTCAGGCCCTGCTGCTGGCCGGCACCGGCCGCGTCCTCGAAGCTCCGGCCGCCGAACGGGTCGGCCTGATCGATCAGGTGGTCCCCCGCGCCGAGTTCGCCACCGTCTGGCGCGAGACCGCACAGCTGTTGGCCCGTCGCCCGGCCGGTGACATCAAACGGGTGATCAACGGGGTGCCGACCACCGAAGCGGTATCCGCCTTCGCTCGGCTCTGGGTATCCGATGAGCATTGGGCGGCGGCCGACAAGGTGATGAACAAGACCAAGTGAGGCCCAGCGGGTCTCAGCCGCCGCCGAGCTCCCGGACCGGGTCGCTGCCGTCCCAGCCCTCGGCAGCCTGGCGCACAAAGGCCGCCATCCCCGCCGAGGCATCGGTGAGTTCCATGATCTCGATGATCGCCGCCGGAGATGTGGCCCGTTCGGCGCTGGAAAGCTCCACGTAGGCGTAGCGCACCCCGTCGCCCTCGCCACCGGACCACACCACCGGCCATCCGGCCTCGGCCACAAGCCCCATGGTGTCGTCGAAATCATCTGTCCAGTAGGCGAGTTGGTGGAATCCGGGGCCCGTAGATTCCCCGTCGCTTCGCTCGCCCCGGGCCTGAAGGAACTCGGTGAAGATGCTGGCCGTGTCGTCGGTCTGCTGGATCAGCTCGATCTGCAGGTCCCCACTGTTGGCCAATGCCAAGGACAGCGTCACCGCGGACGGCTCGCCGCGATAGGTCACCTGTTGCACCAGGTCGCGCATCACGAACCAGGGACCGACGCCGAGCTTCAGCCAGTTCGCCACGGCAGCATCGAGATCGTCTACCACATAACCGATCTGACGCACCGGACCGGGCAACACACGCTGATGCTCCATGCACCGACCATATCGCTCAGACTCCGCCGCAACCGCTTGAGTCGGGATAGCCGATCGGCTACTGTTCGTTCCAACCGGATAGCCGGACGGCTACCAAGCCGACGCCGATGGGTAGGTGGCCGATGAACACCAGGGGTCAACGCATTCTCCTGTGGACGGTCCCACCGGCCATGGCGCTGTTCGCTCTTGCCTACCTGTTGTTTCCGGTGATGTCACCGCCGCTGTCGCCGACGCTGACCCCTGAAGAGGTCGCGACGTTCTTCAGGGACTACAACACCGGAATCCTCGGCGTCGTGATCCTGTGCAATCTGCTTGCGGGGTCACTGGTTCCGCTGTTCGCGGTCACCGCCGTGCAGATATCCCGGACCGGGACGTCGAGCAGCGTGTTCACCTACGCCTACATCACCTGCGTCGGGGCCGGCACGACCGCGTTCATCCTCGCCGACTACTGCTGGGGGGTGGCCGCCTTCAGGCCCGACCGCGACCCGCAGTTGATCAGCCTGCTCAACGATATGGCGTGGTTCTTCTTCACCGCGCCCGTCGGCACCATCGTGGTGCAGAACCTCTGCCTCGCGATCAGCATCTATCTCGACGACCGGCCCGACCCGATCTTCCCGCGCTGGGTGGCGCATTTCAACATCGTCACCGCCGTGCTGCTGATCCCCGGTGCATTCTCGTTCCTGTTCAAGACCGGTCCGCTGGCCTGGGACGGTGCGGTGTCGTTCACGCTGCGGGTGGTGGTGCTCGGAAGCTACCTCGTGGTGATGTTCCTGGTGCTCGTGC
>JBPPMV010000566.1:0-2408 GCA_051306235.1 Mycobacterium sp. | reverse complement strand
ATCAACGGCGGCAACTACTTCAGCCCCGACAGCCCGTTCGGCGGATTCAAGCAGTCCGGTATCGGTCGCGAGATGGGTGTGGCCGGGCTCGAGGAGTTCCTGGAGGGCAAGACCTTCGCGGTGCCGGTGGCCGTGAATGAGTAAGCCACTGGACGGAATCCGGGTTCTTGAGGTCGCGATGTACGGCTTCGTACCCTCGGCAGGCGCAGTGCTCGCCGAGTGGGGTGCCGATGTCGTCAAGGTCGAACATGCGGTGACCGGCGACCCGCAGCGCGGGTTGCGTCAGACCGGGCTGCTGCGGGTGGACGGCGACCCGAACCCGAACATCGAGCACGCCAATCGCGGCAAGCGCAGCATCGGACTGGACATGTCGGTCCCCGAAGGCCGGGAAGTGTTGGTGGAACTGGCCAAACGCGCCGACGTGTTCCTGACCAGCTTCCTGCCCGGCCATCGGGAGAAGTTCGGCATCGACGTCGACGACATCCGGGCGATCAACCCGAAGATCATCTACGCCAGGGGTAGCGCACTGGGCCCCCGCGGCGAGGAATCGGTCAAGGGCGGTTATGACATGACCGCCTTCTGGTGCCGGGCTGGCACCGCCGCGACCATCACCCCGCCCGGTACGCCGGGCATGGTCGGTCCGCCGGGACCCGCCTATGGCGACACCATCTCCGGGACGAACCTTGCCGGCGGTATCGCGGCGGCGCTGCTGAAGCGGGAGCGCACCGGCGAGCCCTCGGTGGTCGATGTATCCCTGCTCGGCAGCGGTCTGTGGGCGTTGGGCCACACCGTGGCGCTGACCAATCACCTCGATCAGCGCATGGAGGCCTTCCCGCCGGGAACGCAGGGCTCGCCGCTGAACCCGCTCGTCGGGCTGTACCCGACAGCCGATGATCGCTACATCTCCTTCGTGATGATGCAGCCGACGAAGTTCTGGGCCGACGTGTGCCGCCACATGGACCTCGACGATCTGATCGACGATCCCCGCTTCGCCACCGCGGAATCGATCGGTCAGAACACCGCTGCCGCCAACGAGATCCTCACCGAGGCAATGCAGAAGCGCACCCTGGCCGAATGGAGCAAGCGGTTCTCCACCCTGGCCGGCCCGTGGGCGCCCGTCCAGGACACCCTGCAGGCCGCGAAGGACGACCAGATCCGGTCCAACGAGTACATCGTGCAGGCCGGCGAGCTGGAGTTGGTGGCCAATCCGGTGCAGTTCGACGTGACCGCGCCGAGTACCGGGGGAGCCCCGGCATTCGCCGAACAAACCGACGAGATCCTGCTCGAACTCGGGCTGGACTGGGACCGCATCATCGATCTCAAAACCGCGGGCGCAGTCACCTAGCACTACTCGCAGAGCACTACCGAGAGGTATCCACACAGCCCATGCCCCACGTTTCATCGTTTGTCGCCTACCCGGTGTGCTGGGGAGATCCCAACGCCGGGTGCTGGGCGATGAATCGGTACGAGGTTGTCGCGTGAGCGCGGGTTCGACGAATTTCGCAAATATCGCCACCTTTACGGTAAGCCGTTCGATACGATCTTCCGCGGCATGGGGAGCAGATCATGAGAAATGTCGTCAGCGCTGGAGGGCCCTGCCGTTGAACTCCGTCGGAAATTGGAGTGTCAAACGGCATCCGCGGAGTGGTACCGGTGTGGCACAGTGCTTTGAGCTGGTCGGGCAGTCGCACGGTGAGGTGACCCAAGTGGACGGTGCCCGAGTCGCTTTGGCGCACAGCGTCGGCGTTCCGACAGCAATATCAGCCGTCACGATCTCGGAAGGACCCGGTGGGCATGGCAGGTAAGGGTCCGGATCGTTGGACTCCGGGTATTGCGATCGCGCGTAACGCGTCGGGGCCGATGCAGGCTGTAGGTGGCCTGTTCTCGATGAGTGCGGATGCGTTCAAGTACTTGTTTCAGCGTCCGTTTTTCTGGCGTGAGTTCCTGGAGCAGGCCTGGTTCGTGGCGAAGGTGGCGTTGGGTCCGACACTGCTGGTGGCGATCCCGTTCACCGTGCTGGTGTCCTTCACGCTGAACATCCTGCTGCGCGAGCTCGGTGCAGCGGACCTGTCCGGGGCCGGTGCGGCATTCGGCGCGGTCACCCAGGTCGGCCCGATGGTCACGGTGCTGATCGTGGCCGGCGCCGGCGCGACCGCGATGTGCGCCGATCTGGGCTCGCGCACCATCCGTGAGGAGATCGACGCGATGGAGGTGCTGGGCATCAACCCGGTACAGCGCCTGGTGACCCCGCGGATGCTGGCCTCGGGTCTGGTGGCATTCCTGCTCAACAGCCTGGTGGTCATCATCGGCATCCTGGGCGGCTATTTCTTCTCGGTGTTCGTCCAGGACGTCAACCCGGGCGCGTTCGCCGCCGGGATCACGTTGTTGACCGGCGTCCCGGAGGTCAT
>JBPPMV010000565.1:0-4426 GCA_051306235.1 Mycobacterium sp. | reverse complement strand
GCCATCAGCGGCAGCAGCAAGAGGGACGGATAGGTGACCGACGCACCCACCCACGAGATCGCCTGATAGGCGACGGCCGCCAGGAACGGCCCGTAGGTGTTGAGCGCCGCACCGGGATTGGTCAGGAAATCTCTGATCAGAGCGAGGCTGTTGCCCAGCGGGTCCTGCAGGAAATCCCAGATCAGGTCCCCGCCGGGGATCGAGTCGAAGTAGCCGCTGAGCGCGTCGGAGATGGCGCTGGACGAGTTCAGCGCCGAGGCGGAGTTCGCGGCCTGCGGCGCTGCCGCGAGCTGCCGGGAGGTGGCTGCGGCGCTGCCCGATTCGCCAACGCCGGGGATCAGGATCGGCGGCGGGGGAGCGCTGGCCGGGCTGGCCATCACCGCCGCGGTCGACACCGCCTGGTAGGTGGTCATGGTGGTCGCGGCCTGGATCCACATCCGCACGTAGTCCGCCTCGTTGACGGCGATCGGGATGGTGTTGATGCCGAAGAAGTTCGTCGCCATCAACACCGAGCGGGTGGTGTGGTTGAGCGCCAGCTCGGGCAGCGTGGGCATGGTCGCCAGCGCCGTCGAGTAGGCGGCCGCCGCCGTTTCGTGCTGCGCCGCGGTCGCCGCGCTGTTGGCGCTCGCCTGTGCCAGCCAGCTCAGGTAGGGCGCATGCGCCATGACGTACTGCTGGGCGCTCGGGCCTTCCCACGCGCCGGCCTGCACGGTGCCCAGCGTGCCGGTCAGTTCGGCGGCGGCGGCGGCGTACTCGACGCTCAAGGAGTGCCAGGCCGCGGCGGCGGCCAACAGTGGGCCGGCGCCGGGGCCGCTGCTCAGCATCGCTGAGTGGACCTCGGGAGGCAGAGCCATCCAAATCATGAAACGGACTATCGCACAGGCGAACTGGCTATCAGTTCCCCATATTTTCGATGAGGCGGATCTGCACTCAGTTTGCCGGGTACCCGAACTCTGCGGCGGGGGTCAGCCATTTTGGCAGATCTTCCACTGGTCGTCGCGGAACTGCAGGTCGAAGCTGCGGGTCGACCGGGTCTGCGGTGCATTGGCCATGAAGCTGGTGACATTGGCCTCGGCGTGGTCGTCCACCACGACGACCTCGTCGATGCTGGCCACCACCGGATACTGCTTGGCGGCCGCGACGCGCTTGTGGGTCTCGGTCCAGGCGCGGTCGTCGTACTTGACGTAACCCTCCTGGGTTGCACCGCAGGTGATACCGCGCAGCGTCGCCAGATCGCCGTTCTGGATCGCGATGTCGAAGTTCTCGATGGTCGACCGGACCTGGTCCTCCTGGGATACCGCGCTGGCTCCGCCGCGGGTCAGTAGCACCGTACCGAGCACGGCCAGGGCGACGACCGCGGCGATCACCAGCACGACTGCGATCACCCAGCCCCAGCTGCGTCGGGTCCGTGGCGGCTTGGGCCCGTCCTCGCGAGGTGGGATCACCTGCGGGGCGGCCACTTTGGTGCTGTCGATCATCTCGGTCGGCTCACCGGCGGAGAAGATCTCGGTGGGGGGTTCGGGCACCGTGTCGATGATCTGGGTGGATCCGTCGAAACCTGACGGTGCGGTGAACCGGCGCTCGGCGGAGTCTTCCTCCGTGCCGTCCTGGGACTCGAAAACCTCGGTCTCCGGTGCATCCCGGTCGGGGTCCTGCTGCCCGCCTCCGGGCTCTGTTGGGTTCGACATCCCTACTGCAGTCCTCCCTCGCGAACGCTTCAGCGCAAGCCTAATCACAGGCGGCATACGCCCGCACGGCACAATAGGCCTATGACTCGCATGGGTGACCTTCTGGGGCCGGATCCGACGCTGCTACCTGGCGATACGGAGGCCGAGGGCGAACTCGAAGCCGGGGAGACGCCAGCCAATGTCGCCGCCGCACATCCGAGTGCGTCGGTGGCGTGGGCCACGCTCGCCGAGCAGGCGCTGGACGAGGATCAGCCGGTGGCCGCCTACGCGTATGCCCGGACGGGGTATCACCGCGGGCTCGACCAGCTGCGACGTAACGGGTGGAAGGGCTTCGGTCCGGTGCCGTACTCGCACGTGCCGAACCGTGGATTCCTGCGCTGTGTGGCAGCGCTGGCGCGGGCCGCTCAGGTGATCGGTGAGACGCCCGAATACGCGCGTTGCCTCGACCTGCTCGACGATTGCGACCCGTCCGCGCGGGCCGCGCTCGGGGTGAATTAGCAGTTCTTCGCGCCGCAGTCGCCGACGCCGCCGGGTGGCTCCACCTGGACGGTGGCGTGTTCGAGACCGCGCGCGGACAGCACCGCCTGAGCGTCGACCAGTACCCGGGCGGTATCGGAATTGCTGGTCAGGTGCGCGGTGGCCATGTCCCGTCCCGGCACCAGGGTCCACACATGCAGGTCGTGGACCTCGGTGACGCCGGGTACGGCCTGCAGTGCGTTGCGTAACTCGTCGACGTCGATATGGGCGGGCGAGGACTCGCTGAGGATGCGCGCCGCCGCCCGAGCGAGTGCGAAGGCCCGGGGCAGCACCCACAGTGCGACCAGGACGGCGACCACGACATCGGCGTACGGCCAGCCGGTAGTGACGGTGACGATGCCGGCGATCAGCACGCCGATACTGCCGACGGTGTCCGCGACGACCTCCATGTACGCGCCCTTGACCGCCAGGCTGTGCTCGGAGTCCGCGCGCAGCAGCAGCACCACGACGGCGTTGGCAGCGAGCCCGGCCAGGGCGACCACGATCAGCGGTACACCGGGCACGTCGGGTGCATCCCCGAGTCGCTCGAAGGCCTCGTAGAGGATGAATCCGGCGACGCCAAGCAGCAGTGCGGCGTTGGCGACGGCGGTGAACACCTCGGCGCGGTGCCAGCCGTAGGTGCGGGCGGCCGATGTGGAGCCGCGGCGGGCCAACAGAACCGCGGTCAGGCCCATGAACATCGCCACCAGATCGGTGAGCATGTGCCCGGCGTCGGCAAGCAGTGCAATCGAGTTGATCGTCAGCGCGGTGACGAGTTCCAGCACGAAGAAGGCGCCGAGGATCGCGGCGCCGATGATCATCCGGCCGACGCGCGTGTCACCGCCGCCGTGGCTGTGGTCATGTCCAGCTCCCATGCAGCCGAATATATGCGCAAAGTCGCATATGTTGCAAGACTCAGAACCAGGCCGACCAGAACCGGGTCAGCCCACCGCCGATCGACACCAGTGAACTGTTGATCCCGGACAGCTCCGTGAACCAGAACACCACCGCGAAGAACACCTGGTTGAGCTGTGGCACCAGCAGGATGACGAGCAGGATCAGGAAACCCCAACCCTTGACCGGTTCCAGGGCGCGCTGCGTCTCGGGCTTGAGGTGCGGTTCCAGCGCGCCGTAGCCGTCCAGGCCCGGCACGGGCAGCAGGTTCAGCAGGACCGCGGTGACCTGCAGGAAGCCCAGGAAAGCGATACCGCCCCAGAACACCAGATGCGCCGGGTCGTAGAACAGGCTCACGGCTGCCAGCAGGATCACCGCCAGCACCACATTGGCCAGCGGGCCCGCCAGGCTTACCTGGGTGCGCTGTCGCGACGTCATCCAGCCCGTGCGCACATAGACCGCACCGCCGGGCAGACCGATCCCGCCGAGGGCGATGAACAGCAGCGGCAGTCCGAGCGAGAGCATCGGGTTGGAGTACTTCAGCGGGTTCAGCGTCAGGTAACCGCGGACCGCGATGTCGTTGTCGCCGAACTTCCACGCGGTGTAGGCATGCCCGAACTCATGCAGGCACAGCGACACCAGCCAGCCGGCGACCACGAGGACGAAGACCGCGGCGTAGGAGAGCGGTTCGATGGCGTCCCCGCAGAACCAGGCCAGCGCGCCACCGGCGAGGGTGAGCACGACGATGCCCAGGAAGACCGGGCTGGGCCGGACGGACCGGCGGATCGGACGGATGTTCACGTTTCGACGCTACCTACCCCCACCTAACGGACGGCCAGCCAGCCTGCCGTGTGCCGGTAGACCGTCGACCGGCGCACCGCGCGGGTGCCCAGCTCCCCGTCGCGCACCACGAATGCCCGGGGGCTCCCGAGTTGCGCGGCCCGACCGGTCACCCAGCGCTTGGGCCGCATGCGCCCCGACAACACCGCCGCCCGCAACCCCGGCATCGTCCCGATGGGTTCGATGCGCACCGCCGTCGCGTCCCCGTCGAAGAGCACGGTGTCGTCGACCACGGCCTCACCGCGCAGTGCCGACGGCGGCGTGCCCTTCTCCAGCCCCGTCTCGCCGACCCAGAGACCGGCGCCGACGAGAACCCGTCCGGAATCGTCGCGAATCAGGGGCCCCCGGGTCGCGGAGTGCGCGCGGGCCGCGCGCGCGGCCCGCCGCCCGCTCGGCAGCCCGTAGGAACGGGTGGCAGCCGTCCGCCATCGGGGTACGAACCCGACCTCGACAGCCAGCCGGTCGGCCCGCATCAGCCTGCCGAGGAC
>JBPPMV010000564.1:0-3714 GCA_051306235.1 Mycobacterium sp. | reverse complement strand
CCCCCTGGCAAGGATACGAAGTGGCAGACGCACAGACCGGCAGAACGCGCACGTGGCGGGCTGTAAAACGGTATCTGTGGCTGCTCGGGGCCGTGGTGCCCGGCATGGTCGGATTGGCCTGGCTGCTGGTCCATACGACCGGTTTGCAGGTGTTCTGGTGGGTGGGCCCCATGCTGGCCTTCGTCGTCATTCCGGTCCTTGACCAGCTAATTGGCGCCGACCACGGATCCGACCCCGACGATCCGCTCGGGCAACTTGAGAACGATGCATTTTACCGCTGGGTCAACTACCTATACCTGCCGAACCAGTATCTTTCGTTGATTTTCGCCTGCTGGCTGTGGAGCGGCGGTGGGTGGGTCACCACGACTGTGGCCGACAAGACCGGACTGATGGTCACCGTCGGAATTGTGGGCGGAATCGCCATCAACGCCGCACATGAATTAGGTCACAGGCGCGAGAACTTGGAGAAGCGCCTCAGCAAGGTCGCCCTTGCGCAAACTGGATACGGCCATTTCTTCGTCGAGCACAACCGCGGCCATCACATGCGCGTCGCCACCGTCGAAGACCCCGCCAGCGCCCGCCTCGGTGAGAGTGTCTATCACTTCATTCCCCGTTCGGTGCTCGGTGGTCTGCGGTCCGCATGGCGCCTGGAGGGCGAGCGACTGGCCAAGGCCGGAAAATCCCGGTGGTCGCCCGCCAATGACATCCTCAACGCCTGGTTGCTGACGGCAACCGTCTTCGCGGGATTGGTCGCCTGGTTCGGCATTGTCGTGGTCCCCTGGCTCATCGGTCAGGCCGTCATCGGTGTCTGCCTGCTGGAGACGGTGAACTACCTGGAGCACTACGGCCTGCGCCGGCAGCGGTTGGCCGACGGGCGGTACGAGCGGGTGGGGCAACGGCACAGCTGGAACAGCGACACCCTGATCTCCAACGTATTCCTGTACCACCTGCAGCGGCACTCCGATCACCACGCGAACCCACAGAAGCGTTACCAGACGCTGCAGCACTCCGATCAGGCTCCGCAACTGCCCACCGGATACGGCAGCATGCTCGTGCTGGCCTGGTGCCCGCCGCTGTGGCGCCGGGTGATGGACCCCCGGGTGTTGGCGCACTACGACGGCAATATCCGGTTGGCTGCGCTGCAACCCGATAAGGCCTAGCGCGGGTCGTCTGGCGATGCCGGCCGAACTGTCGCTTACCCTTGAGCCTCGTGCCAGATAGGACAATCCGCCTCGTAGCCGTCATCACGGGCCTAGTCGGCTTCCTGCTCTGTGCGCTCGTCCCGCTGCTGCCGGTCACGCAGTCGACCGCGGCGATCCAGTGGCCGCAGTCCGCGAATGAAGACGGTTTCGTCGGCGATGTCACCGCGCCCCTGGTCTCGGGCGCACCCAAGTCCCTCGACGTCACCATCCCGTGCCGCGCCGTGGCGACCCTGCCCGCCGACGGCGGCCTGGTGTTCTCCACCATCCCGCGCGGCGGTATCGACGCCGGGCGCAACGGTCTGTTCGTCCTCGCCAACGCCGACGTCGTCTACGTCGCGTTCCGGGACACCGTCGCCACGGTGGCACCGCGCGAGGCCGTCGACTCCGGTGCCTGCAGCGAGCTGCGCATCTGGGCCGATATCGGCGCCGTGGGCGCGGACTTCGTCGGGATCCCCGGCGCCACCGGCACACTCAGCGTGGACAAGCGCCCCCAGGTCGCCGGTCTGTTCACCGACCTGCACGTCGCACCGGACGCCGGCCTGAACGCGCGCGTCGAGGTCGACACCCGCTTCATCACCACACCCACCGCGCTGAAGACCTCCGCGATGGTGCTCGGGGTCGCCGCCGTGCTGGCCTCCATCGTCGCGCTGGCGCTGCTGGACCGCACCGCCGGGCGGCGCGCCCCCCGTGGCCGTCGCCGCCGCCGAGGCGTGTCCTTGTGGCTGGCTGATGCCGGCGTGGTGAGCGGGCTGCTGCTGTGGCACATCGTCGGACCTCCGACCTCAGATGACGGTTACAACCTCACCATCGCCCGGGTGTCCGGCGATGCCGGCTACATCGCCAACTACTACCGGTACTTCGGCGCCTCGGAAGCCCCGTTCGACTGGTATCAGAGCGTGCTCGCGCACCTGGCCTCCATCAGCACCGCGGGGGTCTGGATGCGGCTGCCCGCCACCGCGGCCGCGATCGGCACCTGGTTGCTGATCAGTCACTTCGTGCTGCCCCGGCTGGGCAGCCGACTGGCCGGCAACCGCGCCACCGTGTGGACCGCGGGAGCCGTGTTCCTGGCCGCCTGGTTACCGTTCAACAACGGCCTGCGCCCCGAACCGCTGATCGCGTTCGGTGTCGTGCTCATCTGGGTGCTCGTCGAGATCTCGCTGGGCCGACGTTGGCTGTGGCCCACCGCCGCCGCGATCGTCGTCGCCGTATTCTGCCTCACCCTGGCCCCGCAGGGCCTGATCGCGCTGGCACCGCTGCTCGTCGGGGCCAGGGCGATCACCCGGCTGATCGCCGCACGCAGCCCCACACAGGGCCTGCTGGCCCCGTTGGCGACGCTGGCCGCGGCGGCCTCGCTGATCTTCGTGGTGGTGTTCCGCGACCAGACCCTGGCCACCGTCGCGGAGTCCGCGCGCATCAAGTACGTGGTCGGACCGACGATTCCCTGGTACCAGGAGTTCCTGCGCTACTACTTCCTGATGGTCGAGGACAGCGTCGACGGATCGCTGACCCGACGGTTCGCCGGGCTGATCCTGCTGCTGTGCGTGTTCGGTCTGCTGATGGTGCTGCTGCGCCGCGGAAAGGTGCCCGGCGCGGTCAACGGCCCGGTGTGGCGACTGGTCGGCACGACGGGGATCGGCCTGCTGCTGCTGACCTTCACCCCGACGAAGTGGGCCATCCAGTTCGGCGCGTTCGCCGGCCTGGCCGGTGCGCTGGGCGGGGTGATGGCCTTCGCGCTGGCGCGGGTGGGCCTGCACAGCCGGCGCAATCTCGCGCTGTATGTGACCGCGCTGCTGTTCGTGCTGGCATGGGCCACCTCGGCTCTCAACGGCTTCTTCTACACCGGCAACTACGGGGTGCCGTGGTTCGACAAGCAGCCCGTCATCGTCGGCTTCCCGGTCACCACGATCTTCCTGGTGCTGGCAATCGCCGGAGGCCTGCTGACGGCCTGGCTGCACTTCCGTATCGACTACGCCGGGCACACCGAGGTCGCCGACACCGGCCGCAACCGGGCGCTGGCGTCCACCCCGCTGTTGGTGGTCGCGGTCATCATGGTCGTCCTGGAGCTGGGCTCGATGCTCAAGGCCACCGCAAGCCGCTACCCCGTCTACACCACCGGCTCGGCCAACCTCGCGGCACTCGGTCTGACCGGGTCTTCGGGGAACAGCTGCGCCATGGCGGACGCGGTGCTGGTCGAAGCCGACACCAATGCCGGACTGCTGCAACCGGTTCCGGGCCAGCGCTTCGGTGCGTACGGCCCACTGGGTGGGGAGAAGCCGATCGGCTTCACACCCAACGGTGTCAGTGACACCCTGGAGCCGCCCGAACCGGTGGCAGGCAACCCCGGCACACCGAACTCCGACGGACCGGTCGACAAGCCGAATGTCGGCGTCGGCTACGCGGCGGGCACCGGCGGCGGCTACGGCCCCGAGGGCGTAAACGGATCCCGGGTGTATCTGCAGTTCGGCCTGGATCCGGATCGCACCCCGGTGATGGGCAGCTTCGACGAGAACAC
>JBPPMV010000563.1:0-6355 GCA_051306235.1 Mycobacterium sp. | reverse complement strand
ACGACCGCGGTGACGGTCGCGCTGTTCAACGTGATCGAGCCCTTGTGGTTGTCCAGGAAGGCGGTGTCCGCCGCATCGCGGCCCGTCGAGATCCGTACCAGCGACTGCCGCGGCGCCAGGCAGGTGGCATCGACCACGCGCCACTGCCCGTCGACGAAGGCCTCGGCAACAGCGTGGAAGTCCATCGGCGAGCATCCGGGGGCGTACACCGCCACCAGTCGGGCCGGCACGTTGACTGCCCGCAGCAATGCGACCACCAGGTGCGCGTAGTCGCGGCACACGCCGGCCCCGGCCAGCAGGGTATCGGCGGCGCCGTCGATCGGGTCACTCGAGCCAGGGACGTAGCTCAGCCGGGTTCCCACCCACGAGGACACCTTCTCCAGCAGCGTCGCCGAGTCCGCGTACTGGCCGAATTCCGTTGCGGCGAAACCGAAGAACTTGTCTGCCTCGGCGTAGCGGCTGGGGCGCAGATAGGTTGACAGGTCGACATCGGTGACGGGCGCCGGATCGGTCTGGCCGATCACCGTCGCGGTGTAGTTGACCTTCAGGTTGCCCTCGGGTGCGTCGAAGATGTGGATCCGGCTGCCGTGCGCGCTGGACATCTCCTTGGCCTGGATCTCCTTGCCGTCCAACACGAAAGACAGCGACTCGGTCACTTCGGCACCGGGGTGCGGGGCGACCGCAATCTGAAATTCGAGCGTCGTCGGCGCGGTGATGTCCACGTCGAGTTCGGCCGCCACGTCACGTTTCATCAGCTGGTGCTTTCTCTGGAGGTCTGAGCGCCTCTCGGTGTGCACCGGGCGCAGGTGGAAACTACCCGGTGCGGGGGTCGGTGAAACTGTGATCCGCAGCGCACGGCGGCATGGAACGGGGGAGATGAGAGCGTTCTCATCTCGGTCTCACCTCCGGGTGACCGCCGGCGGTCAGGCTGGACGTCATGAAGGCGACAATCCTGATACCGATCGCGGCACTGCTGGTTGCCGGTGCCGCCACCGCGGTGGGGGTATCGATGACGTCGAACGCCGATGATGCGCCGGCCTCGCCCATTGTCGTCACCGCACCCGCGCGGGTACCGGCTGCGCCCGGTCCGGCCGGATCCGACCTACCGGCGCAGGCCGGGCCCGCGGCTCCCGCGGCGCCGCGGATGACCGCCGACCCGAAGGTGCCCCCGCCTCCGCCACCCGTCGACGTGCCGGCCCCGCCGCCGGCCATCACAAATGGCGGGGACGACGACTGGGACGATGACGGGGGCTGGGACGACTGAGTACCGCGGAACGGCGAGCGGGCAGGATGGACACCATGCTCCCCAGTGCGCCGGCCCGGTCGGCATGGCGGCGCGTGCTGCCGTCGACCGCGCGCACCAGGATCATCGCGTGGATGTTGCTGCTGGTGCTGGGCGCCCTGGGCATCGTGACCTTCGTGACGTGGCGCCTGTTGGTCTCGGGCATCAACACCCGGATGGATGAGGCGCTGCGTTTCGAGGTGCAGGAGTTCGCCGAGTTGAGCGCACCGGGGATCAACCCGCGTACCGGTGAGCCCTTCGTGGGAGTCGACGAGGTGATCCGCGAGGCCATCGCCTACAACATCGCCCGGCCCAACGAGAAGTTCCTCGGCTACGTCGACGGGCAGTACCGCACCCAGAGCCGTCAGGAACCGGGCACCTCCGAGATCCTCTCCGGTGACGCGGTCTTCACCGCATTGGTATCGGAACTGACCGTGCCGACCGAGGGGCGCTACGAGCATCCCGACGCCGGCGAGGTGCTCTACCTGGCCATCCCGGTCACCCTTCAGGACAGCCCCGGCCGCGGGGTCATCGTCGCGGCCTACCTTGCCGACGCCGAACGTGACAGCGCCGACGACGCCGCACGGCTGATGCTGGTGGTCGGCGCGATCACCGTGCTGGGTGCTGCCGGTGCGGCCTGGCTGGTGGCCGGCCGCATCCTGGCGCCGCTGCGAGATATCGTCGCCACCGCCCAGACCATCACCGAAACCGATCTGTCCCAACGGATCCCGTCCACCGGCGACGGTGATGAGCTGGATGCCCTGGTGGTCACGGTCAACGGAATGCTGGACCGGATCGAGACCGGTGTCGCCGCGCAGCGCCGGTTCATCGACGATATCGGCCACGAGCTGCGCACCCCGATCACCATTGTCCGCGGCCATCTGGAGGTCGTCGACGCCGGCGACAGTGCGGACGTGGTGTCCACGGTGGCGCTGGTCGACGACGAACTGGAACGGATGAACCGCATGGTCACCGACCTGATGCTGCTGGCCCGCGCCGAACAACCCGCCTTCCTGCAGCCGGTGGCCGTCGATATCGGGGCGCTGACCGCCGATGTGTTCGGCAAGGTGAGTCAACTCGGCGATCGGCGGTTCACCCTGGACGCCTCGGCCGATACCGTCGCCGTGCTGGATCCGCAGCGGATCACCCAGGCGCTGGTGGCGTTGGCCGACAACGCCTGTCGCTACACCCGGCCCGGGGACCGGATCGGTGTCGGGTCGCAGCTGTCCGGCGGCTGGCTGCGCTTCTGGGTCGCCGACTCCGGGCCGGGGGTGAGCGAAGCCGACCGGGCCCGGATCTTCGAGCGGTTCGGGCGCGGCAGCGCCGGGGGAAAGCGTTCCGACGGCGCCGGTCTCGGTCTGTCCATCGTGCGCGCCATCGCGCACGCACACGGCGGCGAGGTGTTGCTCGACAGCGGACCCGGCCGCGGCGCATCCTTCACCGTCATCATCCCCGCCCGTTTCGAGGAGGCGTCATGGCCCGCGTCCTGATCGCCGAGGACGAGCCACGCATCTCGTCGTTCATCGAGAAGGGTTTGTCCGCCAACGGGTTTGCCGTCACCGTCGTCGCCGACGGGCTCGCCGCCTACGAGTACGCCGTGACCGGGGGATTCGACCTGCTGGTCCTGGACATCGGACTGCCGGAACTGGACGGTTTCGCGGTACTGCGCAGGCTGCGCGAAGGGCACAACACCATCCCGGTCATCGTGCTCACCGCCCGGGACAGCGTGCAGGACACCGTGGCCGGCCTGGAGGGCGGTGCCGATGACTACATGCCCAAACCGTTCCGGTTCGAGGAACTGCTCGCCCGGGTCCGACTGCGGTTGACCTCCAGCCGGACCGCCGAGCTGACGGTGCTGGCGTACGGCGGGCTGCAACTGGATCTGCGGACCCGCCGCGCCGATGTCGGCGGCCGCACGGTGGATCTCTCGGCACGCGAGTTCGCGCTCGCCGAGACGTTTCTGCGCCATCCGGGGCAGGTGCTCACCCGCGAGCAGTTGCTCAGCCACGTATGGGGTTACGACTTCGACCCGAATTCCAATGTGGTCGACGTGTACGTCCGGTACCTGCGGCGCAAGCTGGGCACCGACCGGTTCGTCACGCTGCGCGGAATGGGTTACCGGCTGGAGAACGTGCCGTGACCGCGACGCCCGCCATCCGGTGCGGATGACGGGCGTCGCGGGCGGGATCAGTCGTCCCAGCGGTCATCCCAGTCGTCGTCGTGCCAGTCGTCCCAATCATCGTCATCGTCATCGGCCAGGATCGTCGTCCCGCTGGTGGTGACGGGGACGGGGGCCGGTGCCTCATCGGCAAACGCCGTGCCGGCACCCAGGAAGCCCAGGCCGGTCAGGGCCAGAGCGATGGTGAGTAACTTCGCGTTTTGCATGAGATGTGCTCCTTGGTGGTTGTTTTCCCGACACCACAAGGTTCGCGCCTGCAGATGACAACAAAAGGAGCCCCGGATGAGGGGATTCTCATCCGGGGCTCCTGAGGTTGTGAGTTACTCCGGGGTGTACCCGAACGGCAGCAGCACGCTCTTGGACTCGCAGTAGCCCGAGATGCCCTCGGGGCCACACTCGCGGCCGATACCGGAGTTCTTGTACCCGCCGAACGGGGCGCCCGCATCGAAGGCGTACATGTTGATCCCGTAGGTCCCGGTGCGGATCTGCTTGGCGATCTCCACGGCCTTGGCGTAATCGGTGGTGTACACCGACCCGGCCAGGCCGTAGACGGAGTCGTTGGCGATGCGCACCGCATCGGCCTCGTCGTCGAAGGGGATGACGACCAGGACCGGTCCGAAGATCTCCTCCTGGGCGATGGTCATCGAGTTGTCCACATCGGCGAACACGGTGGGCTGCACGAACCAGCCGGTGTCCAGACCCTCGGGACGGCCGCCGCCGGTGACGATGCGCGCACCCTCCTCGACGCCCTTCTTGATGTACCCCTCGACGCGCTCGCGCTGCTTCTCCGAGATCAGCGGGCCGATCATGGCGGCCGCATCATCGGGCGGACCGGCCAGCATGCCGGCTGCCGCGGCGGCCACCTTCTCGACGACCTCGTCGTAGCGGGACCGCGGGGCCAGGATGCGGGTCTGGCCCACGCAGGCCTGCCCGGAGTTCATCAGGCCGGAGAAGATCAGCATCGGCAGCGTCGAATCCAGGTCGGCGTCTTCGAGGATGATCGCCGCGGACTTGCCGCCGAGTTCCAGAGTGCAGGGCTTGAGCTTCTCGGCGGCGATCTTGCCGATCTCCTTGCCGACGGCACTGGAGCCGGTGAAGGTGAACTTGTCCAGTGCCGGGTTGTCGGTCAGCGCACGGCCGGTCTCGACGCCACCGGGCACCACCGAGAGCACACCCTCGGGCAGCCCGGCCTCGGCGAACACATCGGCCATCAGGTTGGTGGTCAGCGGGGTCTCGGCGGCCGGCTTGAGCACGATGGTGCAGCCGGCCAGCAGGGCCGGGCCGAGCTTGTTGGCGGCCAGGAAGAACGGCACGTTCCAGGCCACGACGGCGCCGACGACGCCGATGGGCTCCTTGAGCACCAGGGTCTGGCCGTAGAGGCCGTCCCGGATCTCCTCCCACGCGAACTTCTCGGCACCGGAGGCGTAGAACTGCAGCGTCGACATCGCCGCGCCGTACTGCATCATGTCCACGATGGTCTGCGGCTGCCCGGTCTCCAGCTTGAGCAGGTGCTTGAACTCCTCGGCACGGGCCTCGATCAGCTCGACGGCCTTGGCGATGACCGCCTCGCGCTCCTTGGGGGACAGCCGCGGCCATGGGCCCTCGTCGAACGCCTTGCGGGCTGCGGCGCACGCGGCGTCCACATCCGCCTTCGCGGCCAGCGGAACCTGGCCGACCTTCTGTTCGGTGGCCGGGGAGAACACCTCGATGACCTCTGAGGTCGACGGTTCGACCCACTGACCACCGATGAACAACTTGTCCCACGTTGTCTTGAACGCCGTCTGTGTCATGGACGTCACATTACCCAGAATCCGGTGAAACGAGAACCTGTTGCAGTTCAGGTCTGCAGGACGAGCACCAGATTGCTCACCGTGAATTCCCGGACACCCGGGACCGATGTCATCCACCAGGCCCATCGAGGGTGGTAGCGGGGAAAAGCGGCGACCAGTGATCCGGTACTGGCGGCCCACCGCAACCCGTCGGCCGCCGAGACCGCGAACAACGACGAGCCGTAGTCGTTCTTCGGCCGCCTCCCGTGTTTGCGGGCGTACCGGTCGGCGGCCCTGGCCCCGCCCAGATAGTGCGTCAACCCCATCTCGTGCCCGCCGAACGGGCCCAGCCACACCGTGTAGGACAGCACCGCCAGACCGCCCGGGCGGGTCACCCGCAGCATCTCGTTGCCCAGCTGCCACGGGCTGCGCACGTGTTCGGCGACATTGGAGGACAGGCAGATGTCGACGCTGTCATCGGCGAACGGCAGCGCCGTGCCGGAGGCGCGGACGAAAGACCCGCCACCCGGTTCGCCGGCGGGACCTGCGTGCATTTCGCCGGGGTCAGGTTCGACGCCGATGTAGTGCATCCCGGCCGCGGTGAATGCGGACGCGAAGTAGCCGGGACCGCCGCCGACATCCAGCACGGTGCGCCCGGCGGGGGTGGTGGCGTTGAGCCCCGACCACAGCTCACCGACCATCTCGACGGTGTCGGTGGCCAGCGCGCCGTAGAAGCGGGCCGGATCGGACTGCTCGAACCGGAAGGCGCTCAGCAGCCGCACCGATCGACCCAAGGTGGCCCGGCGGGCGAAGTCACGGGTGGGCCGCACCCGGACAGCCTACGGAGCGCGATCGGCCACTCTCGGCGGGTCCGCCGGGACGTTAGGCTGGCCGGGTTATGCCTCGAACCTCCCGCGACACCCAGGTGCAGCGCGTGCTGCTGCTGGGCTGGCGCGATACCGGACACCCGCAGGGCGGCGGCAGCGAGGCCTATCTGCAGCGCATCGGCGCACAATTGGCCGCCTCGGGGGTGGCGGTCACCCTGCGTACCGCCCGCTATCCGGGTGCCCCGCGCCGCGACCGCGTGGACGGGGTGTCGGTGAGCCGCGGCGGCGGGCCCTACTC
>JBPPMV010000562.1:0-2164 GCA_051306235.1 Mycobacterium sp. | reverse complement strand
CTCCCCCGTGATCGCGCGGAGCTGGAACAGCATTTTCCGCAGACTGCGGCCGAGTTGGCTTCCTGGCAGCGGACATGGATCACCGACTGCCAGAACGCGTTCTCCGATCTGGACGTGGATCCCGCCCGGGTGCGCGAGGTCGCCCTGTTCATCCCGGGTGCGATGCGCGGTATCACCTCCGAGCGCCAGCTCGGCTCCTATATCGACCTCGACGAGGCCCGGCACGGTCTGTCCAACGCGATCGTCGCGTACCTGAAGAGTTGAGGACTTACGGCCCTGGTACGCGGTCGCCCCCGGGCCGCAGACTTGGCTGATGGCAACGACATCGCAGACATCGCAGACTTCGCAGACCCTGCGCGCTGTGCGGATCATCGAAGATGCCGTGCACCTCGCATGCCGCGCCCCGTCGTATCACAACAGCCAGCCGTGGCGATGGGTCATCTGCGCAGAGGGCGTGCAGTTGTTCGTCGACACCGATCGGTTGGTTGCCACCGATACCGGCGGCCGGCAGGCCGTGATCAGTTGCGGCGCCGTGCTCGACCATTTCCGGGTCGCGGCGGCCGCAGCGGGCCTGGACACCCAGGTGGAGCGCTACCCCAATCCGAACGATCACCACCATCTCGCCACCATCACCCTCGTCCCGCTGCCGCCGGTCACCGCCGGGCACCGCCGGCGCGCCGACGCGATCCTGCGGCGGCGCACCGATCGGCTGCCGATGGCGAGGCCGGCCAACTGGGAGTCCTTCGCAGTGCAATTGCGCGAGACCACCGATCCCGACGTCACCGCCATGGACGTCATCGACCCCGCCGACCGGCCCACGGTCGCCGAGGCCGCACAGCTCACCGATGCCCTGCGTCTGTACGATTCGGCCTATCACCACGAGGTCGACTGGTGGACATCGCCATTCGAGGTGACCGACGGGATTCCGCACAGCGCACTGATCTCGGCTGCCGAGGCCGACCGCGTCGACGTCGGACGGTCCTTCCCGGTCACCCACAACCGGGAGCGGCGCCCGGGCGTGGTCGAGGACACCGCACAACTGGTGGTGATCTCGGCGTATGAGGACACCCGTGCCGACCTGTTGCGCTGCGGCGAGGCGCTGTCGGCCCTGCTACTGGACGCCACCATGGCGGGTTACGCGTCATGCACGCTGAGCCACCTGACCGAGGTGCCCGTCAGCCGCGATATAGTCGGCGCCCTGGTCAACCGACCGTTTCCGCAGGTGGTGGTGCGCCTCGGAATCATCCCGGAACTCGACGAGGTGCCGCCGCCGACTCCGCGGCGTCCACTCTCGGATGTGTTGCGGGCCAAGGTCTGACGATTCAGGTCAGCCCGGCCAGCACCTGCTCCAACTGCCTGCCGACAACCTCCAGCGGTTGCACACTGCGCTCGGCTCGGCTCATCGCCACCGCGCCCTCGACGGCCGCGACGATCAGCGTCGCCGTATCTGCGGCCGCGCCGTGCGCACTGCCCGCATCGCGCAGCGACCTGGCCAGGGTGGCCGTCCAGTTGCTGAATGCGAACACCGCCGCATCCCGTGGTGAGGAGTCCCCACCGGGCAGTTCCTCTTCGACGGCGACCGCGAGAACCGGGCATCCACACCGGAATTCACTGCTCGACAGCTCTTTCCGCCACGTGTCCACGAATGCCCGCAATACGGCCACCGGCCCGTCCCCCATCGAACGGCTCAGTACACCGGTGGTCTGCGCGTCGGCCCAGCGCACCGCCTCGGCAGCCAGTTGCGCCTTACCCCCTGGGAAGTAGTGGTAGGTGGACCCGAGCGGGGCCCCGGCATATCGGGCCAGATCGCGCACGCTGGTCGCATTCAGCCCGCGGCGGCCGATCATCTCCGCGGCGCCGCGGACCATGCGGTTGCGCGCATCCTGCTCGGATCCCACCATCGAACGCCTTTCCTATGACAGTCGTTCTATATTACGTTGATCTGCTGCTATTACGGCTGTCATAGATCAACGGCGCGTCGTCGACGAGACGTGAGCCACATCCGACGGGCTTTCCGTGTCAAGCGCGGCGGCGACGGGTAGCCGACGACCATGGCGCATCCGCGTCTGACCGATGACACAACCACTTAGGGGGCCAACGTCATGACCGACACCGCCACACTGATCACCAATCTGCGAACCGTCCTGGAACTCACCAGCACGGA